>CALMPB010000234.1 GCA_937871985.1 uncultured Burkholderiaceae bacterium
CGCAGCCATTGCGCGAACTCTTGCTCGCTGAGAGCGCCTGCGGCGACTCCCTGCATGACCTCAATGGCATCCCGCGCGCTGTACTGGATTTTTACGCCATTGTCGACCAGAAACAAACGCATGAGAATCCATCCGGTGCGTTTGTTGCCGTCGCTGAAACCATGACTCCTTGTAATGCCGTAGCCATAGGCCGCTGCTAAATCGAACACATCGGGCGGTGGATCGCCGTAGGCGTCCAGTTGCTGAGGCCGCGCAAGGGCGGAATCGATCAAATTAGTATCTTTGATTCCGTCCAAGCCTCCGTGCTGAACAAGTTGCGCGTCATGGATTGCAAAGACGACATCACGGTTGGCCCAGCGCCAGGCGGTCACTTAGCGAGCACTCGCAGGATCTCCCGATCTTCCCTCATGATTTGCTCAGCCAAGGTCATTTGACGCTCGAAATCAGGGTTATAGGGAGTGATGCGCATGCCGCCGTCAGGGGCATCGGTAAGGAAAAGCGTATCCCCTTTTTGAACGTTCAATTTCGCCTTGGCTTCCTTGTTGACAATAAAGCCTTCCGATGCACCGACTGTGGTTAATTTGAAAGTGATCATAACGCCCTCTATATAATTAAAATTATATAGTTTTGTGCATGGCCTGCCAATACAAGCCTCAGTGGAAAAGGATTTTGTAAGCAAAAAAAGTATTCAATTGTAAGCAAGAGGTACTCCATTTATATCTTCGCTCCCTCGCTTCTTTCGAATAACAAAACTAATGACGAACGCAATCACTTCCAGTCTACAAATCAAACCATTGGCGAACGCATCGAGGCCGGCCTTGGCCTTCCGCCCGCACATGAGCAGCATCGAATCCCGTATCCGCTGGCGCAACCCGAAGCTGGCGACGGCGCTCGCAGGCATCTCCTTCGTGATGATGGCCCTTCCCACGCCCGCGCTAAGCACCCCGCTAAACGCCAACTGGCTTGGAGGCCTCGGGTCCTGGTTCGACACGGTAAATTGGTCGTCGACATTGGTGCCTGGTCCCAGTACGCCCATAAACGTTACAGGAGGCACCGCGCAAATCACAAGCGGAACGGCGAGTTCCTCGAACGCGGTCATCGATTCCGACGGCGAGGTCGATGTCTCGGGTTCGGGCGCTACCTGGGTCAACACAGGGAATTCGATAGGATTCAATCAACGCGGCGGCGCCATCATCGTCGGCGACACCGGGACGGGGAAGCTCTCCATCTCCGATGGCGGCACCGTCAATACCACCGGCACGACAGCGGGCACGGTGCTGATCGGCAATCAGGCGGGCAGCAGCGGAACCGTGATCGTCGGAGGCGGATCGGGAACCTCGACTTTGGAAAATACCGGGCCCACTGGGTATCCCGGCAATTTATATATCGGCTACGAAGGCACCGGTGAATTGGACGTGAATTCGGGCGGCGTCGTAAGCGGTTTCCAAGGCCTGACCCTTGGCGTCGATTCGACCGGCGCCGGCACCTTGGCGATCGATGGCGGTTCGGTGGATTTCTCCGCCAGCGGTACCACGGTTGGCAGCGCGGGACATGGCACCCTGACCATCAAAAACGGCGGAACCCTTGCGAGCAAGAGCGCTCTCGTCGGATTCAGCGCAAACGGCTCGGGCGATGTCACGGTCACCGGGACGGGTTCCCGCTGGGATGTGGGAAGCGGCGGAATGAAGATCGGCGTCAATGGCGACGGCACCCTGAATATTGACGATCACGGCGCGGTCACGGCCGGCGGCCAGTTCTATCTGGCCAATGACACGGGATCGGGAACGCTGACCATCCAGAACGGAGGAACCCTCACCACGTCCGGCGCCTTTTTCGGAAAGAGCACTTCCGGTGAATTGACGCATGTTTCCATCAGCGGAGCCGGATCGAGCTGGGACGCGGGATCAAGTTCCTATTTTTGGACATATAGCGGGGCCGGCGGCACGGCGATAGACGTGACGGCGGGTGGCAGCCTGGCGACGGGTTCGGCGATCATTGGAGATGCCGGGGCCGGCGGAACCACCATCACCGTGGATGGCAACGGCTCCAGTTGGAACAGTGTCGGCAATATTTTTCTCGGCTACGCAAGCGCCGGCACGCTGAACCTTCGCAACGGAGGCTCCGTGACCACCTCCATAATGAAGATCTACCCTTCGAGTACGTTCAACCTGGGCTCGGGCGGCCTATCGGGCACGTTCGTCGGCACTTCCATCATCAACAACGGCCAGATCGTTGCCGATTTCACGGACTCGTCGACCCTCGCTGCGGATATTTCGGGTTCCGGCAGCTTGACCAAGGCGGGGGCCGGAACGCTCACATTAGGCGGTGAAAACAGCTACGCGGGCGGCACCACTCTTACGTCGGGACGACTTGTGGGCAGCAGTGCCAGCCTGCCAGGCGACATCGTCGACAATGCCGAGCTCGAGTTCAACCAGACCAGCGACGGCACATCAAGCGGGGCCATCTCCGGCTCGGGCAATCTGACCAAAACCGGCGCCGGCACATTGATCCTGAGCGGCAACAATGCCTACTCGGGCAGCACCACCGTCAATCAAGGCACGCTGCAGGCAGGCTCGGCAACGGCATTCGGCGCCAGCACCGTTTACACCGTCAATGGCGGAACCTTGGATCTGGGAACGATTCCGACACTCACCATGTCGTCGCTCTCAGGCGCCGGCGGCACCGTCGCCCTGCACACGGCAGCACTGACCGTGGATCAATCGGAAAACACGGCTTACGACGGCGCCATCACGGGCACGGGCAGCCTGACCAAGACCGGCACGGGCATGCTGACCCTGAACGGTGCGAACACCTACACAGGCCTCACCACAGTCAATGCCGGCACGCTGGCGGTGGGCGATGCCGGCCACCCCTCGGCCAGCATCGGGGGCGATGTGCAGGTCAATGTCGGCGGCACGCTACGCGGCCACGGCAGCATCGCGGGCAATGTGGACAACACGGGCACGGTATGGCCGGGCGGTTCCATCGGCACGCTGACCATCAACGGCAACTACACGCAGTCGCCCGGCGGCACGCTGCAGATGGAGATCAGCCCAACAGAGGCCTCCCAGTTGAAGGTGGGCGGCACGGCCACGCTGGCCGGCACCTTGAACCTGCTGTATGCGCCGGGCACCTACACCACCAAATCCTACACCCTGGTGAGCGCCGGCTCGGTCGACGGCTCCTTCTCGACAGTAACGGGCAATACGCCTGCGGGGCTGACGCAGTCGATGCTGTACGGACTTGCTACGGGGAACCTGGACTTGACGGGTTCGACGGTCGTGGCGCCGACACAGGCAACAATCTTCGGCGCGATGGGCTCGTCGGCCTTGCGCGCCGGACAAGGCGCCAATGCCGCCCTGCTCGACCGGCTGGCCGGGCCTTGCGGCACGGATAGCACGGCCTGCCCACGCCAGGGCAACGGACTGTGGATTCAGGCGCAAGGCACCGACACCCGCATCGACGGCAACCACGGCGCTCCGGACGCGCGCGACCAGCACTACGGATTCCTGACCGGCGTCGACCATCCATGGAAGGGCTGGACGGTCGGCATAGCCGGCGGCTACAGCCACGGCGAGATCAGTGAATCGGGCAACGGTTCGCGCGGCACGCTCGATACCCTGCGCATCGCCGGCTATGGCGCTAAAAACCTTGGCCCCTACACCCTGGCCGGCACCCTGGGCTACGCCTACGACTTCTCCTCGACCACGCGTTCCTTCGGCGCGCTGGGCTCGGCCCGCGGCGACGGCCATGGCCAGGAATTCACCGCGGGGCTGCAGGCCAGCCGCGCCTGGCAACTCAGCCCCGCCGTCACGCTCACCCCGCGGATCGGCGTGCGCTATGCCTATCTGGACGGCCTGGGCACGGACGAATCCGGCCCCACCGCCCAAAACCTGGGGGTGGCCAACCAGCATCTGCAAAGCCTGCAGCCGTATGTCGGCGTGACGCTGGACTACGCGTTCATGTTGGCCCACGGCACTCGGCCAGCCAGCGTGCAGCTACGCGCCGGCTATGCCTACGAAACGCTGAGCACCGGCCGCAACGTCTCGGTCACCGCCGCCGACGGCACCGGCTTTACCATTGCCGGCA
>CALMPB010000235.1 GCA_937871985.1 uncultured Burkholderiaceae bacterium
ACTCAACCAGCACAGGCTCGAAACTAGACAGTCAGATAAGACCGGCGAACCTCTTCGTTGGCGGCGAGTTCGTCCATGGAGCCGGTGTAGCGGATCTGGCCTTTTTCGAGGACGTAGACGCGGTCGGAAACGAGTTGGGCGAAATGCACGTTTTGTTCGGACAAGAGGATGCTTACGCCCTGTTTCTTGAGCTCCAGGATCATGTGCGCCATTTGTTCGACGATGACGGGGGCGACGCCTTCGGAGGGTTCGTCGAGGAGGACGAGGAAGGGGTTGCCCATCAGGGTGCGGGCGACGGTGAGCATTTGCTGTTCGCCGCCGCTCATGTAGGCGCCGCCGCGATCCTGCATGGCGCCGAGGTTGGGGAAGAGTTTATACAGGGCTTCGGGCGTCCATACCAGGGCGGGGGCGCCGTCGGGCCAATGGCGCGGGGGCTGGCGGCCGACTTCCAGGTTCTCGGTGACGGTCAGGTCGCCGAATACGCGGCGGTCTTCGGGGACGAAGCCCAGTCCGGCGCGGGCGATTTCGTAAGGTTGGCGGCCGGAGATTTTTTGTCCCATGAAATTGACTTCGCCCTTCCACTTGGCCATGAGGCCCATGATGGACTTGAGCGTCGTGGACTTGCCGGCGCCATTGCGGCCCATGAGGGCCACGACTTCGCCGCGCCGTACTTCGAGGTCGACGTCGAACAGGATGTGCGCGGCGCCGTACCAGGCGTTCAATCGGGACACCGTCAGGAGCGGTGCGCTGGGGTCATGCTGGGTAGTGCTCATTGAACAGCCTCGGCCTCTTTTTTCTCGAACGTTTTTCCTGTGCCGAAATACACTTCCTGCACTTTGGGGTGGTTGCGTATGTCTTCGGCGCCGCCCTCGGCGATGAGGCGGCCGCGCGCCAGCACGATCATGCGGTCGGCGTAGGCGAACACCACGTCCATGCTGTGCTCGGTGAACAGAACCGCCATATTGCGGCTTACCACCAGTTGCTTGGTCAGCGCCATCAGTTCGTTGCGCTCTTTGGGCGCCATGCCGGCGGTGGGCTCGTCCATGAGCAGCAGCTTGGGGTCGTTGGCCAGGCCCATGGCCAGCTCGACACGTTTCACGTCGCCGTAGGCCAGCTCGCTGCACGGCCGGTCGGCCTGGGAGGCCATGCCGACCTGGTCGAGCAGGTTCATGGCTTCGTCCTTGTACTGCGACGCGGCGGTGCGCCAGAACGAGTAGATCTTGCGGTTGTGCGCCAGCAGGGCCATTTGAACGTTTTCGACCACGGTCAGCGAGGCGAAGGTCGCGGCGATCTGGAAGGTGCGGCCCACGCCCATGTAGGCGATCTGGCGCGGCGCGCGTCCGGTGAGTTCGGCGCCATTGAGCTTGATGGATCCTCCGGTGGGCCGCAACTGCCCGCCCACCATATTGAAGGTCGTCGTCTTGCCCGCGCCATTGGGCCCGATCAGGGCCAGCAGCTCGCCCGCCTGCAGATCGAAGCTGATGCCGTCGACGGCCAGGTTGCCGCCGAATTTTTTCTTTAAGTCCCGAACCTCAAGCAAGCTCATTCTGCCCTCTCTTGCCAATACGGCGCCCAACGGCCCCAACACTTCCGCCGGAAGTCTCGAACAATTGCTTGAAGTACCCGGCTATACCCTGCGGGAAGGCCAGCACCAGCAACAGAATGACGCCGCCGAACAGCGCATGCCAATACTCGGTGATGCCCATGAAATAATCCTGCAGAACCTTGAAGACCGCGGCGCCCACGGCCGGTCCCAGCAGGGTCTGGACACCGCCCAGCAGCACCATGACCAGGCCGTCCACCGACTTGGAAACCGAGATGATTTCGGGCGACGCGCCGCCTTTGGAAAACACGAACAGCGCCCCCGCCAGGCCGGCGAATATGCCGGCGATGACGAAGCCCACCCACTGGACGCGCTTGACGTTGATGCCCAAGGCATCGGCCCGCAGGGTGGAATCGCGGCTGGCCCGCATGGCGTAGCCGAAGGACGAGAAGAGGATGCGGCGCAGGACGATGGCCGAGATCAGCACCACGCCCAGCGAAAAATAATAATAGGCGTCGCCTTCGAGCCAGGAGGCCGGCCAGACGCCCACCACGCCGTTGGAACCGCCGGTGAACGCATCCCACTGGTAAACGACGGACCACACGATCTGGCCGAACGCCAGCGTAAGCATGGCCAGGTAGATGCCCGAAAGCCGCACGCAGAACCAGCCGAACACCAGGGCTCCGACACCGGCTATCAGCGGCGCCAGCGCAATCGACCAGCCCATGGAAAAGGCGGCGGCCTTGAGCAGCAGCGCGGCGCCGTATGCGCCAAGGCCGAAATACGCGGCATGGCCGAACGAGTGCATGCCGCCCGGCCCCATCATGAAATGCAGGCTCAGCGCGAAGAGGGCCGCCACGATGATGTCGAGCATGAGCACCGAGCCATAAGGCAGCCAGTTCGATAGCGACGGGACGACCGCCAGCGCCACCACGACGATCGCAATGAACACCTTGAAAGGCGTGCGGGCCGGACGCAGCGGAGCTTCGATGGGCGCGGAGTTGCGGCTTGCCGCCTGAACCCTGCCGAACAGGCCCCATGGGCGGAACACCAGCACGATGGCCATGAAAATGAACTCCACGACCAAGGTCAGCTTGGGAAACGCAAAACTGATGCCGAAGATATCGACCGTGCCCAGGGCAATGCACAATGCCTTGAGTTCGGCAATGATGAGCGCAGCGACATAGGCGCCGGGAATGGAGCCCATCCCGCCGACCACCACCACCACGAACGCATCGCCGATGACGCTGAGATCCAGCGTAAGATTGGCCGGCAGGCGGGGGATTTGCGCCGCGCCGCCCAGAGCCGCCAAAAAAGACCCCAAGGCGAAGACACCTGTAAACAGCCAGGCCTGGTTCACGCCCAGGGCGCCCAGCATTTCACGATCCTGGGTCGCCGCGCGCACCAGCGTGCCCCAGCGGGTACGCCGGAGGAGCAGCCACAGCAAACCCAGCACCAGCGGCCCGATGACGATCAGGGCAATATCGTATTTGGGCAGATAGCGGCCCAGAACCTGGATGGAGCCGTTCAAACCCGGAGCAACAGGGCCCAGCAGGTCTTCCGGCCCCCAGATCCAGAGCACGGCGTCATTGATGACCAGCACCAGCGCGAAAGTGGCCAGCAGCTGGAAGAGTTCCGGCGCACGATAGATGCGCCGCAACAGTATGATTTCGATCAGCGCGCCCAGCGCACCCACCAGCAGCGCGGAGGCGATGATGGCGAACCAGAAGCCCAGCGGGGTATGCCCGATCGACTGGACCACCGTGTACGCCACATAGATGCCCAGCATGTACAGCGAGCCATGGGCGAAGTTGACGATACGCGTCACGCCAAAAATAAGAGACAGCCCCGCCGCCACCAGAAACAGCGATGAAGCTTCCGCCAGCCCGTTCAGGAACTGGACGATCAATCCCGACAAATCCATCTTTTACCACCTGTAGAAGAACAGCACGCCGCCAGGAGGCGGCGCGCCGGTTCCAAATTGGCCTTTTACTTGGCGCTGGCGGGGCGCCATTCCTTGACTTGAGCGTCGGTCGGCTGAACGGCGGCTCCGTCGATATAACGGAAGTTCGTCATGATGCCTTTGCCGTCCTTCTTGGTCAGCGTGCCCACGTAGGCGCCCATGGTCGATTGATGATCGATGGCGCGGTATTCGATGGGGCCCAGGGGGGTATCCAGCTTCAGGCCTTCGAATGCCTTGATCATGGCTTCGGTCTTGGTCGATCCAGCCTTTTTCATGCCGGCGGCCAGCGACTTGATTGCGCTATAGCCGACGATGGTGCCCAGGCGCGGGTAGTCGTGATACTTGGCCTGGTAGGCAGCCAGGAAGGCCTTGTGCTCGGGCGTGTCGATGGCATACCACGGGTAGCCCGTGACGATCCAGCCCTCGGGAGTCTCGGAGCCCAGCGGATCCAGGTATTCGGGCTCGCCCGTAAGCAGACTGACCACCGACAGGCCCTTGAAGAAATTGCGCTCGGTGCCGGCGCGCACGAACTTGGCCAGATCGGCGGCGAACAGTACGTTGAACACGGCATCGGGCTTGGCGTCGGAAAGCGCTTGCACCACGTTGCCGGCATCGACCTTGCCCAGCGGCGTGGCTTGCTCGGCGACGAACTCGACGTCGGGCTGGGCGGCCTTCAGGAGCTTCTTGAAGGTGGCGGCGGCCGACTGGCCGTATTCGTAGTTGGGATAAACCAGCGCCCAGCGTTTTTTCTTGAGCTTGGCGGCCTCGGGAATGAGCATGGCCACTTGCATGTAGGTGGAAGGACGCAGGCGGAACGTGTAATGATTGCCGTCGGCCCAGACGATCTTGTCGGTCAGGGGCTCGCTGGCCAGGAAAAACACTTTTTTATGCTTGGCGTAGTCGGTGACGGCCAGGCCTACGTTGGAAAGAAAGGTGCCGGTCAGCACATCGACCTTGTCGCGCGAAACC
This sequence comes from uncultured Burkholderiaceae bacterium, assembly GCA_937871985.1. The sequence continues at coordinate 4,476 of CALMPB010000235.1, forward strand.
AGCTCTTCGACCGCCCGGACGGCATCGCCGGTATTGGAGTTGTCGTCGCGGGTGATCAGCTCGAGCTTCTTGCCATTGACGCCGCCCGCCGCGTTGATTTCGTCGATGGCCAGATCCATGCCGTTTTTATACGGGCCCAGGAACGCAGGCTGTGTTTTATAGCTGTTTACTTCTCCGATCTTGATAGTACCTTGTGCAACAGCCGCTGTGGACAGCGTTGCAAACAGCGCCGCACCGAGCAGCGATGCATATAGATTCTTGCCTTTCATGTATTTTCCCTATCGTGATGCAGCGCTGTTGGCGTTGTGCCGGAAACAACGATGCGATGTCAAAAAGTGAAATGCCTAATGAAGTGTACACATGTAGTTTTTTCGAGTAAAGAAAAGTAGCCCTAGGGATAAACCCTTGATTCATCTTTAAAAAACTGCGAAAAAAATTCAATTAGCCCAAGAAAACCCCAATAATTTCAAGCAGAACTCACAAAAAACGCCAGGCATTTCCCCCTCTGTAGAACCGATGCGATGATGAAAAAAACCCAGTAATTAACACGTATACGTTTTAATTTCCCCTAAAAAAACAAGGCCGCCAAATTGTGGCGGCCTTGGCGGTTGCCGAATTTATTCGGCGCTGTCGATCGAATCGGAAAGACACATTTTGTTCAGCAGGTACACGAGCGCTGTGCGCTCGGCGGGGTTGAAGCCCTGGAAAGTCTTTTCGGTGATTTCGAAGGCGAACGGCACGGTGGACTGCACCAGGCTCTTGCCTTCCGGCGTAAGACTGACCAGCACCTTGCGCCGGTCGCGCTCGTCCTGGCGCACCACCAGCAAGTGCCGCGATTTGAGCCTATCGATGATCCCGCGGGCGGTCGCCTGGTCGATGGCCGTTTGCTTGACGATATCGCTCAGCGAGCAGGCCGTGCTGGCTTCGACGGCGCACAGAACCACCCATTGCGCACCGGTAAGCTGGGTATCGGGAATGACCTGCTGGAACAAGGCGGTGTGCCGCTGATAGGCGCGCCGCAGCAAGTGCCCGACTTGCTCGGAAAAATCGTAACCGCCCAATATTGTTGAAGCTGCCGGAGAAGCCGATTTTGCTGGCGTCGATCTGGTTTTTGGCATTTGCGTGTGTCGGCCTGACTCGGTGATAAGTTTGGTAAGGGGAAAACCAAACGCTAGTATGATTCTGGGAAGCAAAAAGCGAACATAACCCGATAATCCGATATTTTCAATACAGCACTCGTTCCATGCGTCTACAAACCCTGATCTTCATCGTGTGCGGCTTTGGCCTGCTGACATTGAGCCGCGGCCTCCTGGCCGCCTGGCAGTGGCGCCGGGTGCAAAGCGCGGGCGGGATATGGCCCATTCTGAGGGGCGGCCTTCGCATCGATGCCATCCAGATCGCCATGCTGGCGGGCGTTCCCGCCCTGCTGTCTCCGTGGCTGGGCCATTATCCGCTGGCGGTGGCGATTACGGGCTGGTGGCTGACCATTGCTTGGTTCCTCCTGATTTTGCTGGAAGTCTCCACACCGCAATTCATCTACGAATACGACACGCGCCCCAATCGCTTGTACGTCGAATACCTGGAGCATCCCCAGGAAGTTTTCGGCATGCTCTGGAAAGGCTATAAAGCCGTCATCTTCGGCGGCGTCCTCATCCTCGTCCTGGCGACATGGCTGGGGTTCGAGTGGTTCGGCCAAGGCCCGGCCGACGCTCCCATGACATGGTGGCTGCGGCCAGTCGCAACCCTCGTCGCCGGCGCCGTCATCGTGCTGGCCATACGCGGCACCCTGGGCCACCGCCCCATCAACCCGTCGTCGGTGGCGTACTGCGGCGACAGCATGCTCAACACCCTGCCGCTCAATTCGCTGTACAGCGTTCTTTACGCCGTATACAGCATGAAGAACGAACGCTCCGCCGCGGACGTCTACGGCAATATGCCGACCGAAGACATGCTGCGCATCGTCAACCAGTGCGCCGGCATCGCCGCCCAGGACGGCGACATTCCTTCCCTGCACATGCAGGCGCCGCAAGCCGCGCGCGCGCGTCCCCTGAACATCGTCCTCATCGTCGAAGAAAGCCTGGGCGCGCAGTTCGTGGGCAATCTGGGCGGCGCCGACCTCACCCCCCACCTGGACGCCCTGGCGGCCACCGGCTGGAACTTCACCCGCGCCTACGCAACCGGCACGCGCTCGGTGCGCGGCCTGGAGGCCGTCGTCGCGGGTTTTCCGCCCACCATTTCCGATGCGGCCCTGCGCTTGTCGGGCGCTCAAAGCAATTTCTTCACGCTGGCCCAATTGCTCAAACAGCACGGCTACCGATCGCGCTTCATCTACGGCGGCGAGGCGCATTTCGACAATATGAAAAGCTTCTTCCTGGGGAACGGGTTCGACGATCTCTACGAGCGTTCGTCCTTCGACAACCCGGCCTTCGTCGGCACATGGGGCGCTTCGGACGAAGACATGTTCGCCAAGCTGGACGCGCTGCTCAGCAATCCGCCCGACCAACCCACCCTGACCCTGGCTTTTTCGGTGACCAACCACACCCCTTGGGAATATCCGGCCGGCCGCATCGACCCCCGGGGCAACCCCGCCACCAACGAAAACTCGGTGCGCTATGCCGACTGGGCCATCGGGCAATTCTTTGAAAAAGCCCGGCGGTCGCCATACTGGGAAGATACCGTGTTCCTGGTCGTGGCCGATCACGACGCCCGGGTGGGCGGCGCAAGCCTGGTGCCCTTGCGGCATTTCCATATTCCCGCGCTGATCGTCGGCGCCGATGTCCAGGCGCGCCGCGACGACCGCCTGATCAGCCAGATCGACCTGGCGCCCACCCTGCTTTCCATCGCCGGCCTGCAAACCGAACACCCCATGGTGGGCCGGGACCTGACACACCCCGGCGGCGACCGCGCCTTGATGCAATACAACGAAAACTACGGCTATCTGCGGGGCGAACAGCTCATCGTGCTGGAACCCCACCGCAGCCCCAGCCAATATGTCTACCAGGCCCCCGCCACCTACACCCCCACGACGCTGGATCCCGAGCTGGCCCAAGAAGCCTTGGCGCATGTGCTATGGCCAAACTGGGTCTACAAGAATCAGCGCTATACCTTGCCGCAACTGCGCATCCGCAACTGACTCCAAGCTCCCGTCCGTCCGATGCCCGGCACCGCCGGGACAAAATATGGTGGTTGTGCCATAATCTTGCTCTTGTCGGGGCGTAGCGCAGCCTGGTAGCGCATCTGGTTTGGGACCAGAGGGTCGAAGGTTCGAATCCTTTCGCCCCGACCAATATTCATGCGGCTTTGCAAGCATCTTGCAAAGCCGCATTGTCATTGCGCGGTGTATTTTACGCCGCCGCGTGCGGGAAGACGCTCATGAAGCCCGCTTCCAGTGTCTAATTAATTCGACGCTTTAATACGACGCTTCGGAACCCTTTTCGATGAAATGTGGGGCTTCCGGATAAAAATGATTGAAAAGGCAAAATTTGGGCGGTAGAATCCGGGGTATGCGAGCTTGACAGACAATAAAAGCCATTTGAATCGCCGCGCGACACACGTGCGCGGCAACTCAAAAAAAAGCGGCAGGTGCGGAAAGCCATTGCAAAAACTATTGGTTGAAATGCCAATAAAACTTGCTTTTCCTTGCTGATAAACACTCTGTCCAGGCTCTATCATGAAAGTCAAACGCTTTCCACGCACCGTGGCCGTAGCCAATACGGCCGCATCGGTTATCGCCATCGCCTTGGCGGTCGCACCGTATCCCTTGAAGCCATGACACCCGCGCTTGCTCGTGCGGCGTCTGGCTGCGCGCGGCTATAGCTCGTCGCCGCTACACCTGCAAGCCATCCCATAAACATAAGCTTTTGTGTTTTACGGTAGCCTTGTTTTCAGTTTTTTCATACCTAGATGCTGATCAATATATCTGAACATATTTAGGGTCAATGCAATGTAGCGCCAGCCCGCCCCTTAGCAACTCAACAGCTCTTTCCAACAATTCCAGAAGCCCGCTTTCTCAAAATCGAATAAAGGACACCATCATGAAAACCAGCCAATTACTGCTCACCGCCATCGCAATGATCGCCGGGGTATCGTTATCCGCGACCGCCTCGGCGGCCACGGCCACCGGAAGCCTCAACGCCAAGATCGTCATCACCAGCAATTGCGCCATCACCGGCGCCAGCACCGACCTGGATTTCGGCAGCAACGCATCGACCGCAGCCGGCCCGATCAGCGCCAGCAATGGCGGCTTTTCCGTGACCTGCACCAATCAAACCCCTTACACCATCGGTCTGAAGTCCACCTCTACCGGGGCCACGGACAATGGAGCAGGCGTCATGACAGCCACCGTGGGCGGAACCGCCTACACCATCGGCTATCAGCTTTATCAAGACGCGGGCACGACGGTCTGGGGCAACACCACGACGGGAACCGCCAATGTCAAATCGTCGACCGGCACAGGCACGGCCCAGGCGTTTACCGTGTACGGCAAGACCACGACCAGCCTGAACGTGCCCGCCGCCACCTACTCCGACGTCGTCTCCATCAACGTTGAATATTGAACAACCCAAGCAACTCAGATGATTCCAGGCTTACTTTTTGCGGGCGTTTCCATGCGGGCAATATGGAGCCATTTCATCAAGCGGCTGATCATAGCCGTGCTTGCCCTGGGCATTCCCGGCGCCAGCCTGCTGGCGGCGGGCCTGCAAATTGCTCCGGTCAGCCTTACCATTCCGGCGGATAAAAAGGCGGATGAAGTCTGGCTGCGCAACTCGGGCAGCGAGGTCGTGCACGCGCAGGTTCGCGTATACCGCTGGTCGCAGAGCCAGGGCGAAGACGTTCTGACCCCGGACGAAGGCATGGTGGCCAGCCCCCCCATGGTGCAGATCGAACCCGGCAAGCAGCAGCTTGTACGCCTGGTGCGCATGGGCCCCATGGCGGCGCCTGCCGCCGACGAGCGCACTTATCGGCTGCTCATCGACGAACTGCCCATAAAAAGGGTCAAAAGCAAAGCGGGCCTGGATTTTGTATTCCGCTATTCGGTTCCCGTCTTCATCGCCGGCACGGCACCCGCCAAGCCCGTGCTGGCCTGGTCGATGCAGCAGTCGGGCGGGCATGCCGGATTAATCGTCACGAACTCCGGAAACACCCACGCCCAGTTGGCGGATATTTCGTTTACGCCGCCAAGCGGCAAGACAACCACCGTGGCGGGCGGCCTGGCCGGATATGTATTGCCTGGTCAATACCGGAACATCCCACTTACCGTATCTCCCGGCCTGTTCACCAAGGGTGGAACTTTCACCAGCCTGATCAATGGCGTCAAAGCAGATACGAGCGTTGCTCCAATTACCAAGGCTCATTAGCCGATGCGCAATCATCCCTCTAGTCATAGGTGGCGTAGATCATATGGCAGTCGCGGCTCAACCAGCGCCCGCAGCACCTGCAGCGCCCGGCGGACAAGCAGCGGATCCAACGATGTCCGGTGCTGGTGCCGCCGTTTTTCTGGCAGCCAAGGTCAACGGCAACCCCGATGCGGACTTGACGCCCTTCACCGAGCGCGACGGGCAGCTTTATTTGTCCAGGGAAAGCGCGCTGCAATTGGGCTTTCGCGCCGAATTCCTGGACAGCATACCGGCCGGCACACCACTAAGCGCCTACCCCGGCGTCAAGGTTAGCTACAACAGCAACCTGCAAAGTGTCGACATCACAGCTCCTTTTTCCGTCCTAAACGTTGACACGGCGGTGCTGGGGCCCAACTCCGGCGCGCGCACCGCCGCTACGGCGTCGCCCGGCCTGCTGCTGAATTACGATCTGTATTCCTCGTATACCAACAAGAACGACCTCAGCCTGAGCGGTTACTTCGAAATGCGGGCCTTCAACAACCTGGGCGTCGTCAGCAATTCCTATCTGGTGCAGGGCCAGCGTGTCCACGACCAGACAGGCTGGCAACGCACCACGGTTCGCATGGACACCACGCTGGAGCATTCGCTGCAGGACAAGGAAATCACCTTCCGGCTGGGCGACACACTGACCAACAGTCTTACGTGGACGCGCAGCACCCGCATCGGCGGTTTTCAGGTTTCGCGCAACTTCGCCCTGCAGCCCTACCAGACCACCACGCCTCTGCCGGCCTATTTCGGCTCGGCCGCCCTGCCTTCGGCGGTCGAAATGTATATCAACGGCATCCAGCAATACAGCGGCAAGGTACCGGCGGGGCCCTTCGAACTGAATGCCATGCCCAGCATCAATGGCGCCGGCCAGGCGCAAGTGGTGCTGACCGACGCGCTGGGGCGGCGAACCCTGATCAACTTCCCCTTCTACAACTCCACCCGCTTATTGCGCGAAGGCCTGACCGACTGGTCGTTCGAAGCCGGATATGTGCGCAACAACTATGGCTACCAATCGTTCGACTATGCCCGCCAGCCCATGGTCTCGGGCACCATCCGGCACGGCCTGACCAATTTCCTGACGCTGGAAAGCCATGCGGAAGGCAGCAAAGGCATAGCCCTGGGCGGCGTCGGCGTGGCAGCCACCGTGGGCCTGCTGGGCACCGTCTCGGCCTCTTTCGCCCGCAGCAACGCGCAAGGCGAGAAAGGCACCCAGTACGGGGCCAGCTACCAGTTCCAGCGCGGCGCCTTCAGCCTGGGCGCCAGCACCCAGCGCGGCAGCAACAACTACAGGGATGTCGCCAGCATGTATGGCGGCACGCCCGTCCTGCGCAACGACAACGCCTACATCGGCCTGGATGGCGGCAAGCTCGGCAACTTCGCCTTGAACTACGCCTATCTGCAGCAAGCCGGCCAACCCCGCTACCGCTACGGCGGCGCCTCGTGGTCCCGCACCTTTGCCCACGGCGTCACGATAAGCCTCAGCGCCAACCAGAATCTCGATGACCGCAGCGACCGTTCGGTCTTCCTGAACCTGTCCTTCAACTGGGGCAAAGGCATGTCGGCCTATGCCTCGGCATCGCGGTCGAAAGGCTCCAACACCTATTCCACCAGCGTCAGCCAAACCTCGCCCGACGAGGCCGGCTGGAACTGGAGCGTGCAGGCGCAGCAAGCCGACCAGCAAGCCTTGAACGCCAGCGGGCAGGTCAACAAACGCACCCAATACATGGACATCAATGCGGGCGTGAACAGCGCAGGAAACAGCCAAAACGCCTATGCCGGCGCATCGGGCTCGCTGGTGGCCATGGGCGGCGGCCTGTTCGCCTCGCGCCGCATCTACGACAGCTTTGCCGTGGTTTCGACGGACGACGTGCCCGACGTGCCGGTCAAGAGCCAGAACCACCTCATCGGCAACACCGACAGCCGGGGCCTGCTGCTGGTGCCGTCCTTGCGATCGTATGAAAAAAACAGGATTTCCATCGACCCCACGAACCTGCCCATCGACATGCACATCGAACGCGTCAACCTCGAAGCCGTACCGCGCTACGCATCGGGCATCAATGTAAAATTCATCATGCAGCGCATCCACGCCGCCTCGATGATACTGCGCCGTCCCGACGGCCGGAACGTAGCCATGGGGTCGCCGGTTTTCCTGAACGGCGGCGCACAGCCGGCGGGCTGGGTGGGATACGACGGCCGCCTGTATCTGGAAGGCCTGCAGCCGGACAACCGCCTGACCGTGCATGACGACGCCTCGACCTGCGCCGTGCATTTCGCCTACCATGACAAGGCCGGCACCTTGCCTGAAATAGGGCCGCTGCCGTGCCGGCCAATGCCGCCGGCCGCCCATACCTCGACGAGCGCGCCATGAAAAATATTCTCTTGTTCCTGCGCACCGCGTTTCTTGCCTTGCTGCTGGCCGGCGCCTGCATCAGCACGGCCCAGGCCGGGCCGAGCTGCAACGGCAATGCCGGCAATCTCGTATTCGGCACAGTCAGCCTGCTGGCCGGCGGCATCACCGACAGCAGCAGCACCATCTCTTACGGATGCAGCTCTTCGCCCGGCACGCAGGTGCTGGTCTGCTTCAGCATGGGGCCCGATCCCAGCACGGCTTCTTACGACCCCAGAACCTTGCCCAGCGACAGCAATAATGGCTCGCGCATGGCGTTCAATCTTTACTCGGATGCCGCCCGTTCCACCATATGGGGCAAAACCGGCGCAAGCTACGCGCCCGTTCCCGTCATCATGAGCTTCGGCGCAGGTGAGTATTACAAGACGTCGACGCTTACCCTGTACGGCCGTATCAAGGCCGCGGGCCAGCAGGGACTGCCCGCGGGCTATTACAGTACGAACGGCATAGGCGGCTGGCCAATGATCATGAGCTACAAAGACGTCACCGGCGTCCCATCGCCGAACTGCTCGGGCTCGGGCATGACGACGTCCACGTCGACCTATTACATCCAGGCCATCGTGCAAAGCGAATGCCAGCTTGGCCAGATCACGACCATGGACTTCGGCACGGTCTTCCAGAACCTGACCCAGAACGTCGACAGCACCGCCACCATCACCGTCACCTGCAACGGCGGCCAGGGCGCCAACGGTTATCATGTAGGACTGGGTGACGGCTTGAACAGCGCATCCGGGCAGCGACGCCTGCAAGGGCCGGGCGGCTATCTCAATTACGAGCTGTATCGCGATGCACAGCGCACCAGCCGCTGGGGAAACAGCAGCGGCTACAACGACGTTTCTGGCGTGGGCAACGGCCAGCCTCAGGTGCTGACCGTCTACGGCAGGGTTCCGGCGCAGTCCACGCCCGGAGTCGGAACGTTTACCGACACAGTTGTCGTTACCATCACTTATTGACCGGAAGAGCATTTCTCCATGAGCGCAACCACGACAACGCGAACACCCTGGCTGGCCATATTGCTGCTGCCGGCTCTCGCGCTGGCGGCGCTGGCCGCGCCGGCGGACGCCGCCAAGGAGCAAGGCACGTTCACGGCCCGCATTACCGTCACATCGCAATGCGATACGCAGCAGGCCTTGTTCGGCCCCCAGGCCCAGCGCAACGTCACCGTCATCTGCCAGCCCGGCATCACGCCCTACCACACGCAATCCATCGATCTTGGCAGCAGCGACCCGGAACAAACAGCTCAAGGCAGCGTCGCTTCCCAATCGGCCGGCCAGAACGCCGTCGGCGCATCGTTCAATCCATCCACGACAAAAGAACTCTCGCCGCCACTGCCCAACGCGGCCACCTTCGTCTCGAAGCTGATCTTCGTGGTTTTTTAGATCTGGATAAAACCTGGCGCGTAGCGGCTGCCCTGAGGGCTCAGGGCATGTTCGCCGCCCGAGCCCTTATCCGAAGCGGCCGGTTATATAGTCTTCGGTTTCTTTACGAGCGGGCTTGACGAAAATGGTGTCGGTCTCGCCGAACTCCATGAGTTCGCCCAGGTACATGTACGCCGTATAGTCCGAGCATCGCGCAGCCTGCTGCATATTGTGGGTCACGATCACGACGGTGTACTCGGACTTGAGTTCGGTGATGAGCTCTTCGATCTTGGCGGTGGAAATCGGATCCAGCGCCGAGCAGGGTTCGTCGAGCAGCAGCACCTCGGGTTTGATGGCCACGCCGCGGGCGATGCACAGGCGCTGCTGCTGTCCGCCCGACAAGCCGTTGCCGCTTTGCTGCAGCTTGTCCTTGACCTCCGTCCACAGGGCCGCCTTGGTCAGCGCCCACTCGACGCGCTCGTCCATCTCGCCCTTGCTGAGCTTTTCGAACAGACGCACGCCGAAGGCGATGTTGTCGTAGATGCTCATGGGAAAAGGGGTCGGCTTTTGAAACACCATGCCGATCTTGGCGCGGATCAGCGAGATGTCCATCCGCGAAGTCAGAATGTTGTCGCCGTCGAGATTGATTTCGCCTTCGGCGCGCTGCCCCGGGTACAGTTCGTACATGCGGTTGAACGTGCGCAGCAGCGTCGACTTGCCGCAGCCCGAAGGCCCGATGAATGCCGTGACCTTGTTTTCCTTGATCGACATATTGACGTTATGGATGGCCTGGTACTTGCCGTAAAAGAAATTGAGGTTCTTGACTTCAAGCTTGACACGGTCGGCGGATTGAAGGGTAGTCATGGTCAGTTCCAAACAAGAGCCCGCTGCAGGCGAAGCGCCCGTAGAGCGGATTCGGCGTTAATCCGGATTATTTACGAAACAAGGCGCGCGCGGCAATATTTATGCCCAGCACCAGCAGAGTGATCAGCACGGCGCCGGCCCAGGCCAGACGATTCCAGTCGGCATAGGGACTGGCGGCGTACTGGAAGATCACCACGGGCAGATTGGATACCGGCGCATTCATGTTCATGGACATGAACTGGTTGTTCAGCGCCGTGAACAGCAAGGGCGCGGTTTCGCCCGAAATGCGGGCTACGGCCAGCAGCACGCCGGTGATGATGCCGGTGCTTGCCGCGCGGTAGCAGATCATGGTGACGATGCGCCATTGCGGACAACCCAGGGCAGCCGCCGCTTCGCGCAGGCTGTTGGGCACCAGCAGCAGCATGTTGTCAGTGGAGCGCACCACCACCGGGATCACCAGGATGGCCAGGGCGAACGAGCCCGCCCAGCCGGAATAATGGCCGACCTGCGCCACGTAGATGGCATAGATGAAAAGGCCGATGATGATGGAGGGCGCCGACAACAATACATCGTTGAGGAAGCGCGTTGCCGGCGCCAGCCAGCCGCGCCGGCCGTATTCGGCCAGGTAGGTGCCGGCCAGGATGCCGATGGGCGTGCCGATGAGCGTGCCCACGACCGCCATCATGATGCTGCCGACAATGGCGTTCAACAGGCCGCCCGCCGCCCCCGGCGGCGGCGTGACCTGGGTAAGCAGGCTGAGCGAAAGCGCCCCGCCGCCCTTGACGACAAGGGTGAGGATGATCCAGAAAAGCCAGAACAGGCCAAACAACAGCGCCACGAAGGACAGGCCCAGCATCAGGCGGTTGAAACGCTGCCTGCGCTTGTACACCGGGTTGGAAAGGCTGACGATGGAATTGGAATCGAACATGGTGGGTGCGTTCCGATCAGTGCGAGGTGCCCTCGCCCTTGGACAGGCGAAGCAAGAGTAGCTTGGAAAGAATCAAGACCACGGTGGTAATGAGGAACAGGATAAGTCCCAATTCCAGCAAGGCCGACTTCTGCATCCCGCCCGCTTCGTTGAACTCGTTGGCCAGCGCCGACGCTATGGAGTTGGAAGGCGCGAAAATGGAACTGGGCAGGTTGAACGCGTTGCCGATGACGAAGGTCACCGCCATGGTTTCGCCCAGCGCCCGGCCCAGCCCCAGCATGATGCCGCCAATGACGCCATGCTTGGTATAGGGCAGAACCACCTTCCAGACGACTTCCCAGGTCGTGCCGCCCAGCCCGTAGGCCGATTCCTTGAGCATGCCGGGCACCAGCTCGAAGACGTCGCGCATGACGGCCGTGATGAACGGGATGACCATGATCGAGAGAATGAGGCCGGCCGTGAATACGCCGATGCCGAACGGAGGCCCGGAGAAAACCTTGCTGAGCACGGGTACATATTCGAAAAACGAAATGACGCCGGGTTGAATGTATGTCTGGAACAGGGGCACGAACACGAACAGCCCCCACATCCCGTAGATGATGGAGGGGATGGCCGCCAGCATCTCGACCGCCGTGCCCAGGGGCCGGCGCAGCCAGGTGGGCGACAGCTCGGTCAGGAACATGGCGATGCCGAACGAGACCGGCACGGCGATGATCAGCGCGATGATGGACGTGAGCAGCGTGCCCACGACGGGCACCAGGGCGCCGTACAGTTGATTGACGGGATCCCAGTTGTTGGTCCAGAGAAAGCCCAGCCCGAAGGCGGCGATGGACTCCCGGCTGCCATATGCCAGCGAAACCATGATCGCGGCCAACAGTATGAACACCAGGAAAGCAAATGTACGTGTGACGTTCTTGAATACGACGTCCATCAAACCATTTCGGCTATGACTCATGATGGTTCTTTTTGGTGGTGCTGGAGGCTGACGGCATTGGCAATCGGATTCCCCTGACATTATGGACAACACATACTGTAACTCTTACACAACAAAGACGGCGCCGCATCCACAGCGCCGTCTTCCAGGGGCATTATTATAGTGACGCCCCTATTTTACCCGGCTTATTTCCAGACGGCCGAACCGTCGGCGCCCTTGATCTGCGCGGCCCACAACTGGGTGATCTGGCTGGTCACCGCGGCGGGCATGGGCACGTAATCCAGGCTCTTGGCCATGTCGCCGCCGTTCTTGAACGCCCAGTCGAAGAAAGCAAGCACTTCTTTGCCCTTGGCAGGCTGATCCTGGACCATGTGGAGCAAAATGAACGACGCGGAGGTAACCGGCCAGGAGTCGGCGCCCGGCTCGTTGGTCAGAACCACGCCCATGCCTGGGACGCTTTTCCAGTCGGCATTGACGGCCGCCGCGGCAAACGCTTCCTGCGAGGGCTGCACGAACTTGCCCGCGCTGTTCTGAATCTGGGTCCAGGCCAGATTATTTTGCTTGGCATAGGCGTATTCGACATAGCCGATGGAATTCTTCAACTGGCGCACATAGGCGGCCACGCCTTCATTGCCCTTGCCGCCCTGGCCGGTGGGCCATTTTACAGCCTTGCCTTCGCCGACCTTCTCTTTCCAGGCGGACGACACCTTGGACAGGTAGTTGGTCCAGCCGAAAGTCGTGCCCGAGCCGTCGGAGCGGTGCACCACGATGATGGAAGCGCTGGGCAGCTTGATGTCGGGGTTGATTTTCTTGATGGCGGCGTCGTCCCACTTGGTGACCTTGCCCAGGAAGATGTCGGCCAGCAGCGGGCCCGACAGCTTGAGCTGGCCGGGCTTGATGCCGTCGACGTTAACGACGGGCACGGTGCCGCCGATAATCGCCGGAAACTGGAACAATTTGTTCTTTTCCAGATCGGCGGGCTTCATGGGGTCGTCCGAAGCGCCGAAATCAACGGTCTTGGCAATGATCTGCTGCTGGCCGCCGCCCGAACCAATGGACTGGTAGTTGATGCGATTGCCGGTGGCTTCCTGGTATTTGGCCGCCCATTTGGCGTAAACCGGATACGGGAACGACGCGCCCGCGCCTGTGATGTCGGCAGCCTGGGCGGCCAGCGTGGCGGCGCCAAAGGCAATGCCAACCGAAACTTGCAATAAAACGCGTTTAAACATCGAGCAATCCTCTTTAGCTGTTTAACAATCGGAACAGGGGTTTTCCTGTACAACGATGGTCATGATAAGCACACCATATGACATGTTCATGACAAACGGCGCATGGCCTGGGGTCCGCATCAGATAATTGTGCCCAATGTGTCGACAGGCCCTAGCTTCCCAGCGCCTGCATCAGGTAATTGTGCAAATTCAAGGCTTTGCCGCGGGTTTTTACCTTGGCGTAGCTGCCGTCGGGCAATTCGCGCCAAGCCAGTTGATTATCGCGCAGCGCATAGGTAAAGGCTTCGTTTATGACACGTTTTTTAAGGTCTTTGTCCAAGACGGGGAAGCCCAGCTCCACCCGCCGGAAAAAGTTGCGTTCCATCCAGTCGGCGGATGAAAGATACACATTCTCGGCGCCATCGGCATAAAAGTAGAACACCCGCGAATGCTCGAGAAAACGGCCGACGATGGAACGCACGCTGATGTTCTCGGACAGCCCCTCGACCTTGGCCCGTAGGGCGCAGGCGCCGCGCACGATCAGGTCGATCCGCACGCCGGCCTGACTGGCCTTGTACAGCTCTTCGATGACGATGGGTTCGAGCAGGGAATTCATCTTGGCCATGATGCGCGCCTTTTTGCCGGCCCTGGCATTGGCGGCCTCGGCCTGGATCATGGCCACCATGGTGTCGTGCAGGGTGAACGGCGACTGCAGCAACAACTTGAGCGGACGGCGCTCGCCCAGGCCGGTAAGCAGCGAAAACACCTTGTCCATGTCCTCGCACATGCGCGGATTGGCGGTAAGCAGCCCGAAATCGGTATAAAGCCGGGCGGTTTTCTGGTGGTAATTGCCTGTGCCCAGGTGACCGTAGCGCCGGATGCGGCCCTTTTCGCGCCGCAGCACCAGCAGCATCTTGGCATGCGTTTTATGGCCGACGACCCCATAGCTTACGTGCGCGCCCACGGCTTCGAGCTTGGCGGCCCAGTTGATATTGGTCTGCTCGTCGAACCGCGCCATGAGCTCGACGATGACGGTGACCTCTTTGCCGGCCTTGGCCGCCCCCACCAGCAGCGCCATGAGGTCGGAGTCCTCGCCCGTGCGGTAGATGGTTTGCTTGATGGCCACCACTTGAGGGTCGGTGGCCGCCGCGGTAAGGAAATCCAGCACGGGCTGAAACGACTGGTACGGATGATGCAGCAGGTGGTCGCGCTGTGCGATGGCCTCGAACATTTTTTCGGGGGATTCCGTAACGACGTCGAACGGCGCCGGCACCCTGGCCCGATACTCGGGAAACAGCAGATCGGGGCGGTCGACCACATTGCACAGTTGCATGAGGCGGGAAAGATTGACCGGCCCGCTTACCCGGTAGGTATCGCGATCATCCAGCAGGAACTCGCTTTGCAGGTAATTGGCCAGTTTTTCCGGCATGACGCGGTCGATTTCCAGGCGCACGGCCGCACCGAAATTGCGCTGCGAGAGTTCGCCCTGCAAGGCCTGGCGAAGATTGGTGATTTCTTCTTCGTCGACGAACAGGTCGCTGTTGCGCGTTACCCGCCACTGGAAGCAGCCATTGACCTCCATGCCCGGAAACAGGTCGCCCACGAACTCGCTGATGATGGTCGTAAGCAGCATATAGCCGTGCGGAATGCCGGAGATTTCGTCGGGCATGCGCATAAGACGCGGCAAAGCCCGGGGGGCCTGCACGATCGCGATGGACGCCTTGCGCTCGAAGGCGTCGTGGCCCGACAACGATACGATGAAATTCAGGCTTTTGTTGTAGACCCGGGGAAACGGATGGGCGGGATCCAGCCCGATAGGAGTCAGCAGGGGCATGATCTGGCTGGTGAACAGCGCATGCGCCCAATCGCGCTGCTCGTCCGTCCAGGTTTCGGCATCGGACAAGCTTATGCCTTCCTGCTCCAGGCTGGGCAAAACGTTGTGGATGAGCAGGCTGTTCTGCTTGTCGATAAGACGGCGCGCCGCCACCTGCACGAGCTGGAAGGCCTCGGCCGGCGTATAGCCGTCCGGCCCGACTACCGTGGAGTGCTGGGCCAACTGTTCTTTCAGGCTGGAAATGCGGATTTCGAAAAACTCGTCCAGGTTGGAGCTGACGATGCAAAGATAGCGCAACCGCTCGAGCAGGGGGGTGGCCGGGTGTTCGGCCATAGACAAGACCCGTTCATTGAATTTGATTAGGGACAGCTCGCGATTCAGCAGCAGAGGCTCGGTTGGCAGCTCGGGAGGGTGCGACATAGGAATCCACAATGAAAATGACGCTCTGTTTTACTGCATGTTTTTTACAGTACCATGACAGACCACCCCGATCTCGTCAAGAACGCGCAACCCGGCCCGAAACTGATGCTTTTCATGCACTTTGGCGTGTCGGAAAAGTGCGGCCCCAAGAGTCTCTTTATAATTCCAGAGTCTCAATATAAAGCCAGATCACATGGATCCCCTACTTGCCGCCGTCGACCTTGGGTCGAACAGTTTTCGACTTTCCATTGGCCGCGTCGTGCAGCAGGACGGCAATGCGCAAATCTACGCCATCGACCGGCTGAAAGAGTCGGTTCGGCTGGCGGCGGGGCTGGATTCGTCCAATGTGCTTGACGAAGACGCCATCGAACGCGCCATTACCGTACTGAACCGCTACGGGGAGCGGCTGGCGGGCTTTCCCGAGCACAGCGTGCGGGCCGTGGCCACCAACACCTTCCGCGTGGCGCGCAATGTGTCCGAATTCCTGCCGCGCGCGGAAAAAGCGCTGGGCTTTCCCATCGAGATCATCGCCGGCCACGAAGAGGCGCGCCTTATTTTTTCGGGCGTGGCCAACGAACTCCCACCCTCGCCAAACCGGCGGCTGGTCATCGACATCGGCGGCGGCTCGACCGAAGTCATCATCGGCAAGGGCTACGAGCCTCAGCGACTGGCCTCCCTGTACATGGGATGCGTCAGCTTTACGCAACGTTTTTTCGCCAACGGCCGCATCACCGCCGCCCGCATGGAGCAGGCGCAACTGGCGGCGCGCCAGGAGCTGGAAAGCATTTCAAAGCAATACCGGAAAACCGGCTGGCAGGAAGCCTACGGTTCTTCGGGCACGGCCAAGGGCATACTGGCCGTGCTGCAGGACGCCGGCCTTTCCAGAAAAGGCATCACCCTCGAGGGCATGGAGAAGCTCAAGGCCCAGCTCATCAAGGACGGCAAGGCCAATGTGGCCAATCTGCCGGGGCTGAAAGTATCGCGCGCGCCGGTGCTTGCGGGCGGGCTGGCCATCATGCTGGCGGCCTTCCAGGAGCTGAAGATCGACGTCATGCTGCCCGGCGACGGCGCATTGCGCGTCGGGGTGCTGTACGATCTGCTGGGCCGCGATTCACAGCACGACAAACGCGACGAAACCGCCCGGCAGTTCATCAAGCGCTATAACGCCGATGCCCGCCAGGCGGCGCGTGTCAGGCAGATCGCGCTGGACCTGTACCGCCCCTTGGCCATCAACGAACGCGAAAAAGAAGTTTTCACCAAGACCCTGGGCTGGGCGGCGACTCTGCACGAAATCGGCATCTCCATCGCCCACGCCGACTACCACAAGCACAGCGCCTACATTCTCGAACATGCCGACATGCCCGGATTTTCGAACGACGACCAGACCCTGCTGGCGTGGTTCGCGCTATGCCACCGAGGCAAGCTGAACAAATCCAACCCCCAGGAGATAACGCGCGCACAGTGGCTGGCTTTGCTTTGCCTGCGCCTGGCGGTATTGTTGTCGCGCAGCCGCGAAAACCTGAGCACCCTGCCGATCAAGGTGAAAATGCAGGACGGCGCGATCGAACTCGCCGCCAAAAGGTCCTGGCTGGCGACGCATGCCTTGTCGGAATATTCGCTGCGCGCCGAAGCCGCCGAATGGCAGAAAAACGGCTGCGACTTTACGCTGCTGGAAGTCTAGGGGCTCGCCGGCGCCAATGAAACGTTCGCAGGCTGTGGCGTTAATCCAGGCCGAAATGACGCCGGTAGCGGGGATCCATTTTTTCGAGATCGAGCAGCACCGGGAAATCGGCCGCATTGAAATCCGGATCCCAGGCGGGCTCGCCGCAAATGGACGCACCCAGTTGCAGATACCCCTTGATAAGGGGCGGTACGCGGGCCGGCAGTTCGCTGTTGAGGCGCTCCACCGGGTACCGGTGCCGGGGCACGATGACCGGCTGATCCGTGTTGTTGCGCAACATTTTGCTGGCGCGACGCCAGACTTCGGCGGCGGTGACGCCGTCGTCGCGCAGGCTGACGCTGGCGCAGCCCAGCA
>CALMPB010000236.1 GCA_937871985.1 uncultured Burkholderiaceae bacterium
CAAAATCATCCCGACAAGAAAGCCCTTGCCATAGGGGGCGTCCACATATGAATCAGATCGCAACCGCCTTGGGAATCCCCAACGAGTCTGTCAGCTCGGAAGATGCTCTAGGAAAAATTGGCGATGGCAGGCCCTTTATTAATCCGCGAGCGGGCGGTTTTTTCGCGCACGCCGCGTTGGATATCTGAAGGTCTGCCTTCGGCGATCGTTTCGCATCGCGTTTTCCCGGTGGCCAATTCCGGCCAACGAAGAAAAGGGATGGGACATTTCCTCATTTGACCCAGCCGACACGGGACCTGCTTGGAACGCCGGACGAAAAATTGGCGCGAAGCGAGCGCTGAAGCCGAAGAGATTTGGGCCATTCGCTTCATGCTCGACCACGCCAAGAAGGTTCGGGGTCGGGCGGTCCAAATCCTGCTCGGCCATACCAGGATCGAGAGCACGGTGCGGTACCTTGGCGTTGACATTGAGGACGCCCTCGCGCTCGCCGACGGATCTGGACCAGCTGCTGTCGCCATGTCCGCGCACATCGACAGCGATTGCGCGAAACCCCGCATCGGCCAGATCGCTCATTACCCGCTTCCAAGCGCGCCGGGTCTGACCGCCCCCATGGGCGAGCAGGACCGGCATTGCTCCGCTCGCCCCCCGGGCCTCAGCCACAAGAGTTAGGCCTCCAGAACCTTCGATCGAGAGTATTTCCGTCTGCACTCATCAGCCTCTATAGTATAAAATGGCTTAGACCAGGCTTCGGAGCGGAACCTGCAGGTCACCTGCGGCGCTAAGGTCGACGGACGCGCGTCGTTCAACCAGCCGTCGACCGACCGCCATGTCCGCGCCCCGGTTGACGGTAAGGACACCTTCTACAATTCCCTCCGAGAGGAAGAGGGCGGTAAAGGCGTCGGACTTCAGGTCCCCGCGCAGGACTAGCCTGAGGCTGTCGTCGATCCGTCCTGCGACCTGGATGTTGCAGTCATACTGGTCGGACCAGAACCAGCAGGGCTGGAGATACCCGCCAGCGCCGCCCAATATTGCGGCGGCCGCGACCTCCGCCTGATCGGCGGCATTGCGAAAGGTCTCCAGCCTGACCCGCGTGCCGAAGAAGCCGGGCTGGTTGCTCACGTCGCCCGCTGCCCAGACATGGGGATCGCTCGTCCGGCCCCGCGCATCGACCACGATCCCGTTGGCCACACGCAGGCCTGCGGCCGCCGCGAGTTCGACGTTGGGATCGACGCCGATGCCCACCACCACGGCGTCCGATTCCAGCCGCACGCCGTTGGTCAGGATCACGGTGCGTACCGTACCGCCTTCCCGCTCCAGCGCAGAGACGCCCACTCCGTAATGCGCGGTCACGCCCCGCGCCCTGTGGAGTTCCGATAACCACCCTCCGAAACGGCCACCCAGCGTGCGCAGCATGGCCGCGCCGCCCGGTTCCACGGCGGTGACCCGACATCCGGCCTGGACGGCACTCGCCGCGACCTCCGCGCCGATCACGCCCATCCCCACCACGACGATCGCGGCCCCCGGCCGAAGCGCCGCGCGCAGGTCGTCCGCATCGGCGCGGGTCCTGAGGTGATGCACGTTAGCCGCATCCGCGCCCGGAAGATTGAGCCTGCGCGCCCGCGCGCCGGTGGCCAGCAGGACCCGATCTGCCGGGATGCAGCGGCCGTCGGCCAGCCGCAGTTGGCCCCCGGCACAGTCCAGCGCCTCGACCCTCGTACCGAGTATCAGGTCGATCTGATTGTCGTCGTACCACCGCTCGTCTCGAAGCTCGAACCCCGCCGGCACCGTGTCCGACCGCAACCATTCTTTGGACAGCATCGGCCGTTGATAGGGCCGCCACGGCTCCTCGCCGATCAGGACGACGCGCCCGTCGAACCCGCCGGAGCGGACGGCGGCCGCCGCCTGAGCGCCGGCAAGATTGGCGCCGACTATAGCGATCGTTCCGATCATGGTCATGCCGGCCTCGTCGGTCCCCGCTTCCTAGAAGCGGATTTCCGCACCGATGCCGACGCGCCGCGGACGTTCGTAGATGATATAGGTGCCAAGCGGACCCGGGGAGATTTGCTGCGCCACCTTCGCGTTCGTCAGATTGTTGGCAAACAAATTGAAGCTGATCTTCTCGCCGGGAAGGCGCAAGCCGATCTCCCCGGACAGCATCGTATAGGAATTCTGCACCAGCGAATTAAGGAAGTCGTAATAGACCTTGCCGCTGTGGAACAGGTTCGCGCTCGCGGTGAGGCGGCTTTTGCCGATGTCGACGCCATACGTGCCGCCCAGATTGAAGGTATAGCGCGGCGTGCGGATCATCCATTTGCCAGAAACATCTGCGGAGCTAACGATATTGCCGCCGGTTGGCTTGGGGATGAAGACCTGGGCCTGCGGAAACTTGTCATACTCGGCATGTGTGTAGACCGCGGACGCGCGGAGGTTGAGGTCGCGTATGGGGACAACGGTGACTTCCAGCTCCCCGCCGTAGATCTTCGCCGTCGCCGCATTCTGCAAGATGAAAGCATTGCCGGCCGAACGCGCCGTCACCTGCAGGTCGCTATAGTCATAGCGATAGGCCGACAGGTTGGTCCTGAGCCATGACGCGGGGTCGACCTTCAACCCGATTTCGGCCGCCTTGATCGACTCCGGATTCACCGCGATCGGCGACGTGCCGAAGGTGTTGAACACCCCGCTCTTGAAGCCGGTGCCGTAGCTTGCGTACACATTGGCGTGATCGGCAAAATTATATCGCAGCGCAGCGCGATAGGTAAATTTGTTAAATGATTTGCGGGCGGTGCCGAACGGCAGCGGTGTGCCATTGACCGATTGCTCGAATGTCCGTTTCTCGGTCGTGTAGCGCACACCGCCGGTCAGAAAGAGCGAATCGACGATCTCGTAAGTGCCCTCCGCAAAGCCTGCAAAGGAGGTTGTCGTGACCTTCGGCTCAAGTAGTGTTTGGCTCGGCACCGCAGTGGGAGATACCGCGCTGTAGACGAACACTGGCTGTTCGCCGGTCAGGCGAAACGCATAGGCTCCGAGGATCCATTTGAACCGCCCGACACCGGTGGAAAGCAGCCGCACCTCCTGGCTATACGTCTTGGGCCGGACCCGCATGTCAGTATAGCCCAGCAGAATGTTCGAGGCGTCCGAATCGGCGAATTGATTGACACGCGTCGTCATGAAGGCGCCGGTAGTCTCCAGGTTCACGCCGCCCAGATCGAACTGCGTGCGCAGCGACAGATCGAACCGGTTGTAGTCGGATCTCCCGCGCCCATTGAGCGATGCCTCCCAAGCCTGGTCAGGAATAATCACTCCCGGGAATGGCGCACCGGCGGTGTTTCCCCGGAACGGCTGCTGCGACGCCACCTGATCTTTCGAATCGACATACGCCGCGGTCAGGATGATTTTTGCCGAATCGCTGGGTTCGAACATTAGCTTGCTGCGTAGCGAAATCGTCCGCGCAGCGCCCAACGTTCCACCGGTGTTGAGGTCACTGATGTAACCGTCGCTCTTGCGGTATAACATCGCAAGATCGGCTGCGACTGTTTTGCCAAGCCCTCCGGTCACATAACCGCGAACATCGACGTCATTCGCCTCTTCTCGGGAGCGACCGTAGCGCGCGGCGATCCGGCCACTCGTCGTGAAACTGGGATCCGGCGTGATGACGTTGACCAGCCCGCCAGTGGCATTGCGGCCGAACACGGTGCCCTGCGGGCCGCGCAACACCTCGACCCGCTCGACCTGGACGAGGTCGATCTGCGTCGAATATGGGTCCGCCTGATAGACGCCATCGACGTAGATCGCGACATTACTCTCGTCCCCGGTAGAATTCCCTGCCGAACCGACTCCGCGAATGCTCGGCTGCATCACGTTCTGGTTACGACCGCCGTTGAATGCCGGAATGATCTGGGTAAGGCTGCGGACCTCGCGCACGCCCGAATTTTCGAGTGCATCGCCACCGATCGCCGTCACCGTCACTGGAATGTTTTGAAGCCGTTCTTCACGGCGCGTAGCGGTGACCAGGATGTCGGCAATGCCGCTGTTATCGGGCGGGGTCGCGGCGGGAGCCGCTGGCGTGTCCTGCGGCGTGGCCGCAGCGGAAGGAACTGGCGCGACCGCTTGCGCCTGCGCGATCGCCGGGAAACTCACCGCGCAAAATAATGCGAACGGCCGCTTCAGAACCTGCATTCCCATATTCCTCTCCCCTTGCCTCATTGGGCAACACCAAGATACGCGCAGCTCATCCAGCGGACTTCCCGCGTTTCAATACGGCGGCGTATGTTTATGGTCCATTCTTGTCAATGCTTATGTTTGCTCGCCCGTGGCGGTGAGGTGCGCGACACCAGAGATCCATCCCGGCGCCGGCCGATATTCTTTCTGTGCGACACGGTATTGACCCGTTGCTCCCATCGCTGCGGACGCGGCGACCCATGCCAAGAGTTCATTGGCTCCCGAACCCGCGACCGCATCGACCGCCGCGGTATCCAAGGCGTCGAGAGCCTCCCAGTCCTGCGCCGCGATCATTTCCAGGACACAAGCGTCCCAGGCCGGATTGAGCGGCCGTACCGGCCCCTCCCCGCGCGCGGCGTCCGCTGCGACGGCAAGAACCTTAGTTTCCCGTGCTCGCTGCTCGTCACGGGTCAGCGCTGCCGCCCCGGTCAGGCGGGCCCGCACTTCCGGGCTCGCGCCAGCGATCTGGGGCACCAGGGGGTCGTGGGACAGCCCGCCCGATGCGGCGAACAGGATGCGCAGGCTGCAGCGTCGCGCGAAACGTCCTACCGCTTCACCCAGCAGACGCGCGCGGCGATAGGTCGGCAGCGGCGGGGCGGCGCAGTTCACGAAGATCGGCACAACGGGATAGCGGTCCGCCCGGCCGAACATCAGTTCCCACATCTGCACGAAGCCGTGATCAACCACCATCGCGTAGGAAAGCGCTGCGTCCACGTCTCCTGCACGTACCGCGTCGAGCACCTGCAGCGCGAACACTTCGTCGACCTTCAGCGGTTCGTCTGACGTTGCCCAGTCACCATAGGAACGCGCAGCCGTCCCAACGCAGAAGCTCGGCATCAGACCGTAGTTGAAACCGTGAAAATGGTCAGGCGCGAACTGGATGATGTGATCGGGGGCAAAGTCTTCGACGAAGTTGGCCATCCGGTCGAAAGACGCCTTCACCGCCATGCAAGTGGCATCGTCCGCGAGCTCCGGGTTGAGCATGACGGGGGAGTGCGAGGCACAGGCGAGGGCGAACGGCATCGCTATTCTCCCCCGACGCCGGCGTCGCGACCGAGCAGGAACGCCAGGTGGATACGGTTGAACGTGTCCGCATCCTCATATTGCGGCCAGTGCCCACACTCGTTCATCACGGCGAACTGGCTGCCCGGAATCATGTCGGCGATCTGCTTGCCTTCGACTGCGGTCGCGGTGGGATCATGCGAGGTCCACAACACCAGCGTTGGCGCCTTGATCGACGCATATTGGTCGGGCGTGACCATATTGCGCCGCCGGATCTCCATGTCCTGAAGGCACAGGATCTCGCGCATCACAGCTGCGAAACCCGGCTGGCGATAGATGCGCCGGCGCACCTCGACGAGATCATCGGTGACCTTGGTCTTGTCGTGCATCAGCATCTCAAGACGGTCGCGGATCATCGCTGCGTCGGGATTCTCCACCGCCCGCATCGACAGACGTCTGATCCGGTCCATCACCTCCGGGTGCGCGGTCCAGCCGCCCGCGGTATTGAGCACGACCCGGTCCACCGCATCCGGGTGGTTCACCGCAAGATAAGTCGCGATCCAGCCTCCGAGCGATTCGCCCGAGACGTGCGCCCGCTCGCGCCCGAGCGCTTTCATCGCTGCCAGCACGTGCCTCGCGTAATCGCAAATTTCATAACCGCCGGTCGGCTTGTCGCTCCAGCCATGCCCAACGCTGTCGATCGCCACGGTCCAGAAGTGCTCCGCATGCGCGGCGAAGTTGCGCACATAGGCCTCCGCATGGCCGCCGGTGCCATGGAGCAGCAGCAGCAGCGGCTTGTCGCTTTCGCCGGCGCTGATGAACCGCGTTCGGACACCGCCGGCGTCGATGAAGCCCTGGCGGAACTCGGTGGGACCGAGATCGGTCCAGATGCTGTGGTACGGCGTTTCCATTGGCGTATCCTGTTGTCGTTGCTGCTGGGGTCAGGCGATGTTGTGATAGCCACCTCGCCAGTGGACGAGCGGCGGCCTGTCGTAGTGGCGCGCGCGCATTACGCGGCCCAGAAAGATCGCATGATCACCGCCGGGAAACTCGTCGACCCTCTCGCATTCGATCCATGCGAGCGCGCCCGGCAACAGGGGTATGTCTGCCATGCCGGTCGCCGCACGGAGCGCAGCGAAGCGATCGACCGGAGCGCAGAATCGCCGGGACACCTCCTCCTGGTCGGCGGCCAGGATGTTGGCCGCGAAGTGGCGCGCCTTGCTGAAAACCGCATAAGAGGGCGCGGTTCGACGCAGGCTCCACTGCACCAGCGGCGGGTCGAGTGACAGCGAAACGAACGAACTGACGGTGACGCCGTGGGGCGCGCCCTGCGCGTCCCGAGTGGAGATCACGGTCACACCACTGGCCAGGCACGCCATCGCACCGCGGAACGAATCCGCGCTAACGCAGGGTGAAGCCTGCCCCTCGGACCGGCCGTTCACGCCCCCGATCCTGGCGCGGCCCCTGCGGGTTGCGGCTCCCCTGCCAGCGCCAGAGCCGCATCCACCAGCCGCCGGTAATCGGTGTCGTCAACCGCGAGATAGGTGCCGGCGATGTTGCGGACGGGATCGCCAGCATAATAGCGCTCATACTGGACGAGCCGCTGGCCAAACGCCTCGCCGGCCAGATCCCAGGCGAGCTTGAACAGCTTCACCCGATCGATCGACGACAGCTGCGCGCCGGCATAATAAGTCGCGGTATCGCCCGCTATCTCCTCCGCCGCCAGATCGGCGCCCGACGGCATCAGCATGAACCCGCCGGCGCCGATCGTCTGGAGGACTTCGATTATACGCGGATAGGCTTGCGGCAGCATCGTTCGCAGCGTCTGGAGCGGCGCGAGCGCAGGCCGCAGCGTGCCGCTCGCGGTACGCTCCGCCTCGACCTCGGCGCGTGCCAGTCCGCTCTTGAGATGCTCGACATAGCCGATGCATTCACCCAGCATGTGCTGCACATGCAGGAAGGCGTCGGCACCGATCGACCGCGCGACCGCCATGGCGAGGCCGGTAGCGAACTGCATCTTCGCCAAGGCACGTGTATTGGTCTGGTAGGCCGTATGGTTGCGGATCGCGGTGCGGAAATACATGTCCCCCGACAACTTGACGTCGCGGTAGCTGAAAACCCGCTCCCAGGGCACGAACACGTCGTGGAACACCAGGAGCGAGTCACTTTCCTCGAACCGCGTCGACAACGGATGGTCGAACGCCGCACGTTCGCCAGCGATCACGTAGGGCTCGCGGCAGATCTGGCGCAGGCCCGGCGCACCGGCGGGCACCGCACAGATCAGCGCATGGTCCTCGTCGCCGGGCTTCATGCCGGGCAAATTGTACAGCAGGATTTCGTCGGCGACCGGCCCCAAAGTGGCGATCATGCGGGCGCCGCCGATGCGAATCCCGCCGTCTTCCTCACCGGTGACGCGAAGGTGAAGTGCGCCGTGTTCGTGGCTCTGTTTCGTGCGATCGTTCTGCGGTGGGATCAGCGCATGGCTCAGAAACAGGTCATGGCGGCGGACATGGTCGTAATACCAAGCGACGTTGTCCGCATATCGCTGCCCAGCCTCGCCGAAGACGTGACGGTCCTCCCAGAGCGCCAGCAGAGTGGTATTGAGGAAATCGGGGGACCGCCCCAGCAGCCCGAAGCTCGCCTCCGCCCAAAGCCTGTATCCTTGGCGCCGCCTGCGCAAGTCATCGACGGTCCGCGCGGGCTCGAACGCGATTCCACAGCGCTCGCCCGTGACCGCGTCGAGGGCGGTCAAGCTGTCGCGATGCTCGGGATGGTGCTGCATGTCATACAGCGCCGCAATCTCGCGCGCGACCGCACTGAACGCCGGGTGATCGGCGACGTTGTCAACTCGTTGCCCGCCGACCCAGACGTCGCGCGGACTCGATCGCAACCCCTGCAGATACTCAGCGCCGGTCCGCACACCCATAAATTCTCTCCCGCCGATCAATAGTACCGTGCGGGAGAGTATTTAACTCGGGCCATTAGTTGCCCCAAGGCGAAGTTCCGTGCTGTTCGCCTGGTGAACAGTTAAGGGAGCGAGCCGATTTTCGTTTCGATCCGTTCGACGCAGTCGCGCAGCGGCTGCAGAAACCGTGCCGCCGCTGTCGCTGGCGTCAACACCGTAGAGAAGAAGACGATGTTGACCGCACCGATAACGTGAGCGTTTCGGCGCACGGGAAGCGCGATCGCGCTGGTACCGGGCTCGATCAGGCCATGGCTGGCGCCGAATCCGTCCCGTCGCACCTGCTCAATGGCGCGGGCAACTGCTCCATCGACGTCGATTTCGCGACCATCTTCGCCCGACGCGGAGCGGACAAGCTCGAGCGTTTGCGCAAGCTGCTCATCGTCCATGGCCGCCAGCATCGCACGGCCCAGAGCAGAGCGTAGCAGGGCGCGATGCTGGCCGATAAGCCGGCGGAACACGGTCATGGTTGTTCGGGGGTGCGTGGAAGCGGCGATCGTCAGGTGCCCGTCCTTGATGACGGCATAGTCGCTCGGCCAGCCGATCCTGACGACAAGCACGTCCAGCTCTGACTGCGCGACCTGCAGTTCCAGGTCGTCCTGCCGGATCTCCAGCCCGATCCGTTGCAGCTTCGGCGCCAAATTATAGCGACCGTCATCGCGGCGAACTGCGAACCCCGCCGCGGCCAGTGTCGCCAGCAACCGATACGTGCTGGACCTGTCGATGCCGGCCCGCTGTGCTAGCATCGTCGGCGACGCCCAGCCCAAGTCCGCCATCGCGTCGAGCAGCGCGAGCCCGCGTTCCAAGGCCCGAACCTCTCGATAGGGGCGGTCCGGCTCGGCCATCAGGATGCCGTCACTGCATCCGTTCGGGGAGCTGGAGAAGGAATTCCAGACAGATCTCACGCTGCGCCCGGAAGGCCTGAAGCCCGACATCGCGGTGAATGACATTGACTCCAATCAGGTGCGACAACGCCAGCAGCGCGGCGGCGGCGGCGCGAGACTTGCTCATCCCCATGTCGCGGTAGATTTCGGCGATGATCGTAAGCCGTTCGCTGTCGACGTCGGAGATGGCGTGGCGCGCCAGTTCGGAAGACCGCGCCCATTCGCGCAGCGCATGTTCGATCGTTCCGCCGGGGACGTCGCTGCGATCTTCCGACGCTAGTCCGAGAAGGTATGAGAGGCGGTCACGGGGCGTCTCGATCTTCGTGCGCACGAAGCGGCCGACCGCGGAGGTCAGGCTTTGCTGCCAGAACCGAAGCATTTCGCCCAGCAGCGCGTCGCGGTCCTTGAAATGCCAGTAGAAGCTGCCCTTCGTCACGCCCAGGGCGCGTGCCAGCACCTCGATGCGGACCTGCGCGACGCCACCATTCCCGACTTCTTGCAGCGCGGCCACGATCCAGTCGTGTTTCGACAGACGTTCTGACTGATCGGCATTTGCCTGCGCCTGTTGTTTTGCCATGTAGACCGCCACCTCCGTTATTGCCTGGGCCCATATCGCAATCGTCGGCGAACCGGAATCACAATGACTCCGGGTCAAGCATTTTCCACATCGAGAACCAGCTTTCCAATGGTGCGCCCGCCTGCAAGTTCCGCAAGCCCCTCCTTGAGCGCCGCGAACGGCACTGTCGCGCCGATGGTGGGACGGATAGTTCCCTCTGCCAATGCCGTGGCGAGCCTCCTCTGGACCGCGGCGATGCCGGATGGATCAGCATCGAATTTCCAGAACACGCCCCGCGCCGACGCCGCCTTTACGAGCAGGCGGTTGGCGGGGATCGCGGGAATAGCCCCGCTGGCAAAGCCGACGATAAGAAGACGCCCGCCCCAGGCGAGCGCGCGGACGCTTTGCAGCGTGATGTCTCCGCCCACCGGATCCAGCACGACATCAATCCCGCCCGGCGCGATCCCGCGTAGCGTTTCAACCCAGTCTGCGGCGCGGTTGTTGACGATGGCACTGGCACCGTTGGCGGTCGCCACCGCTGCCTTTTCCGGCGCGGCGGTCGCCGCGATGACGCGCGCGCCGGCGTTGCGTGCGAGCTGCGTCGCGGCGATGCCGGTGCCGCCCGCTGCGGCGTGTATCAGCACGGTCTCGCCCGCTCGCAAGCCGGCGGTGTCGAAGAGCGCGATCGACGCAGTCGTATAGGAGATCGGGATCGCGGCGACCTGTGTGGGGTCTGTGCCCGGCGCGAGACGGATCAGCCGCGCAGCGTCCACTGCGCAATATTCCGCATAGGCGCCCGAGGTAACCTGCGCCATCACCAGGTCGCCGACCGCAAGATGTGCGAAGCCACCCGTATCGACGACTTGGCCGGCGATTTCCGCACCAAGGATAAACGGCGGCTCGGTCCTGACCTGATATTCGCCGCGCACGCTGATGACGTCGGCGAAATTCAAACCGGCGCGCAGCACACGGACCAGCGCGCAGCCCGCCGGCACGACGGGAATGCGAACGTCCCGGATGCTAACGCGGTCCAGCGTCCCATACCCCTCAACCACCCAAGCCTTCATCGCGCCACCCTCCTGTTGCATCCAGCCATACGCACAGGTATGTTTTCGGGCAAGGCGCACCGACGTCGGGATATCGAGAGGATAACGACCGCCATGACGACCTCCGCAACGAGCCAGCCCTGGGCCCGCTTCTACAATCCGCGCGCCGCGGCGCTGGCGTCGCCCGACCCCATGCCGCTGTCCGTCCTGCTCGATCGGGCAACGTCGACCTTCGGCGCGCGCCCATGTTCGTCGTTCGCCGAGGAGAGCTTTAGTTACGCGGAGGTCGCAGCCTTCGTGGAGGACCTCGCCGCCGGTTTCGCCGCGACGGGCATCGGCGCAGGCGACAGGGTCGGCTTCCTCGCCCCGGCCCATCCTTCATTCACCGTCTTCACCTTCGCCCTGTGGCACGTCGGCGCAATCGGCGTCGGGCTGAACCCGCTCTATTCCGGCAGGCGCCTTTCCGACCAGGCCAACGATGCGGGACTGAAGGCGATCTTCACGCTCGACGATGCAGCGCTGCTCGGCAAGGCGGACCAGATCCGGCGCGCGGCGGCGGTGAAGCCGACGCTGATCGCGACGAGCGCGCGCAGCGGCGATCCCCACGCGCCCGCATCGGTTGGCAACGGCGAAGGCACGCTGACCACCGCTGCCATCATGGCTGGAGCGGGCCGGGTCCCGCGCGCCATGGTCGACCCGCTCACGCAGCCGGCGGTGCTGCAATATACCGGCGGCACGACCGGCGCGCCCAAGGCAGCGGTGCTGACCCATGCGAACCTGTCGGTCAACGTCGTGCAGATGCACAGCTGGTTCCCCGAACTGAGGCCTGGTGCGGAATCCGTGCTCGCCGCAGCACCCGTCACGCATGTGTCGGGCGTCGGACCCATCCAGAACTTCATGGTCAACATTGCAGGCGAGATGGCCTGGATGCCCCGGTTCGACGCCGACGCGGCGCTGGACACCATCGAGCAGCGGAGGATTACGTTGCTGTTGGCGCCGCCGACCATGTTCACCGCGCTGCTGCATGCCGCGGAAACGCGCGGCAAGTTCGACTGGTCGTCGCTGCGCAACGCGCAGTGCGGCGCCGCGCCGGTCTCGGCCGAGCTCAAGAAGCGCTTTCGCGATGCGACGGGCCTGACGATCACGACCCTGTACGGAATGACCGAGACCTCACCGGCCGCGATCTATTCCTCACCGGCACGGCACCATGACGGAGCGACCGGAATCCCCCTGCCCTTCACCGAGGTGGAGGTCCGCTCGACGCGCGACCCGTCGATCCGCGTGGCAACTGGGGAGCCGGGCGAGATCTGCATCCGGGGTCCGCAGGTCATGCCGCATTACTGGCAGCGCCCCGATGCGACCGCGCAGGCGTTCGTCGACGGCTTCTTCCGCAGCGGCGATATCGGCACCATGGACGCCGACGGCGCGGTCACCGTGTTCGACCGGCTGAAAGACGTGATCATCGCCAGCGGCTACAACGTCTATCCTGCCGATGTGGAAAGCGCGGTCCTGAAGCACCCCGCGGTGCGCGAAGCCGCAGTGATCGGGGTACCCTGCGCCTATCGCGGGGAGACCGTGAAGGCGATCGTCAGCCTGCGCGACGCCGCCGGACTCACGATCGAGAATCTGCGGCTGTTCCTGGCCGACCTGCTGTCGCCGATGGAAATCCCCAAATTGCTCGAGATCGTCGACGAGATCCCGCGCAACGAGAACCTGAAGATCTCACGCCTCGCGCTACGCGAGCGCGAGGCCCGGCGACGCGAAGGCTAGGCAGGCACCACAACGTGCAGCACGCCGTCGATGCGGCGGAGAGCGTAGGTGGCGACCGGCTCGGTGACGGGAAAGGCGAGCGGCGCTCCGCTCCGGATGTCGAATCGCCCCGAATGGACCGGACATTCGATCTCGAACCCTTCGAGCCAGCCTTCGGCCAGAGACGCCTGGCCGTGGCTGCACGTGTCGGCGATGGCGTAAAACGCGCCATCCATGCGGAAGAGCGCGACCGGGCCGGTCGCTGGCGAACACAGGCGGCGGACGTCGCCATCGGCCATGCCGTCGGCTTCGGGGACGGCAATAAGCACTTCACTCATGAAAGGGTCTTTCGATTAGGCCACGCGGGCCTTGAGCATGTCGAGCGCGACGTCGATGATCATGTCTTCCTGGCCACCGACCATCTTGCGACGGCCGAGTTCCACCAGGATCTCGCGGGTATCGAGACCATATTCGAGAGCCGCTTTTTCGGCATGACGCAGGAAGCTGGAATAGACCCCCGCATATCCCAGCGTCAGGGTTTCGCGGTCGACCCGAACCGGCCGATCCTGGAGCGGGCGGACCAGTTCCTCTGCGGCATCCATCAGCTTCATCACGTCGCAGCCGTGTTGCCATCCCTTACGATCGATCGCAGCGATGAACACTTCCAAGGGCGCGTTGCCGGCACCAGCGCCCATCCCGGCCAGGCTGGCGTCGATCCGCACTGCGCCTTCCTGGGCAGCGACGATCGAATTGGCGACGCCCAACCCGAGATTGTGGTGCGCGTGCATCCCGCGCTCGGTCTCCGGCTTGAGCACGCGATCATAGGCGCGGAGCCGGTCGGCCACCCCGTCCATGTCCAGCGCACCGCCGGAATCGGTGACATATACGCAGTGCGCGCCGCAGCTTTCCATCACCAGCGCCTGCTGCGCGAGCGCCTCGGCATCGATCATGTGGCTCATCATCAGAAAGCCCGACACGTCCATGCCGAGGTCGCGCGCGATCCGCATATGCTGCCGGGCGACGTCCGCCTCCGTGCAATGCGTCGCCACCCGCACCGAGCGGACGCCGAGTTCGTAGGCCCGCCGCAGTTCGTCCACCGTCGCGATGCCGGGCAGGATCAGCGTGGTCAGCACGGCACGCTCCACCACGTCGGCGACCGCTGCGATCCATTCCCAATCGGTCTGCGCGCCGAACCCATAGTTCAGGGAAGCGCCCGAAAGACCGTCGCCATGCGCAATCTCGATCGCATCGACCCCCGCTTCGTCGAGCGCCCGGCCGATCGCGCGGACATGATCGAGCGTGTACATGTGGCGGACGGCGTGCATGCCGTCGCGCAGCGTCACGTCCTGGATATAGAGCCGCCGATCGGGATCGCGGGTCATGCCGCTGCCGCCCGAAGCTTGCGCGCGGCGATTGCGTCGCCGGTGGCCTGGGCCGATGCGGTCATGATGTCGAGATTGCCCGAATAGCTGGGCAGGTAGTCGCCCGCGCCCTCCACCTCCAGATAGATCGCCGTCTTCAGGCCCACGAAATCCTCCTGTCCTGGGATGACGAGCGGCCGGTTCGCGCCGTACCGTTCGAACTGCACTTCTTGTTTCAGGCGATAGCCGGGGACGTAACGCTGTACTGCCGCCACCATCGTCGCGACCGAAGTGCGCACCGCATCCTCGTTCGCCATGTCCGACAGCGTGAACACAGTGTCGCGCATGATCATCGGGGGCTCTGCGGGATTCAAGATGATGATCGCCTTGCCGCGCTCGGCCCCGCCGACGACCTCGATGGCGCGCGCGGTCGTGCGCGTGAATTCGTCGATGTTGGCGCGCGTTCCCGGCCCCGCCGAGCGCGACGACACGGACGCGACGATTTCGGCATAGCGGACCCGCGCGACCCGGCTGACCGCGGCGACCATCGGGATCGTCGCTTGACCGCCGCAGGTCACCATGTTGACGTTGGGTGCGTCCTGGTGCTCGTCGATATTGACCGTCGGCACCGTGAACGGGCCGATTGCGGCCGGCGTCAGGTCGATCACCTGCTTGCCGTCACGGCGCAGCACGGCGTCGTGATCGCGGTGCGCATAGGCGGAGGTCGCATCGAACACGATCCCGATGTCCGGATAGGCGTCCATCACCACCAGTCCGTCGATCCCGTCGTGCGTGGTCGCCACGCCGCGCTCCCTTGCCATCGCAAGCCCTTCGGAACCGGCGTCGATGCCCACCATCGCGACCAGTTCCATATTTCCCGGCCGTTTCAGCATCTTGATCATCAGGTCGGTGCCGATGTTGCCCGAGCCGATGATGGCCGCCTTGATCCTGCTCACTCGCTCTCTCCCGTTGGCTGCTGGCCCGCCGCAAGGGCTGCGAGCGTCTTGCGGCAGATCTTGTTGGCAGGGGTCTTGGGAATCATATTCATCAGCGTCACCGAACGCGGACGCTTGTACGCGACCAGTTGGGCGGCGCAGTAGTCCGCGAGGGCGGTGGGGCTGGCCGTTGCCCCGTCGCGCAGCCGCGCGAAGGCCACGGGCACCTCGCCCTTGCGCGCGTCGGGCGTCCCCACCACGGCCGCTTCGGCAACAGCGGGATGGCGCGCCAGCACTTCCTCTATCTCGCGCGGGTAGACGTTGAAGCCACCGACGATCAGCATGTCCTTGGTCCGGTCGACCAGCCGGAGATAGCCGTCGGCGTCGAACACGCCGACATCCCCGGTGTACAGCCAGCCATCCGCCCGCCCCGCGCCCTGCCCGCGATAGGCGTGGACGACGCGCGATCCACGGATGCGGATCTCGCCCAGTTCGCCCGTCGGCACCGTGCGCTCCGGATCGTCGAGCGCCGCGATCGAAACCTCGAGCCCTGGCAGCGGCCGCCCGACGGTGCCGAACCTGTGGGTGCCGTCGGTCGGGTTGGCGCAGATTGGCCCGCCTTCGGTCATGCCGAAGGCTTCGAGGATCGGAACCCCAGTTCGCGCATACCAGGTGGTCAGCGTCTCCATCAGGAACGGCGATCCGCCGCCGGGACAGATGCGCAGCGACGACAGGTCGGTGCGATCGATTCCCGCTGCGGCAAGGAGGCCGACATAGATCGCGGCAGGCCCGCCGCTGAACACCGTCACCCGGTGCCGTTCCAGCGCGGCAAGGACCAGGTCGGGCTGGTAGCGGGATATGATCACGACGGGGCTGCGGCAATAGACGGGATTGAGGCACCCCATCAGCGAACCCCAGACGTGGAACACCGGCGCGACATTCAGCCATACCTCTTGGTCGATGCGGGTCGGCCACGCCTGATGCATCCCGTGGACCATCTCGACCAGGGTGCCGTGGGGGCGATCGACGCCCTTCGGCACGCCGGTGGTGCCGCCGGTGAAAAGCAAGGTGGCCAGATCGCCGCGGTCGATCCTCACCGCCGGCCTCGTGGCGGCCTGCGCCACCAGCGCTGGTGTTGACAGGTCACCTTCGCCGACCGCCAGCACGTGATCAATGCGGTGCGCAGCGGCGAGCCCGCGCGCCGCCCGCGCGCCGTCGGCCCCGGCAATGATGACCTTGGGCCGGGCGATGTCGATGAGCGGCGCCAGTTCATCCGCGCCATAGCCAGGATTGAGCAGCGCGACCTGCGCGCCGGCGGCCAGCGCCGCGTAGATCGCGACGTTCGCCTCGATCGAATTTGGCACCAGGATCGCGACCCTCTCACGCGACACGCCGATCGCAGCCAGCCGCGCCGCCAGCGCGGCGACGGCAGCACCGTAGTCGCGGTAACTCAGCGTCCGTTCGCCTTCGATCAGGGCGATGTGACCGCCCGCGACGTCGACCGCATCCCAGAACATGTCGACAACCGTCCCGAAATCGGCGCGACCGAATACTTCGTCGTGATTCGGCTGCGACAGCTCCGCATCAGGATCCATCACACCGCTCATAAGAATGTGTTGATATTCTTTGCCTGCAATACCGTCTGCTGCAGGCGTATTAGCCGACGTGCGAGCTTCAATTCACCCGATTCGCCCCGGCGGACGAGGTCCTGGCGGCGAGCTGTCAGCGTTTGCTGTTCTGCCTCGTTACGATGGCGCAGATTGTGGACGAGAGAATGAACCACCCATTCATTCGGTTTATCCGTCCGCTCGACCTCGACGTTACCCACCATATGGAAATGTCGCGTTGGCGGATCCTCGGCCCAGGCGGTGGTCTGCTTGGCGCGATCGACCCTCTTGGTGAGATAATCCAGGTCATCATCGAAAAACGCCATTCGCGTCCGGCTGATCACGTCTCCCTTGTCGGCGCGATAGCGGGCCTGAATCCCAGGCATCCAGTAATGGATGTCGGGCGCCATCATCGTCAGCCACTCGTCATAGCGCTCCTCGTCGAGCAGCCGCGCCTCGCGATAGAGGAACTGCTCGATCTCGAACGCCAGGTCGCGGTCGACGCGGGCGGTACCCGCATTGCCTTCGATGCCGCTCATCGTGCCGGCACGTCCGACCAGCGGGGTGCGGTCATAAGGTCACTCCAGCGCTGATAGAAAGCGCGGTGATTGGCCTCGTTCACCTGGTTGCGGTGCACATGCCCCTTCAGTTCGGGGTGGTCGACCTCCGATCCGAGGCCAAGGCCGGTATGCAGCTTGCGACGGCGCGTGACCACGCCCGCGTTCGACGCGGTGCAATGCTCGAAATTCTCCCCGTCATCCATCTCGAAGATCCCCGCCGGCGAGAACGTTAGCATGACGCCACGCCGGTATTTTTCCTTCAGGCTGTCCGGCGCGCTGCGGTTGAGAAACACCCAGGTGTGAAGCTCGGTCTCGGCCGGGCCCTTCGGGTTCCAGGTGCGAAAGGTGTTGTGCCCGGCAAGGAAGGACAGATTGGGGAACACCGTCGCGGAACTGAGCGAGCCGACCATCCGGCTCCGCATCTTGCCCAGACGTTCGGCGAACCTGGCTTCGTTCTCGCGCAGATAGTCGACGATCTCAGGCTCGCACAGGGTCGCCGCGTTGCCGATGAAGTCGAGCCCGAATTCCCAGCCGTGCCCGTTGGCGTTGACCTGGAACGATCGATCCGGCTTCATGGTCGGCGCGCCGCCGAACAGCGCTTGCAATGCCGAGCTGTGCGTCCAGGTCGCATGATACGCGTCACCGACGAAATTTTCCGCCGGGAACTTCCAGTTGCATTTCAGCCGCGACTTGATGTTGCCGTCAACGAATTCGATCCCGCCGTCGTCGTTGTCGAGCAGCACGTCGAGATACCAGCGGAAGTCGCCGAGATAGTCCGCGAGCGAGGGCGCCTCCGGGTCGAAGCACGCGAAGTGCATGCCGCCATGGCTCTCGACCCGCGCCTTGTGCAGCCCGAGCTTGCTGCGGTCGAAGGTAGGGTTGTCCTTGTACAGTTCCTCGGCCGTCACCCCGGACAGTGACCCGTCCAGCGCATAGGACCAGCCGTGGAAGTTGCAGGTGAACCGCCGCGCGCTGCCTGCCTCGGCGAAGCACACGCGGTTGCCGCGATGGCTGCACGAGTTGATGAAGGCATGCACCTGGCGGTCGCGGGCCCGCGCGACGATGACCGCGTCCTCGCCCACATAGGTCGTCAAGAAATCACCGACCTCTGGGATTTGGCTGTCATGCGCCACGAAGATCCAGCAGCGCGCGAAGATACGTTCCATCTCCAGCGCATAGACCTGGGGATCCCAGAAGACCCGCCGATCGATCCAGCCCTGTTCTCCGTCGACCATCGCCTGTATTGTCGCGGCATCTATCGGAGCGGAATCCGGGGCTGGCGCCCGGTCGCGCGCCAGCTCCGCCGGCGTAATGCCATGCCCTAGCGGCGCGGTCATGCCGCCGGCCTCATCTGAGCGAAACCCAGGCCGGTCACTGCACCCTCCCACGCGTCATAGGCGATCACCTCGCCCGAGCCGCCGGGCATCGCGCCCATCACGGCCAGGAAATGCCGTATCTCCATCGCGCCATTGCCTCCTTCGCGCAGGATTTCCTCGTCGGTCAGAGCGAGCAGCGAGTCCGCGTCGCCCGCGACTATGGCATCGAGCACCATTTGATCGAACGACGGGTTGGTACGTCCCATCTCGCCCGTGCCGACCCAGTGGCTGATACCGCCGCTACCCAGCACCACGACGCGCTCTTCGTCGTTCGCGGCCTCGACTGCGGCCTTCACCATCGCGCCGAATGCATGCGCGCGGCGCAGCCGCAGGTACGGCGCGACGCCGCTTGCCATATAGACCGCCACCGTCTTCACCGAGCCATCCTCCGGCAGGCAAAGATGCGCCGGCGCCCCGATGGCGTGATCCACGCCGAGCGACCGCGCGACCGCCAGATCGAACCCGCCATCCTGGGCATGATCGAAGATGTATCCCGCAAGCGCGGCGTTGTGCGGGATCGGACGGTTGGGCAGTCCCGGCAGCTGGTCCACAGGCCCATTGAGCTCACCCAGGCAGATCAGAATCTGCGGGAGGCATTTCGGGGTGAACAGGATATAATGATCGGCGCCGATGATGACCGCAGAGGTCGCACCGAGCGCGACGATGCGGCGCTGTATTTCGGCATAGGCACCCATCAGGTGGCTGTTGTCCAGCTTCTTAGGATTGATGAAGACCGTCGGATCGTGCGGCATCATGAAGCCGCCGACTATCGTGCCCATCGTTATTCTCCCGTGCCGAGCGTCGATGCAAGCGTCGGCATCTTCTTCAGATAGTCACCCATCGCGGCGGGCCCGTGAAACCCCATGTAGAACCCCATCAGCAGCATGGGGTTCAAGCCGCGCCGGAAGAGTTCGGCGACGTCCATGTCGCGGATCAGGGCCTTCTCCTCGTCGCTCAGCGCGTAGCGAGCGAGGAAGGCCTCGGGCTCGGCGGCATAGCCCTTGCGCACGCGACCCGAATTGCCGAGGTCGAAGACACACTGCTCGACAGCGTTGACGCTCATCGCGGCGCTTCCGTCGCGGCAAGGAACATGGCGACCTGCTCCAGGAATTCCTCCTCGCGCTCCAGCTGCACCCAGTGGCCGCACTGCCCGAACACATGCAGCTGCGAATTGGCGATGTGGCGATGCGCGCGCACGGCGACGTCGAGCGGGATGATGCGATCCTCCCGCCCGTGCAGAATCAGCGTCGGAACCCCGATGGCTTCCAGCTGATCGAGCGGGACGCCACGTACCGTCGCCGGATTCCCTTCGGTCGGCCGGGGCTGCAGCTCGCGAATGGTCTCGAGCCCCGCGTTGCGCTGGGCCACCGCGAAGCGCGCAGCGACCATCTCGTCGGTCACGATCGCGGGATCGAAAGGGAAGCGGCGCATCATCGCGCCCATATTTTCGAGGCTGGGCTCGAAGGCGTAGCTGTCCGCCAAGCCGCCGGTTTGCTCGAACTCGCCCGCGGGCGTCCCCATGAGCACCATAGCGCGGACACGATCCGCGTGGCGCGCCATCATGGCCAGCGACAGCGCGCCGCCGAAGCTGTTGCCGACCAGCGTCGCCTCCCCGACCTCGAGCGCGTCGAGGATGCCCACGAGGTGCGCCAGCCAGAGCTTGATGCCCGGCTTCTCACCCTCGGGCTTCGGGCTGAAGCCGAAACCGACGATGTCGGGAGCGATCACACGGTAACGCTCCGCCAGCCGTGGGATGATTCGCTGCCAGTTCTGCCAGGCCGTCACTCCCGGCCCGGAGCCGTGCAGCAGCACGACCGCGCGGCCGGTGCCGGCTTCGTGATAATTGGTGGCGACGCCGCCAATCGTAATCGTGCAGCCGATGTCGGGAAGTCCCATGGCAACGCGCCTCCATACCTTCTGGTATTGTGCTAGCATCGCCAAATTTTCAAGTCAATCCGGGTGCTGGCGGTTCCTCCTCCGCGGGGATATTGCCACGGCCAATACCACTGCGTATGTTATCCGCCGGGAGAGATGCTCATGGGATGGCTTGAAGGACAGGTCGCGATCGTCACCGGTGCCGCGTCCGGCATCGGCCGCGCGGTCGCTGCGCGCTTTGTTGCCGAGGGTGCGCGCGTGGTCGCGGCCGACCGCGCCGAGGGGGGGCTCGCGACGCTGCGGGCGCAGCTGGGTTCCGCCTGCGCGACGGTCGCGGGCGACGTCTCGCTTCCGGATGCCAATGCACGCGCCGTAGCCGCCGCAATCGCCAGCTTCGGGCGCCTCGACACCGTGATCTCGAACGTCGGAGTGTTCGACTGGCACAAGCGGCTCGACCGTCTTTCGCCCGAAGACTGCGTGGCTGCGCATGACGAGATGTTCGCGATCAACGTTCGGTCGCACGCGCTGATTGCGCGGGAAGCCTATCCGCATCTGAGGGATTCCCGGGGCAGCCTCGTCATGACATGCTCGACGGCTAGTTTCCGCGGCGGCGGCGGCGGCGCGCTTTACACCGCGAGCAAGTTCGCTGTGCGTGGCCTCGTCTATCAGCTTGCCTATGAATGGGCACCCGACGTGCGGGTCAACGCCGTCGCACCGGGCGGCACCGTGACCGGCCTGTCGGGGATCGATTCGCTCGGTAGCACCGGGCGGCGGCTGGAGGAGGACGAGCGCATCGTGGCCGCGGTCGGAGCGGCCACGCCGCTGGGATTCGCGGCCGCCCCGGAGGACCATGCCGCCGCCTACGTGCTGCTCGCATCGGCGGATAACTCGCGCGGCATGACCGGCACCGTCATCGTCAGCGATGGCGGGTTGCTGGCGAGGATCTGACAGGAGGAAGAATGACCGAGGATGCTGTCCACCGTGCCGCGCTGGAGTTGCGCGAGGCCTATCACACAGGCGCAATCGACCCAGTCGCCGACCGGCTGGTGCCCAACGACCGCCTGATTGCCTATCAAATCCAGGAGATCAACACAGCGCACTGGATCGCTGAAGGCCGACAATTGGTCGGCCGCAAGATCGGCCTTACCTCGCCTGCGGTCCAGGCCCAGCTCGGGGTTGGCGAGCCCGATTTCGGCATGCTGTTCGCCGACATGGCGGTCGCGCCCGGCGGCGCCTTCGCGGCGGCGAGCGTTTCGCAGCCGCGCGCGGAGGGTGAGTTGGCCTTCGGCATCCGCCGCGCGCTGACCGATCCAGCGGTCGACGAAGCCGCGGTGAGCGATGCGGTCGAGTGGATGGCGCCCGCGGTCGAGATCGTCGGCAGCCGCGTTCGAGACTGGCAGATCAGGATCGCCGATACCGTGGCCGACAACGCATCCTCCGCGCGCTACGCCATCGGCGACGACCGCCGTCCGTTCGACCGCGCCGTGATCGACGCCCTCACGATGGAACTCTTCGAGGACGCCGTGCGGGTGTCACATGGTCCGGCAACCGCCTGCTTGGGCAGCCCGGTGACGGCGCTGGCATGGCTGGCGCGCAAGATGGTCGAGGTCGGACGTCCCCTTGCCGCCGGCGACATCGTGCTGTCGGGCGCGTTCGGACCGCTGGCGCCGATGACGGCCGGCCGCCAGTACCGGCTC
>CALMPB010000237.1 GCA_937871985.1 uncultured Burkholderiaceae bacterium
GAGCGGGAGAGCAGCATCGCGTGCGTAGGCAAGGAAATGCTCATCCCAATCTGGCGTCGCCGTTGCCGCGATGGCAATTTGCTCGGCCTTCACCTCGCCCGATGCGAGAAGCTCACGCACCCATCGCAACGCCTCTACAACCTCGGATTTGGGGTCGGCGCTCACCTCCGCGGTCAACCGCGATGGGCTGGACGGTGCTCGGCTGCGCGCGTTGCCGTCGAACCATCCGCATTCGACTTTTCCCGGCATATCCCACGCCACCTCGGTGAAACGCGCAATCGCATTTAGCAAGGGGCGCCATATGGGGTCGACGTCGACGATCCCGGCGAGTGTTACCGGTCCAAGCAGGACATTCGCTAGGGAAACACGCGCGAGCGCTTCGTTGCGCAGGTCGCCGTGAAGCAGTCGGGATGGAGGGAGATGGTCGCGTATGCGCTTCTCGACCAGATGCAGATCGGCGAAGCGGCCGACCTCTTGAGGAAGAGAGGATAGGTCAATATCGGCCCGCCATGCGGCGTCGAGAGACTGAAGGAGCGCTCGGGGCATACCTGGCAGGCTCGCAACGCGGCCGATGTCGTGAAAACCGCCTGCGGCTAATGCCGCCTGAATGGCTGGGTAGAGAACATCCGTGCCCGCAGGAGTTATGAACCCGCCGGCGAGGCGGGCTGCAAGCAACGGAAGCGTCAGGATGTCACGACCAAGCCTGCACTCGCGCGCCGCCGCGGTGCGCTGACTGCGAAATGCCAACGGGCCATCGACAACCAGCGTCTCGCGGGTGAACATCTATGCAGCCGCCATCGGCCGCGGGATGATTTCGCTACGATCTATGTCTCGATCAGCGCCGAAGTCATAAAGGCGACCGATCCGCTGGCCGTCCCAACGGAACCGGTAATGGGCGCCTTGCACGCCCTTCTCCAGAAGAACGTCATCGTTGAAGATGCTGATGAATTCGCTGCCGGGCAATTCGGCCATGTTGAAGATGACGCCATTAACGCCATCCTCGTACAAGCGCCAGCCGATCTTCCATCTGGCGGCCTGAGAAGTGTCTTGGGCCACCCCGCGCAGGTCGACGAAGCTTCCCACGACTTTGTTGGTTATCATCCGCATGTCAACGCCGCAGACCGGCTCATCGGTGCGAGAAAGAAACTCCTCACGTCTAATGATCGCTCTGGCGAGAGCGCCGCGCTCGTCGGATGCCAGCTCCATGACCGAATAGGGGGGCGGCAGGAAGTGCGTCCCTTCCGGCATGGGATAGGAGAAGGGTGCGTGGTTCCAGTTCTGAAGCTTCGGCGAACTGGAATCGGCAGATATGTTCCCACCGGTAATCCGAGACTTGGCGGCAAGACGCGGGTTGGTGATCGTCTCGAGCTCGGCGGCAAGCGCCTGCATCTCCCGAGAGCCGAATTTCTCGTAGATGTCGATCGTAGGATATTTTGAGGGGATCAACCGGCGATAGTGCCCGTCGACTGCGATCTGCGGATATTCCAAACTTACCCTCCGCGTTGGGCATCGACGTATTGTCTTACCCTAATAATGTCGCTCAAATTCCCGTTCAGCATAATGTCCAAGGCGGACGTTCCTTCGAAGTATCGGTTTGGTCGGCGAATCCACTTCACGGCAGCATCAGGTGAGTCGAGCAGGATAGTAAGGGCCTTATAGATAGAGCCCAAGTGTGAGATCCGCTCGAGCGTATCCACAGAAACGTCGCCGCCATCTTTACGCCAACGGAAATACGTCGAACGGGCCGGCGATCCCAGCAGCTTGATCTGCTGATCGGTGCTCAAGTCCCAGATTTCCGCGAGTTTGAAGAAGAAGTCGAGGGGGGTGGGCTGTGCCCCGTGAGGCTGTTCTGTGGGTGCTGTCCATTTCTTCGTATCCATCGGGCTCCTCGATGAGTGTCAAATCGGACTTGATTTGGCAATCTAGTCCGATTATGTACAGTCTCATAACGGACTGAATCAGAACTATCTGTCCCTTCCGGGATTTCGTCAAGGTCTGGAGCGTTTGTCCGTGCGCTCTGAAATGGAGAGAGCATATGGAAACGATTCTGATGAACGCCGACGGCGACCGGAAGCACGGCAACGCTACGTTCGAAGTCGAGATCGGCGATAAGAACTTCGACTTCGCCGCAGTCACGTTCGACGACGCCAAGATCACAGGCGCACAGGTCGCCATGTCGGTCGGCAAGCATCCCGTCGAAGACTTCGTCGTGTTGCGGCATCTGAAGACGGGCGAGTTGGAAACCTTGCGCCCGACCGAAACGTCTGAGCTGGATAAGAGCAAGGTCAACCGCTTCTTCGTGCTGGAAGGCGGCGTCACGCACCGCTTCTTCGTAGAAGGCCTGGCGATGGAGTGGCCGCGCAAGAAGCTGATCGCCTCGCAGATCAAGTTTCTTGCCGGCGCCGGTGACGAGCTGGCGCTGATCCTTGAGCGCCCGGGCCTCGACCAGATTTTCGACGATGATGACGAGGTCAATATCGGCGGCGATGAGGTCGAGCGCTTCAAGCTGCGCAAGCACAAGAAGACGGTGACAGTGATCTACGGCGGCGACGTCGAGTTCGAACTCGAGCGCCGCGTTTACACCACCGAAGAGCTGATGAGCGTCTTCGGAGTTCCCCCTGGCTACAAGCTCGACATCATCGGCTCGGATGGCGTCTTCCGTGAGATGGCTCCGGGCGAGCGCCTGAAGGTAAAGGACGGGATGGAATTTGCCTCCCATCCGCCGGTGGGGCAGTCGTCATGACCGCCCAGCTCCAACTTGCGGCATTGCGGCGGATCAATCGCCTGGCAGAACTGTGGGACGAGGGGGGCCAACCCCTCGTCTTTCTCCCGAACATGAACGTCCTACACAACGGTGGTACCGTGACGGTAGACGGCCTGCTCTGCCCGCGCGGCCATTCGAGCTACACGACGCGGCTCTTCCTTTCGAAGCCATTCCCGAACCGCGGTCAGAACTGGACGGTCCACCAGATCATGGGCCGCGCATGGCACGCGATGTCCTTCAACAATGTGCCGCCGTCGTTGCCCTGGACAGAAATCCTCGCAAACCATCTGGGGCAGCTCAAATGAGAGTAAGCCTCAAGATCGCCGGTCCGGTGCTCGACCAGGTCCGGCGCGATCTCGCAAGGCCGCACTTGTTCGCGCACGAGCGTGTCGGCTTCCTGACGGCAGGCGCGGCCAGAGCGCCAGATGGCCTGTTGCTGTTGGTTCGCGACTACATGCCGGTCGACGACGAAGACTACGAAGTCGCTCCCGGTGTCGGCGCAAGGATTGGCTCTGACGCCATGCGCAAAGCCGCACAGGCAGCCTATCGGCCGGCTTCGACCCTCCTCCATGTCCATACCCACGGTGGTCGCGGCCTTCCGCGCTTCAGCGGCGTAGATCTTGAGAGTGGCAACACGTTCGTGCCTGGGTTTTTCCAGTCGTGCCCGAAAATGCCGCATGGATTGCTGGTTTTGAGCAACGACAGCGCAACTGGGTTGCTGTGGCTTGAGCCCGGCAAGCGTTCCGTGCCGATCGACCGTTTCATCCGCGTCGACCAACCGGTCGTCGAGCAATGGAGTGCGAAATATGAGCTGGCTTGATCGTCAGAGCTTTTTGGGCCCGCAGAGCGAACGGCGATTGGGTGAAGTGACCGTCGGCTTGGTGGGCCTCGGCGGAGGCAACTCGCATGTTGCTCAGCAACTGGCCCATGTCGGCATCGGCAACTTCGTGCTGGTGGACGAGGACCGCATTTCGTTGACCAATCTCAACAGGCTGATCGGCGGCACGTGGTGGTACGTGCTGAAGCGCGCGGTCAAGGTCGAGATCATGAGGCGAATGATCAAGGCCATCAATCCGAAGGCCCGGGTCGAAATCTATCGCAAGCAGTGGCAGCTCGTGGGTGACGCGCTCAAGTGCTGCGACGTCATCGTGGGTGGCCTCGACAACGTGCGGGGCAAGGACGAGCTCGACGCCTTCTGCCGACGCTTCCTCATCCCATACATCGACCAGGGCATGGACGTACACAAGCTTGAAGCTGGGCACGGACATCTCGTCGCTGGTCAGGTTGTCCTGTCTCAGCCGGGTAGTCCGTGCCTGCGCTGCCTTGGCATTGTCACCGAGGAGGCGTTGGCCGAGGAAGCCCGTAAGTATGGCGCTGCCGGCGGGCGTCCGCAGGTGGTGTGGTCCAACGGTGTTCTCGCCTCGCTGGCGGTAGGACTGGTCGTTCAGATGGTCACGCCATGGAACCGACGGGCCAGGGCAGG
>CALMPB010000238.1 GCA_937871985.1 uncultured Burkholderiaceae bacterium
GAACGCTGCGCGCCATCATATCGGAATGGCTGATCGCGATCGCCGGAATCTGCAGACGGGACGGCGCGCCTGACATCGGCCCAGCTTGCGATGCTGTGGGAAGGGATCGACTGGAGGCGCCCGAACTGGGGCGCGCCGCCGGCACGCGCGGGGTAACTTACTTCTGCGAAAGCGTCTGTTTTTCTGTACTTTTTGGACGTTTTCCCGTAGCAAAGGCCATGCTGAACGCGGCATCCGATCTTCCCGAAGACCCGGCACTCCTCAAGGCGATGATCGCCGAGCTGCAGGCCGAGAATGCGAAGCTGACGACGACGCTGCGCGCCCATGACCTGGTCGTCCAGGCGCTTCGTTTGCAGATCGCCAAGCTCAAGAAGCAGGCCTTCGGCAAGTCTTCCGAGAAGATCCAGCGCGAGATCGAGCAACTCGAGCTCGCGCTCGAAGACGTGCTCGTCTCCGCCGCTCAACAGGGTCTCGTGGCAAGCGATGAGAACGATCAGGAAGGGGAGCCCGCTTCCGCCGACACCAGCTCCGGGCCGCGTCCGTCCCGGCGTCCGCGCGTCTTGGCGGACACGCCGCGCGAACGCCGCGAGTTCGACCCTGGCAACACCTGTCCGGATTGCGGGGGCGACCTGCGTCTCGTCGGTGAAGACGTGAGCGAGATCATCGAGATGATCACGGCAAAGCTCAAGGTCATCGAGATCGCTCGCCCGAAGAAGTCCTGCCGCTGCTGCGAGAAGATGGTCCAGATGCCGGCTCCCAGCCGCCCGATCCCCGGCAGCATGGCTGGCGCAAGCCTCCTTGCCTACGTGCTGGTCTCCAAGTTCGACGACCATTTGCCGCTGTACCGGCAAAACGAGATCCTCGCGCGCATGGGTGCCGATATTCCACGCAGCACACTTGCCGATTGGTGTGGCCGCTCGATGCGGATCCTGCAGCCCGTGATCGACCAGATTGAGGCATCGGTCCTGGGTAGCGACATCCTGCACGCCGACGACACACCCATCCGCGTGCTGGCTCCGGAACGCGCCAAGGGTATCGGCAAGGGCGTCAAGCAAGGCCGCATCTGGGCCTATGTCTGTGATCAGCGCCCCTGGACCGGCGTCGCCCCGCCCGGGGTCGTCTATCGCTATGCGCCCAGCTGGAATGCACAGCACGTCCAGGACCATCTTCGCGATGCGCGCGGTATTCTCCAGGCCGACGCCTACAAGGGCTATTCGAAGCTCTACGAACCCGGCGCGGATGCGAA
Organism: uncultured Burkholderiaceae bacterium; assembly: GCA_937871985.1. Next base: position 1,247 of record CALMPB010000238.1, read on the forward strand.
CCCGCGCTTCCGCGAGGCCGCCTGCTTTGCCCATTGGCGACGCGATTTCCACGACGTCTGGGTGTCGCAAAAATCCGAGATCGCACACGAGGCGCTCGAGCGTATCGGGCAGCTCTATGACATCGAGCGCGAGATCGCTGGCAAGCCTGCCGATATCCGTCGGGCCGTGCGCCAGGAGCTGAGCAAGCCGAAGCTCGAGGCCTTGCATGCCTGGGCAGAGACGCAGCTCACCCGGATCCCCGGCAAAGGCGATCTCGCCAAGGCCTTTCGCTACGCCCTCGGCCGCTGGCACGCGTTCAGCCTGTTTCTCGACGATGGCCGCGTCGCCATCGACAACAATGCCGCCGAACGTGCTGTCAGGCCCATATGCCTGGGAAAGAAGAACTGGCTGTTCGCCGGTTCCGAGGCCGGCGCCGAAACCCTCGCGCGCGCCATGACGCTCATCGAAAGCGCCAAGATGAATGGCCTCGATCCCCAGGCCTACATCACCGACCTGCTCAATCGCATCCACGACCACAAGATCAACAGGATCGCCGAATTACTCCCTTGGAACTGGGCACCGCTGACCGTCCCGCAAGCACTGGCCGCCTGATGGCCACGGTCACTCACGTCCTCACCCTCGACTATGTCGCCAGGATACTCGACGAGGACGTGGAATTGCTGGAAGCCATCGTCTCAAATGACGACAACCTGACCTACGGCACCATCATCCGCGTCTGTATCGGCCCCGACGAGACCATCACCGCGCTAACCGATCACGGCATCGATGAACTGACGGACATGCTCAGCCAGGCGCGTCTCACCACCAACACCTGGCACCAGTTCCTCGATGACTTCGTCGACGATCCCGAACTCGCCAACCGCCTCAAGGCACAGGCATCGCGGTAGCAATCGGCCGGTTACAAGCGATCAGCGGAACCGCCTCGCTTTGTAGGGCAATGTACAGGATGTCGAGTGTTGGCGAGAAATGCCGAAGCTGCGCTTACGCGCTCATTCGAACGAGAAGCAAAATCGCCGGATTATTTCGGGGGCACGCGACCGCCTACGAGGCTGGCTTGTTCACGCTCCAGGCGGTTGACCTCGCGTTCGAGCACCTCGCGGATGAATGCGGCCCTGC
>CALMPB010000239.1 GCA_937871985.1 uncultured Burkholderiaceae bacterium
ACGGCACGAAGACGAACACGGCATCGGGCTTGGCGTCTTTCACGCGTTGCAGGAATGGCGCGAAGTCGGGATTTTGCAGCGGCACGCGGATGCTTTCGAGGACTTTGCCGCCGCCATCGGTAAAGTACTTGATGAAGAATTTTTCCGCATCGTGGCCGGGGCCATAATCGCTGATCAAGGTAATGACTGTCTTGATCTTGGAACTCTTTGCGGCCCAATCGGCCAGGGGAGTCGTAATTTGAGGCAGCGTCTGGGACGTACGCACAATGTACGGCGATTTCTTGACGATGGACGACGTGGCCGCGGCCATGACCACCATGGGAACCTTGGCCTGCGTGGCCACCGGCGCGGCGGCGAAGGCGAGGGGGGTCAGGCCGAAACCGGCCAGCACGTTGACTTTGTCCTGGATGACCATTTCCTGGGCGATGCGCTTGGTGTTTTCAGGCTGCAGGCCGCCGTCGTCGCGCAGGATGACCTGGATCTTGCGGCCGTCGACCGCGTCGCCGTGCTGCTGCATATAAAGCTTGACCGCGGCATCGATTTGCTTGCCCGTGGAGGCGAAGGGGCCGGTCATGGGAACGATGAGCCCGATTTTGAAGGGCTCGGCTGCCGAGGCGGGCGCGGCGACCAGGCTGGTCGCGGCGGTTGCCAGGCATGCTGCCGCAAGGGCCGTCTTGATGATGCGTTTCATTGTCTCTCCTAGGAATCGGCGCGTTGACGACTTAAGCCGATGATTTGTTTCCCCACGAACATACCGTGGATGCCCGTAGGGAACGCTGTAATCATTGTTGTGGTGCATCGAGGCTTACTATTCTTGCCTCGAACCATCAACGCGTCGACACCAAAATACTTTTAAGGGTATCTAAAAAGCTTATAACTGCCTGGTACTGCATTCGACCGCGCGGCAAACGGTGGCACAATCAGCCAAAGTTGTTCTGTGCATTCAGGAAAAAGGGCGGATCAGATGGCTAAAAGCAGGCTCGATATAAACCTATGCGGACATGGGCTCCATTTCGGCAATGCCGAAATAACCCGCGTGCAGGACTACCATGGCCCCGGTTTCAAGAGAACGTTCATGTTCCCGGATTTCACACCGGAAATGTGGCAAGAACAAAAGGATTGGCTCGTTCCGCGCTTCTACGATCCAGCCGAGGATCGCATCCAAACCAGCATCCACAGCTGGTTGATCCGCACCGCCCACCACACGATACTCATCGACAGCTGCATCGGCAATCACAAGCATCGACCGATCAACCCCCGCTTCCATATGCGCAATGAACCATGGATCGAACGCCTGGCCGCCGCCGGCGCGAATCCCGAAGATATTGACTTCGTCATGTGTACGCACCTGCATTCCGACCATGTCGGCTGGAACACACGGCTGGAAAACGGCAAGTGGGTGCCAACATTCCCCAACGCCAAGTACATCTTCACCCGCAACGAGTTCGAGCGATGGGACGAGCGCCGGCCGGACCACGTGCCGCGCGAGTCCGAAGCATTCGTGTTTGCCGACAGCGTGCTGCCGGTCGAGGAGGCCGGGCAAATGGTGCTTGTGGACGATGGCTATACCGTCGACGATTTGCTGACCGTCGAATCCGCTCCGGGACATACCCCCGGACACGCCAAGATCCGCCTGAAAACCGCCGGACAGCAAGCGATGTTCTGTGGCGATGTGATCCACCATCCCATACAACTGCCCTACCCCGAGGTCTGGTCGGTATTCGACGACGATCCCAAGCAGGCTTTTCAAACCCGATTGAGTGTTCTGAACGACTGCATGGACAACGGCATCGTGTTGCTGCCGACGCATTTCGCAGACCCTTTCGCTTGCCGAATCGAGGCCAACCACAACCGACCGCAGCCGTCTTTCCTTCCTTCTTGGCGCCTATGACCGGCTTTCCCAGGCTCTGTCGCGCACATTGCAGCCCACAAAGCCTTCCCGAATCGGCCGCAATCACGACAGGTCCATGACGGACATCCCGATTCGCCACATTTACCGATAAGGCCGGGCACGCGGCACTGCTGCCCGAACAAAGGAGATAAACAATGTCGATCTACATCAAGAATGCGTGGTATGTTGCGGCGTGGGCCAAAGAAGTCAGCCGGGATCTGCTGAAACGCAATATCATGGGCGAGCCCATCGTTCTTTACCGCAAGAACGATGGCACGCCCGTAGCCCTGATCGATCGCTGCGCACACAAGCTGCTGCCTCTTTCCATGGGAAAGCTGGTGAACGACAATCTTCAGTGCGGCTATCATGGCATGGAGTACGACTGCAGCGGCGCATGCGTTCGCATCCCCGGGCAGGACCGGATTCCAGCTACCGCCAAGGTGCGCAGTTTTCCGCTGGTAGAGCGTTATAACGCCATCTGGATCTGGATGGGCGATCCGGCCATGGCCGACCCCGCCAAAATTCACGAAATCCGCAGGGTCAACGAGCCAGGCTGGACGGTCATCGACGGCGGCTACCAGCTTCATGGCGGCGATTACTTGAATATCGCCGAGAATCTTCAGGATCCGGCCCACACCACCTACGTGCATCTACGCACCATTGGCAATCCCGCCACCAGCGAAGTTCCGGTCAAGGTGGAACAGGGGGACGATTATCTGGTCACCTACCGATGGTCCAACGACGTCCCGCCGCCACCTATTGATAAAAGGAACGGCAATTTCCAAGGGCTTGTCGACCGTTGTCAGTATTACTACTATTTTGCGCCCTGTGTCTCGCGGGTGGACGTCGTCACGATGAATGCCGGGCAAGAGCATACTGAAGAAAACATGGACAAAGGCCTGCGTCTGCATGGCTACAAATTCCTGACTCCCGAGAGCGAAACAACGACGCATTTCTTCTGGATGCAGTTGCGCAACTTCGGCATTGACGACGAAAAGCTGCAGGCCGACCAGTTTGCAAGCCTCGATCAGACTTTCGCTGAAGACAACGTGATCGTCACCGCCGTGCAACGCGAGCAGGCGGCAACGGGCGTACGCCAGCAAACGTGGCTGTCCATCGATGCAGGCCCATCACGCGTCAGGAAAATGCTGGAAGACATGGCGGCAGCCGAACAGGCTTCAACGCAATGAACTGCCGGGCGTGCTGAAAGATCAGGCTGCCACCCGGCGGGACAACAATGCCGCCACCTTCTGCGACGGCACGACGGCGCCGATGTTGTTGCGCACGGTGGCCAGGGTGCCTTCGTGGCCGATCTGGCTATTGCTGCCGACACAGTCTTCGGCAAGCACGATGTAGTAGCCGTGAAAGAATCCCTCGCGCAGCGTGGAGTCGACGCATACGTTGGTGGCGACCCCGGTGATCACCAGTGTCTTGATGCCTTGCGCGCGCAGGGTTTCGTCGAGCCCCGTGCCGTAGAAGCCGCTGAAGCTGTGCTTTTGCACGACGATATCGCCCTGGGCCGGCTCGACCCCGAAAGGGGCCGCCCCCCAACTGCCTTCCAGGCAGCAGCCTTCCTCGCCGCGCTTGACCCTGTAGGACTCGGTCAGGTACTTGAAGTCGTAGATGGAATGGATCCACACCACCGGCACACCGGCCTGGCGCGCGCCGTCTATCAGAACCTGGATATTGGCCGCCACGGCCGGGGCGAAGCTGACATCGTAATTGCGCCGCGTATGCAGGTAGCCGCCTTCGGCGCAAAAATCGTTTTGCATGTCGATGACGAGCAGCGCGCTGTGCTCGGGCTGCAACTGCTCTTCAAGTGTCGTGGGCACACTGCTCATGCCTTGGCCGCCCACTGCTCGGGAACCGGCGTGACCGTGCCGCACTTCGTGCAGGTGCGGAACTCTTCCGACTCGTAGAAATTATCGTAGGCGCGCGAGACCGGATCGGCCTTGTAGTCGTCGACGGTGTAGAACTCTTCGTGAAGAAAGTGATCGCAATTGGGGCAGAACCAATGGAAGCGGTCGATCTCGCCCGGAAGGCGCGCGCGCTCGATGACCAACTGGAACGAGTCGGGCGCAAAGCGCGGCGAATGCGGCACGAAGGGCGGTTGGAACAAACACGAACCCTGGGGCACGAAGGCGACTTTTTCCTCGCCCCCCGGGGTGCGGTAGTGCAGGTTCAGGTCGCCCTTGATCGAATACTGGATTTCATAGCTGGGGTTGATATGAAACTCGCTGCGGTATTCACGGCCGCGCGCCACAAAGGCCAACGAGTCCGGCGTCAGCCACAATTGATGCGTCCTCTTGCCTGTTTCCAGCAAGGAGCGCATGATCTTCTCGAGATCGAGATTGGGCATGACGAAGTTTGGCGTAACCAGCATGGTGTTTCTCCCGAGTTCGGCCCGCAACCGGGCCCGCTACAATGGCTACATTCTGGCATGCGTCCTCGTGCTTTCGTCATCTAAAACACTTCTAACGACACCGAAACGCCTTATGAGCCCGCCGTGAAATCCAGCACCTCGGAACCCACCATTCCACATACCAAGCACCTCAGGGTTTTCCATGCCGTCTGCCGCCTGGGCAGCATGACAAAAGCCGCCGATGAGCTCCGGCGCGCGCAGTCCGCGGTGCAAAACTCGATCCAGCAACTGGAAGAAGCCCTGGATGTAAAGCTGTTCGAACGCACCACCCGCGGCATGCTGCCCACCGACGCCGGCAAGGTGCTGGCGCGGCGGGTGGAATTCGCATTCGAAGAAATGCAGGCGGTGCGCGATGCCCTCAAGGAAATCTACGAAGAAAGCGGCCTGCAGCCACGCAATGCCCCCATCTTCTCGCTGGCCGTCAACGAGCGCCGGCTGGCCGTGCTCGTCGCGTTCTCAGAGCACAAGCACATGGGCGCGGTGGCGCAGCAAATGAATATCTCGCAGCCGGCGGTAAGCATCGCCCTGCGCGATATGGAAGTCAGCACTGGGCTGGCTCTGTTCGACCGCTCCACCTCCACCATCCGCCTGACGTCCGTCGGGGAACTGCTGCTGGTGCACATAAAAAGGGCGCTTACCCAGTTGCGCCTGGCGGTGGCGGAAATCGCCGCCATGAACGGCGTCATGGAAGGCCGCGTCACCATCGGGGCCTTGCCCTTCGGGCGCGCCTACATACTGCCCTCGGCCATCGCCAATCTGCACAAGCGGTACCCGCAGTTGCACTTCACCACGGTGGAAGGCCCTTTCGAAACCCTGACCCACGGGCTGTGGTGCGGCGATATCGACCTGGTGCTTGGCGCGCTGCGGCCTATCGAACAATACGCCGACCTGATCCGCGAAGATCTCTTCAGCGACCGCATGGTCGTCATTGCCAGGGCGGGCCATCCCCTGGCTGCCGCCCAAGCCTGCACTGTGCGCGAAGCCCTGGACGCCGACTGGATACTCCCCAGGCGGAGCACGCCCACGCGTGAAGTCCTGCGTGCCGCCTTCGAAACGCTGGGCATGCCGCAACCTCGCGTCGCCGTCGAATCCTCCGATCTTTCCATGATCCGCGGGCTGCTGCTCAACAGCGATATGGTTACCGCCGCCTCCCGCCACTTGTTCCAGCCCGAGATCGACGCTGGCTCGCTGGTCGTTCTGCCCATCGACCTGCCCGAAACCAGCCGGCCCATCGGCATATTGCGGCGCACGCAAGACCACTCGTCGCCGGGCGCGCAATTGCTGATCGAAGAAATCCGCTCGATGGGCCATATGCCCATCGGGGCCTGTTAACAGGCCCTAATCCATGCTGAACAGCGCCCGGTGCTCGCGGATCGCATAGCGGTCCGTCATGCCCGCAATGTAATCGGCAATGGCCCGCGCCTGCGCTATGTCGTCGCTCCGTCGGTACTCGGCCTGCAGCAGCCTGGGTTCGCTCAAGAAGGCCACGAACAGCTCCCGCACAATGCGGCGCGCCTTGGTCGTCATGCGCATGACACGGTAATGCCGGTAAAGATTGGTCAGCAAGAAGCTCTTCAGGGCGTCGGCCTGCGCGCGCATGGATGACGAGAATGCCGCGAGGGGCGGCGCGGCGCGCACCGCATCGGCACTGTCCGGCTGGTGCTGAAGAATATTGGCCCGCGTGGTTTCCGTAAGATCCACCACCAATGTATTGATCATGGCGCGTATGGTTTCGGAAATGGCGCGGCGCCGGTCGATATTGGGATACCGGCGCACGACCTGGGAATAATGGGTCGAAAAAATCTCGAGCATCTGCAACTGTTCGATCGTGATCAGCCCCGAACGCAGGCCATCGTCGATGTCGTGGTTGTTGTAGGCGATTTCGTCGGCAAGATTGGCGATCTGCGCTTCCAGCGAAGGCTGGGTGCGTTCGAGAAAACGCGCGCCCACCGCGCCAAGCGTGCGCGCATGCGACACCGAGCAATGCTTGAGTATGCCTTCGCGGGTTTCGAAACACAGGTTGAGGCCGTTGAACGCCGCATAGCGCTCTTCCAGCTCGTCCACCACCCGCAGGCTCTGCAGATTGTGCTCGAAACCGCCGGCGGCCGGCGCGAGTTCGTGCATGCAGGCATTGAGCTCGTCCTGGCCCGCGTGGCCGAAAGGCGTATGGCCCAGATCGTGGGCCAATGAAATGGCTTCGGTCAGGTCTTCATGCAGGCCCAGGTTGCGCGCCAGGGTCCGGCCTATCTGGGCCACCTCGATGCTGTGCGTAAGCCGCGTGCGAAACAGATCGCCTTCGTGGTTGATGAATACCTGGGTCTTGTATTCCAGCAAGCGGAACGCATTGCAGTGAATGATGCGGTCGCGGTCGCGCTGGAACTGGCTGCGTCCGACCGGCGGCGCTTCGGCATGCACGCGGCCGCGGGTCTGCTCTGGATTGCAGGCGTAAGGCGCCAATTGCGTCATCGATACGCCTTACAGCACCGGCACGGCGGTCTTGTGCAGCACCTGCCGCAATTCGTCGAGCGGAGCGGGCTGGAATACCGCCTTGCCGATTTCGGGCAGCATGATGAAACGCAATGTGCCGCCTTCTGTTTTTTTATCGACCTGCATGAGTTCTATCCAGTGCTCGGTGCCCAGATTGGGCGGCGTGACCGGGCAGCCGATAGCGTGCACCAGATTGTGCACGCGCCTGGCGCTGGCTTCGTCCAGGCCCGCAACCCGCACGGACAGCTCGGCGGCCTGGGCCATGCCGCAGCCCACCGCTTCCCCGTGCAGCCACTCGCCAAAGCCCAGGCCCGCTTCGATCGCATGGCCGAAGGTATGGCCGAAATTCAAGATTGCCCGCATGCCCGACTCGCGCTCGTCCTGCGACACCACATAGGCCTTGAGCTCGCACGAGCGCTGGATGGCATACGAAACGGCATCGTGATCCAGAGCGCGCAGCGCCGCGACATTCTGCTCGCACCAGTCGAAAAACTGCGCGTCGATGATGCAGCCGTACTTGATGACCTCGGCCAGGCCCGCGCTGATTTCGCGGGCCGGCAGGGTGTTGAGGACGTCGGTATCGATTTCGACGGCGATGGGCTGATAGAACGCGCCGATCATGTTCTTGCCCAGCGGGTGGTTGATGGCCGTTTTGCCGCCCACCGAGGAATCCACCTGCGCGAGCAGGGTGGTGGGAACCTGCACGAACCGGATGCCGCGCATGTAGCTGGCGGCGGCAAACCCGACCATGTCGCCGATCACGCCGCCGCCAAGCGCCACCAGCACGGCCTTGCGGTCGCAGCGGTTTTGCAGCAGACCGTCGAAGATCAGGTTCAGGGTCTGCCAGTCTTTGTAGGACTCGCCATCAGGCAGCTCGATGTAGATGACGCGTTTGCCCGACTTGGCCAGCGCGTCTTGCGCGCGGGCCCTGTAATGCGCCGCCACCGTCGGATTGCTGACCACGGCTATGGAGGTGGCATCGTGCGGAACGGCTTCGGCCAGGCGATCCAGGCGGCCGGCCTCGATATTGATGGGGTAGCGCCCTCCAGGCGTGTCGACGTGTACCGTGGTCATGAATGCTTCTCGTAGTTTTGCAATAGCGAAATCAGGGTGCGCACCACTTGCGGCACCGGCAGGCTGCCCGTGTCGAAAGTCAGCGCGGCCACTTCATCGTACAACGGCTCGCGCTGGCGCAGCAGTTCGAGCAGCCGCTCGCGCGGATTCCCGGTTTGCAGCAAAGGACGATGGCGATCGCGGGCCACGCGTTTATAAAGCTCGTCGCCGCTGGCCCGCAAATACACGACCACGCCGCGATCCTTGAGGTAGCCGCGGTTTTCGGCGGCCAATACGGCTCCGCCGCCCGTCGCCAGCACGATGCCGGGAGTGCGGGAGTATTCGTCCAGCAACGCGGTTTCGCGGCGCCGGAAGCCTTCTTCGCCTTCGATCTCGAAGATCGTCGCAACCTGCACCCCGCAACGATCCTGCAGCGCCAGATCCAGGTCGACGAACTTGCGGCCCAGCGACCGTGCCAGATGGCGGCCGATCGTGGTCTTGCCCGCCCCCATCATTCCGACCAGGAAAATAGGCTTGTCGTAAGGCAGCAACACGGTTTCGGCCGCCTCGGCGCTCTTGGCGGCGGGCGACGCCGTCGCGGCGTCAAAACGTAAAGAGTCATTCATTTGTGTATTATCCCACTTGCAATCCCACCATAGGCTGCTGCACTGCATTAATTTGTTACACAAACCCGCTGTGCAAACCGTAGTCTGACGCAAGTTGGACTTAAAATCGCCCTCAATGAGTTCCTCTACCAAATCCTCGCAAAATTCCTCCCCGCAATCCCGTTCGTGGCTCGGGCGCTTTATCCTCAAGATAGTCGTCTTCGCAGCCGGCCTGGGGTTGTGCGGCGCGCTGCTGGGCGCGCTGGCGCTTGCATTGGCCTGGCCCAACCTGCCCGACCTCAGCGCCCTGACCGACTACCGGCCACGGGTGCCGTTGCGTATTTATACGGCCGATAAAGTGCTTATCGGCGAATACGGCGAAGAGCGCCGCAATGTCCTGAGCTTCAATGAAATTCCGGACGTCATGAAGTCGGCCATTTTATCAGCCGAGGACGACCGCTTTTACCAGCACGGCGGCATCGACTGGCTGGGCGTGATCCGCGCCATGGTCGCCAACGTGGTGAACATGTCCAAGGCGCAGGGCGCCAGCACCATCACCATGCAGGTCGCCCGCAACTTTTATCTCAGCTCCGAAAAAACCTATACCCGCAAGTTCTACGAACTGCTGCTGACATTCAAGATCGAATCCACCTTGTCCAAGGATCAGATTCTGGATCTGTACATGAACCAGATCTATCTGGGCCACCGGGCATACGGCTTTGCCGCGGCTTCGCGCACATACTTCGGCAAGCCTCTGTCCGAAATCACCCCCGCCGAGGCCGCCATGCTGGCCGGCATTCCCAAGGCGCCGTCGCGTTTCAACCCCATTGCCAATTTCTCGCGCGCCAAGGCTCGCCAGGGCTATGTGCTTGGGCGCATGAAAGACCTCGGCTACCTGACCGAGGACGAATACAAGCAGGCCATGGCGCAGCCCATCGTGCTGAAATCGGCGCCGGGCACGCCAACGGGAGGCTACGCCATTCACGGCGACTACGTCGCCGACCTTGCGCGCCAGCTGCTGTACGGCGTTTACCAGGACAATGTCTATTCGCGCGGTTTCAACATCTATACCACCATCAAGTCGGGCGACCAGGAAGCCGCGTACAAAGCCGTGCGCGAAGGCGTGCTGGACTACACGCGCCGCGCGCCCTATCCCGGCCCTGAAGAAACCATCGACCTGCCCGCCGGCGTGGAAAGCGACTCCAACAAACTGGACGGCGTTCTGGATTCGCTGCAGGATAAATACACCGACAGCGACGATCTGCTGGTGGGCCTGGTGCTTTCGGCCAGCCCCGACAAAGTCGTCGTGGCCCGTTCCTCGCAGGAAATCATCGACATCACCAACAAGAACGCCCTGAAGGTCATTGCCCGCGGCCTGGTCAAGAATGCCAAGGAAGACGTCAAGATCCAGCGCGGCTCGGTGGTGTACGTCCACAAGAATGGCGACTACTGGGAAATCATCAACAAGCCCACCGTGCAGGCGGCCTTTGTTTCAATACGTCCCGAAGACGGCGCCATCCAGTCCATGGTCGGCGGCTTCAGCTACGGCGACGACCAGTTCAACCGCGTCACCGCCGCCTGGCGCCAGCCGGGCTCCTCGTTCAAGCCGTTCATCTACGCCTCGACGCTGGAACGCGGCATGACGCCCGCCACCCAGGTGTCCGACGAACCGTTCACGCTTACCGCCGAGCAAACCGGCTCCAAGCCCTGGGCGCCAAAGAACTACGGCAACTCCTACGAGCCCATGCTGACCATGCGCCAGGGCCTGTACAAGTCCAAGAACATGGTGTCCATCCGCCTGATGCAGGCCGTGGGCCCCAAATACGTGCAGGACTACATCACGCGCTTCGGCTTCGACCGCGCGCGCAACCCCGCCGTGCTGCCCCTGGCGCTGGGCGCGGGCGCCGTCACGCCGCTGCAACTGGCCGGCGGCTACTCGGTATTCGCCAACGGCGGCTATCGCGTCCTGCCTTATCTTATCGACCACATCACCGACAGCAGCGGCAAAGTCATCATGCAGGCCAAGCCCATCGTGGCGGGCGACGCCGCCGCCCGCGTCGTCGATCCGCGCACGGTGTACGTCATGGACGACATGCTGCGCGGCGTGGCCACGTTCGGCACCGGCGCGCGCGTGCATCGCGAGCTGAAGCGCGACGACATCGGCGGCAAAACCGGCACCACCAACGATTCGCACGATGCCTGGTTTGCCGGCTTCACTCCCAAGCTGGTGGGGGTTGCCTGGATGGGCTACGACCAGCCCCGCTCGCTCGGCGTACGGGAAACCGGTGGCGGCGCCGCCCTGCCCATCTGGCTGGACTACATGCGCTACGCCCTGAAGGGCCAGCCGCAAATCCCTCCAGGCCCCATGCCCGACGGGCTGGAAAAAATCAACGGGGACTATTATTTTTCGGAATTTCCCCCCGGCCAGGCGGTCGCCCGCGTAGGCTTGCCCACTCCCGACGACGCAAACGCGGCGCCTCCCGCCGATGCCATCAACAATCTGGTCAACCAGTTGTCCAGCAACTCCAGCAACAACGGGGCAGGCGACAACTTCAATGGCACGCCGGCGCAAACCCAGCGCGTCCAGTTCTAAAAAGCCGCCTGGCGAATCCGTGCATCCGAACCCGGATGCACGGGCCGGCAACGAAGACTTGCGCCGCACGCCGGAAACTCCATTTCGTTCATAATGACGATTTACCCCATCGTGGAGTTTTGCCATGCAAGCGCCCCAACCCGCAACGCCCGTCCTGTCGGCGGGCCGTCTCGTAGCCGGCCTGGTTCTGTTGTCGCTGTTAAGCGCCTGCGGCCTGAAAGGCCCGCTGTACATGCCCGCACCCAAGGCAGCCGGCACAGCCCCCGCCAAGGCGCCAGCCGCCGGTACGCCGCAGGACGGCGGCACCGCGCCGGCTTCGGCAAATCCTGTAAAGTAGGCTTTCCAGGCGGCGTTCGAACCCGCGGCGTTTCATCCTGGCCAAGCCAGCGCAAAGCACTCAAAACCTTCATTTATTCATAGCCATCCATAATGACTGTTGCCCCTCATTTCGACTTCAAGAATGGCGTCCTGCATGCCGAGAACGTCCCCCTGCCGACGCTGGCCCGGCAATTCGGCACGCCGCTGTACGTTTATTCGCGCCAGGCGCTGCGCGACGCCTGGGAGTCCTACCGCCTGGCCGGCGAAGACCGCAACGTCCTGGTGTGTTTCGGCATGAAAGCCAATTCCAACCTGGCGGTGCTGAACGAATTCAGGAAACTGGGGGCCGGTTTCGACATTGTCTCGGGCGGCGAACTTGCCCGCGCTCTGGCCGTGGGCGCCGACCCGGGCAAGATCGTGTTCTCGGGCGTGGGCAAGCAGGTCTGGGAAATACAGGCCGCGCTGAAGGCCGGCGTCAAATGCTTCAATGTCGAGTCGGAGGCCGAACTCGCGCAACTGGCCCGGGTGGCCGGGCAAATGGGCGTCATCGCCCCGGTGTCGCTGCGGGTCAATCCCGACGTCGATGCCCAGACCCACCCTTATATTTCCACCGGCCTCAAGGAAAACAAATTCGGCATCGCCATCGAGGACGCCGTCCGTGTCTACCAATACGCCTCGCAGCTCCAGAGCCTGCGCGTCGTGGGCGTCGATTGCCATATCGGCTCGCAAATCACAGAGGTCAGCCCCTACCTGGACGCGCTCGACAAACTCATCGTGCTCATCCAGACCCTGGCCGGACTCGGCATCCATATCGAGCACCTGGATCTGGGCGGCGGCCTGGGCATCCGCTACACCAACGAAACCCTGGTCACGCCCAAGACTTTGCTGGATCAAGTGTTCGAACGCCTTGCCGCGAAGAAGCTGGATTCGTTACAAATCGTTTTGGAACCCGGCCGATCGCTGGTGGGCAACGCCGGCATACTATTGACCACCGTCGAATACCTGAAGCACGGCGACGCCAAGAATTTCGCCATTGTCGATGCCGCCATGAACGACCTGATCCGGCCGACCCTTTACGATGCCTGGCACAGCGTAGAGCAAGTCAGCCCGGCGGGCCACGACCAAGTGCGAACCTACGATATTGTCGGCCCCATCTGCGAAAGCGGCGACTGGCTGGCCCGCGACCGCCGGTTCGCCCTGCAACAAGGAGAACTGCTGGCCATCATGTCGGCGGGCGCCTACGCGTTCACCATGGCCAGCCACTACAACACACGCCCCCGCGCCGCGGAAATCATGGTCGATGGCGACCAATACCACGTGGTTCGCCCCCGGGAAACCATAGAAAGCCTGTTTGCCGGCGAAACCCCCCTGGCCTGAGAAAAACGGGCGACACCTACGACAAAACTAGATCAATTGGCTGTACTATTGTGCCGGCTCATTCAGATAATATTCATACGTTAAATCCATCTATACTCTAAAGCTAACGGGCCTGATGCCGTTTATACAAACTACCTCGTGTAAAGAAAAACAGGCTCCCTACCTTCCATCATGACAGTCAATGCACATGTCGTCCGTTGTCCACTTCACACATGCGCTGCGATGGTAAAGCATGCAAAACCCTGAGTCTGATACCGCACGCTTTGCTCCTGATCCGCTCAGGCTGTTCGACCGCGTGCTTCGCGCACTGACGTATGTCGCGCTTCCCGCCGCTGTCGCCTTTCTACCCATACTGTCGTTGTTGGCCAACAACGACCCCCAAGGCTTCGGGCCGGGCTCGTTCCATGCCATCTACATGCTGGAAGGCGGCGTACTTACGCTGTCCCTCACGCTATTGCTGTTCGCCGCCATCAGCCGGAAATGGCTTTACGTTCTATTTGCGGGGTGGCTCATCGGCAATCTGCGCATTACCGCCACCTCCATGGGCTGGGACATGCAATGGCTGGGCCAGGACATTCCCGTAGCCGCGCTGCCGTACATCCGCAAGCTGACCTGTGCCCTGTACTACCTTCTGACATTCACGCTGTTCACCGAATTGTTCAAGACCGGCCTGGCCAAGACCCGGCAAACAGGCCTGCTGCGCCTGGGCATGATACCGGGGCTCGTCCTGCTGGCGGCCGTTCCGTATCTTCCGTACGAGCATTTCCTGCAACTGATGTGGTGGATGGCCGCCGCCGGCGTTTTCATTGCCGCGGCCATCATCTATCGCGTCCAGGTCGTCGCCTATTCCAGCGACATGCTGTGGTACAGCGCCGGCATGCTTGTCGTCATTGCCGCCGGCACGGGCGTGCTCGAGGCACTGTCCACCCTCATCAACCTGCATCTGCTCAATACGGCGTGCATCCACATTGCGGCCACCATCGTTTCCAGCGCCCTCATCGCGCTGGTCGTCACCGAGAACGAACGCTCGGAACGCAATAAAACCATCACCGCCCTGGTCACGCTGGCCGACCACGATCCGCTCACCAACACGCTGAATCAGCGCGGCATCGAAAAACGGACCCGTAATGCCCTGCACGGATTGAGCCGGGGCGAGCCTTTCGCCATGGGCTATCTGGATTTCGGTTCGCTCAAGACCGTCAACGACCTGTACGGCCATACCACCGGCGACGACGTCCTGCGGCAGGCCTGCGCCCGCGTCAGCGCCAAGCTGGAAAGCGGCCAGTTCCTGGGCCGCATCGGCGGATCCGAGCTGATCCTGCTGCTGTGCAATACCTTCATCGACGATGCCCAGTTCCTGGCGCACGCCATCATGAGCGATCTGCAGGCCTCGCCATGCTATATCGGCACCCGCACGCTGCAGCTCAACGCCTCGATGGGGCTGGTCGAGGTGGCCAACCCCAAACAACCTCCCCAGGAAGTCATTCTGGCGGCGGCACGGGCCTGCCGCCTGGCCCGGCGCAACGGCATCAACCAGATCGTCGTGCATGAATACGCCGACATCGCCAAGGCGGAACACAGCCAGGAATTCCAACTGCTGCGGGAATTCAGCACGGGGTTCTCGCCCCGCAATCTGTTCCTGGTGATGCAGCCCATCATGTCGCTGAAAAACCCCTTCAACAGCCTGGATTTCGAAGTCCTGCTGCGCATGCGCGACGCCAATGGCAAGCTGGTGCCCACCAGCACCATCATCGCCGCGGCCGAAGAAAGCGGCGTTGCGCCCGTCCTGGACAAATGGATTATCCAGACGACGCTGGAATGGCTGGACAAGCATCAAGACCAGTTGAGCAACACCAATTTCATCTGCCTGAACATGAACGGCATGTCGCTCAACGACCAAAAGTTCATCGACGAGTTCTTCAGCCTTTTGCAACTGCACCGGCACATCGCCCACCTGCTTTGCATCGAAATCACCGAAAGCGTGGCGCTCAAGGACCTCAACGACATCCATACCTTCATTGAACAGCTGCACAGCATCGGGGTGCGGGTGGCGCTGGACGACTTCGGCGCCGGATACACGTCATTCTCGTATCTCAAGCAGCTACCGGCCGATGCGCTGAAAATCGATGGCTCGTTCATCCAGAGCATGACCGCCCGCCCCGCCGACGTGGCCATCGTAGAGGCCATCGTGGCCCTGGCGCACAATCTGGGCATGCAAAGCATCGCCGAATGGGTGGAAGACTGCGCCACCCTGGAAACCCTGGCCCGGCTGGGCGTGGACTACGTACAGGGCTACGCCGTTTCCCACCCCAAGGACCCCAAGGAAATGCTGAATGCCCGCTGCAGCGTCGACTTCATCGACGACGAGGCAACCCGCGCTTTCATCAGCGAACACCTCGGCCAGGAAGCCTAGGCAAAAAACCCGCACGGTGCGAAGGCCTGCCATTGCCTTGGAACGGCCCAAGAAAAAGGGCCTCCGAAGAGACCCTTTCTTTTCTTATAGCTCCCCGTAGGAGTGCAGCCCCGACAGGAACATATTGACGCCCAGGAAGGCGAAGCTGGTTACCAGCAAGCCGCCCAGGGCCCAGTACGCCGCCATGGGGCCGCGCAGGCCTTTCATGAGGCGCATGTGCAGCCATGCCGCGTAGTTGAGCCAGACGATCAGGGCCCAGGTTTCCTTGGGATCCCACTGCCAGTAGGTGCCCCAGGCATCGGCTGCCCATAGGGCGCCCAATATGGTGGCCACCGTGAAAAACGCGAAGCCCACCGCAATGGCCCGATACATGATGTCGTCAAGCACTTCCAGCGACGGCAGCTTGCGCGAAATGGGGCCGC
>CALMPB010000240.1 GCA_937871985.1 uncultured Burkholderiaceae bacterium
CGAGCCCGCCGCGCTGTTCACCCCCGCGACGGTGAGCGATCGCAGCGACGGCAAGATCGCGCATCTCGACGGGCTCAACCTGAGCCGCGCCTGGGCGTTCCACAGCCTCGCCGCCACGATCGACGCCCCCGAGACGCAGGCGATCCTGCGCGATGCCGCCGATCGCCACCTCGCCGCGTCGCTCGATGCGGTCGCGGGGGATTATATGGGCGAGCATTGGCTGGCGAGTTTCGCGCTGCTCGCGCTGGGCGATCGGCCGGCATTGTCCTGATCCTCTTTGGACCCTAAGGGCCGGGCGAACAGGAGGGACTATCCGATGCGCAAGACCGTCATGATGCTCGCCACCGCCTTCACCGCTCTGGCGGGCACGCCCGCGCTGGCGCAGATCACCCCCGCGATCCCCGAGGGCACCCCGCCCGCCGCGACCCCCAATGCGCCGGTGACCTTCGACGTCGCCGCGGCCAAGGCGCGGATCCAGGCCTCGCTCGACAAGCAATATCCGCATCTCGACGCGCTGTACAAAGACCTCCACCAGCATCCCGAACTCGGCTTCCAGGAGACGCGCACCGCCGGCCTGCTCGCCGCCGAGATGCGCAAGCTCGGCTTCACCGTCACCGAAGGGGTCGGCAAGACCGGCCTCGTCGCGATCCTCAAGAATGGCGAGGGGCCGACCGTGCTGGTGCGCACCGAGCTCGACGCGCTGCCGATGGAGGAAAAGACCGGGCTTCCCTATGCCAGCCGCGCGCAGCAGCAGAAGGACGGCAAGACCTTCTTCGTCGATCACGCCTGCGGGCATGACAGCCATATGGCGTGGTGGGTCGGCGCCGCGGCCGCGCTGGTCGCGATCAAGGATCAGTGGCACGGCACGTTGATGTTCGTCGGCCAGCCGAGCGAGGAGACGGTGAGCGGCGCCAAGGCGATGATCGCCGACGGGCTGTTCAAGCGCTGGCCCAAGCCCGATTACGGCTTCGCCGCGCATGTCGGGCCGATGCCGCTCGGCCAGGTGATCGTGAAGGACGGGGTGGTCACTTCCGCCTCGGACAAGATCCTGATCACCTTCAACGGGGTCGGCGCGCACGGCTCGATGCCCGACAAGAGCATCGACCCGATCGTCATCGGCAGCCATTTCGTCACCGACGTGCAGAGCGTGATCAGCCGCGAGAAGGATCCCAACGCGTTCGGCGTGGTGACCGTCGGCGCGTTCAACGGCGGGACGGTCGACAATATCATCCCCGACCACGCCGATCTGATGCTCACGCTGCGCTCGCACGACAATGCGACGCGCAAATTGCTGATCGACGGGGTCGAGCGCACCGCGCGCGCGGCGGCGGCGATGGCGCGCGCGCCGGAACCCGCGATCACGCATCCCTCGGGCACCAATGCGGTGCATAACGACGCAGCGCTGTCGGCGCGCACCGCAGCGGTGATGGCGGCGGCGTTCGGCAAGGATGCGGCCTATGTCCCGCCGACGCTGCCGGGCGGGAACGCCAGCGAGGATTTCTCGGTGTTCATCGACGAGGGCGTGCCCTCGGTATTCTTCGCGGTGGGCGGCTACGATCCGGCGATGATCGCGCGCTACAAGGCCGAGGGGAAGCCGCTGCCGGTCAACCACTCGCCGTTCTTCGCGCCAGTGCCCGAGCCGACGATCAAGCGCGGGGCGGAGACGCTGGCGCTGGCGGTGCTGACGGTGGCGGGGAATGGGGCGAAGGGGAAGTAGGAGAGCAACGGGAAATTAAGCCTCCTCTCCTTTGATTTTGGAAGACGCGCCGTTACCGGCGCGTCTCCGGAGGATTGTTAGCCAATCCGCCGCGCTACCCGGCCGCGGCCTGAGGATAGAAATACCTCGTCCGCAAACAGCATTCTCCTCGCTGTTTTTCAATGTGTGTGATTTATCTCTCTCCGAATGCCTTTTGAATCATCACAACTTTAGCGATGTCCGCGTGATTGGTCCTTGGAACATCAGGAGACACTCCCCGACGAACCTGATCCGACCATGATGCTATTTTATCGAGCTCAGCTCGCGAACTCCCCCACAAACTTAATCCACGAGTCTCCGTAGACGTTCCCGTTTCCATTAATTTATCATCGTACATTACTTTATATCCGGCGAAATAATCTCTGTCGTCCCACGCCAAAAAATCCTTATTATCCGCCCTTGAGGAAACAAATCCAACGCAATATCCCCCGCTGGACATATAAAATAATCCGGTATGTATATTCTCCGATATATAATTTGCGTCGACCACGTTTCCACGGAGACCTTATAGGTAGCTAAACGGCCGGAGCAGTTTTCGAGGATCTGCGTGTATTAACCGATGATACAGCCGCTTCACTTCTGTTGGCTTCGTATATTCTATTTTTGAACGGATCAAAACCATTCTTGGCGCATCCGCTCTGAACGTCAACTCGACATTCGTATTCGCATCCGCATCGATGATGTTTCCCGAAACGGACAATTTTACCTTGTCCGCATAGGTCACCGAATTGAGCTGAGACAATTCGCCTTGCCGATCTGCCACACCGCTTCCGGAAGCACGCAGCAGGACTCCCTTCTCGCTGCTAATCGTCACAATCGCCCGACCGTGCGAATTATAATCACTAGGATACGAAGTATGTATGTATTTGACGCCATCTCGGATTAAAATAGCGAAACCGCCAACAATTGGATTAAAGTCGTAGGAGTTACCGAATCCAACCAGATCCTTAGAATACACTATACCCTGCCTGCCGCCGTCTTTCCACTCAAGCGATATTCTTACTTCGTTATCGCCGCACAGCTGGGTTATTTTTATCGGATTAGACTTCCATTGAGCATATAAGATAATATCGGAATTTGGCATGGCAAATGATGACTCTGGTAGATAGAATTGACCAGAACCGTCAGCGCTCGTATTCCATCCTTGGAAGCTGTATCCGGAAAGCTCCGGATTTAACTTGGGAAGTTTTACATTTTCCCCCGTCGAATACGTGGCTCTTCCCGGAGCTTGCGGCCCTCCGCCCGCCCCGTTCATATCGAATACCAACGCACGGCTCTCCCTGTTGGGAGGCGAGGTAGAAGGAGGTAGGGTTTCGCCTCGTTATTCCGCAGCGCCCCCGCCACAGGATGCCAATGTCAGCAAAAACCCAACGGCTAGCAATCTGATTGAATTTGCCCATCGCATATTTTCACACCCCCCGGCATGTTATTAAGGATTTCCCTTATCGGAGCCACGATATCAAGAAACCAAGGTGAGCAGCGCTTCGAGTTGCTCTCTTGTCAGCGTCACACCGGCCAGTGTGACATGGGTATCGCTGGACTTGCCGATTACGATTTCGTTGTCGCGGGTCGAAACCGCCCCGACCCCAATCACGACCGAACCGGCCGCATCGGGTTTCTGATCGAGCCCGACGCCACATCCCGCGCCGATGAAGATGCAATCGCTTCCGCTGTGCAAAATCGCGGCATCCTTTCCGATCACCACGTTCCGATCGCCCCCCGGCTGGTCAACGCCGAGACCTGCCTCAACGCCCTGGCGAGCCTGGTGGCCGATGACGACGTTGTCGTTACCAGAGGTCAGATAGGTGGCAGCGCCGGCACCAAGGTAGACATTCTGGCTGCCGGTCAGATTCCGGTCCGCACAAACATAACCAGCCGCCAGGTTCTGAAAGCCAGTTGTCGTGTAGCGCAGACTACTGTCGCCGAGCGCGGTATTGTTGCCGATATCGACGGCGTTCTGAAGCGCCATGTGGCCGACAGCCGTGCCGCCGACCCCCCCGGTTGCATTGTTGAGCGCCTCGAATCCTATCGCCACGGTATCGATAGCGTTGGCACCGACACGCAGGGAATCCGTGCCGATCGCTATGCACGACGCCGGGGTTGTCGCTTGCTCCATCGCGCGGGTCCCGATCGCGATATTATTGCCTCCGGTGGTGAGCAGAGCCGCGGCTTCGCGACCGATACCGAGGCAACCCGGCCCGGTTACACTCGCGTTGCCTGCGCCCGCAAAAAAGAACGAAGCGAAGTCGGGCCGACCGATCATCATCGATGTCTGAAAGCAACGAACTTCCTCGAGCGTATCGGCACCGAGAGAAATCTGATTACTTCTCGTCGTATAAGAATTTACACCGATCGCGATCGAGTAATTCACGCCCTGCACCTGCCCGGTTCCGGACGCGGAATTGTATCCGATTGCAACGTTGCTGCTGCCGGCGGCAAACCGCCCGCCGGCATAATGCCCGATTACGGTATTACGGTTGCCCGAACCGGCAAACATGGATTGCGAGCCAATCGCAATGGTTTCCGCGCCCCCGTGGTTAGCCATCGCGCTCGCACCGATAGCGATACTATGGTCCCCGCCGCTGACTACGCCGCCATGCGCGCTATACCCGATGCTGATACCGTAACTGCCGGTCGTGCGGAGAAGTGCCGCACCGGCTCCGAGTGCGACATAGCCGTCAACGTTGTCAGCCGTCCGCAACGCCCCGCTGCCCACCATCGTCAAATTGCTACCCGCAATGTTGGCTCGCCCGGCCGTACTACCGACAGCGGTATTGTTCGCGGTGGTTGAATTACGCAGCGCTTCTGACCCGATCGCCGTATTGCTTCCAAGATTTTCGGCAGCGAGAGCGTTTTCGCCGAGCGCCGTGTTGTTTTCTGCCATGCATATTTCTCCCGTACGTCAACTATATTTGCGCCGTTCGCACGGATGTAACTTCCTGCGCAGGCACCTGGCGAGCCAGTGGCTGAAGCATAGCTGCATCCCGCTCCGCCGTCAGCCGCCAATGCCAAGCGGGTGCCGCGGTTGGCACGTTGCGGATTGCTTGTCCTGCAAACCTGCCGCTGCTAGGCACCGCCGCAAATCGCGACGGCGAAAGAGGCGGTGTCATGCACGGTCCGTTGCAACGTGGAGCATATCTCGACGGCGCTTGACGAGGAGAACGAGTACCGAAATGCGATGAATACCCGCGTGGAACTCATCATAGAGAAAGCAGTGAGAAATCGGACGGCAGCCCGCCCGCGCGTACATCAGGGGCAGCCGGAACTTGGTATCTTTTGTTCAGGTTGGGGCGGCCGAACGGCATAGCGGACGATGACACACAATCTAATCTCTCGGAGCAATCATTGGCATCGGCTTCGATGGCAGGTGTTTTGGGGGCTGGTCGCTGCGATCCTTCCGCCGCTGACGCGCCTTATTCTGTTCGGCCCGAACAGCACCGGGCAGGGCCTTGTGGCCTTGGCCAACGCGTTCTGGGGTGGGTTGGCTGCCATTTTTTTGGGGATATTGCTCATCCGCAATGTCGGGCGCTATCCCGGCGTCGAACGTGCCTCCGCGATCATTCCAGGGTTTTCCGCGTCATTTGGTATCCTCGTTGCCATCCTGCTGATGCTGCGATTGGATTACAGCCGCTGGGTGCTCGCGGGCACCTATGGCTGCGCGATCGCGATATTCTACTTGGGCCACGCCCAGATATTCGGACGGCGGAAATTGCGTATCGGCGTGCTGCCCCTGGAGGACCTTGCGGCAAGCCCCCTGCACCAGATTGACGGCGTAGAATGGGTCAAACTGCTCAGTCCCGACCAAAGCGCCGTAGGCATCGAAGCCGTAGCGGTCGACCTTCGCCGCGAGATGCCTGTCGAATGGGAGCGGCGCATCGCCGATTTCGCACTGTCGGATATTCCCGTCTATCACAGCAAGCATCTGATTGAATCGCTCACTGGCCGAATTGAGCTGGAGCATCTTTCCGAAACGAGCTTCGGCACGCTATCGCCGCCCACCGCTTATATGTTGCCCAAGTATGTCCTGGACCGGGCCACCGCCGCGCTAGCCCTGGTCTTCCTCTCCCCGATTTTGTTGATCGTCGGCATTCTCGTCCGCCTCGATTCCCCTGGCCCGGCGATTTTTCGACAAGAACGGATGGGTTTTCGTGGGGTACCGTTCACCGTATATAAATTCCGGACCATGCGCATGAAATTGCCGCATGAGATCGCGGCGCGGGAGGATGCGATCACCCTCACCGATGACGATCGGATAACGCGCCTCGGAAGGTTTCTACGAAAGACGCGAATAGATGAGCTTCCCCAGATAGCAAATGTGCTTAAAGGGCAAATGAGCTGGATCGGCCCACGCCCCGAAGCTGTCGTTCTTTCGAAATGGTATGAATCGGAAATACCATTCTACCGTTATAGACATATTGTCCGACCGGGCATTACGGGCTGGGCCCAAGTTATGCAAGGGCACGTGTCCGATGTCCATCAGGTTCGGAACAAGTTATATTACGATTTTTATTATATCAAAAACTTTTCTCTATGGATCGACATCCTCATAACATTGAGAACTATCGCGACCATGGCAACTGGGTTTGGGGCGAAATAGAACCTGCATTCTGCCTCGAATGTATTCTGAGGGTATTATGAAAAAATCCGGACTGATTTCGAAGCTTGAGGACAAAACCGCGGTCATCGGGATTATCGGGCTCGGTTACGTCGGACTTCCACTGGCGCTACGCTTTTCGGACGTGGGATATCCCGTCATCGGTTTCGACATCCATGCCGGCAAAGTCGAGCGCCTGAATGACGGGCAAAGTCTGATCGAGCACATTTCGTCCGCGTCGATCGCAGCCGCACGAGCCCGTGGATTCGAAGCCACAACCGATTTTTCGCGTGTCGGTAAAGCCGATGCGCTCATCTTGTGCGTGCCCACGCCGCTCACCAAGCATCGTGAACCCGACCTCTCGTTCGTGATAAACACCTTGAATTCGTTGCTCCCTCATATTCGCACGGGGCAGGTGATATCACTCGAAAGCACCACTTATCCGGGCACGACCGACGAGGAGCTTGCTACCCGCATCGAGCGGGCCGGCAAGCGGGTCGGCGAGGACATATTCCTCGTCTATTCGCCCGAACGGGAAGACCCGGGCAACCCGAACTTCACCACCAATTCCATTCCGAAAATCGTCGGCGGCAGCACACCGGCCTGCCTGGAGGTCGGATTGGCGTTGTATGGGCAGGTAATCGATCGCCTCGTTCCCGTGAGCTCGACTCGCGCAGCGGAGTTGACGAAATTGCTCGAGAATATCCATCGGGCCGTGAATATCGGCTTGGTGAATGAGATGAAAATCGTTGCCGACAAACTCGATATCGACATTCACGAAGTTATCGAGGCAGCATCCACCAAGCCATTTGGATTTACCGCTTATCAGCCGGGGCCCGGGCTAGGCGGCCATTGCATTCCGATCGACCCCTTCTATTTGACGTGGAAAGCGCGGGAATACGGCGTTCACACGCGTTTCATTGAACTCGCCGGCGAAGTGAATTCCGCCATGCCGGATTATGTGATGACCAAGGTCGCCGCGGCGTTGAACGAGCGTCGAAAACCGCTCATGGGAAGCAAGGTCTTGGTACTGGGCCTTGCTTACAAACGAAATGTCGACGACATGCGCGAGTCTCCGTCGGTCGTATTGATGGAGAAGCTGCGCGACCACGGCGCAGACGTGGTTTATAGTGATCCGCACATTCCCGTTTTCCCCGAAACCCGGGAGCATGATTTTACGCTCGCGAGCGTCGACCTGACGCCGGAAAACGTATCAGACTTCGATTGCATCCTGCTCGCGACCGATCACGATTCGTTCGACTACGAAATGCTGGCGGCGCACGCCAAGCTCATCGTGGACACGCGCGGTCGATATCGAGAACCCCGCGCCAATGTGGTCCGCTCGTGAAACGCTCATGACCGACATGGGGCGCACAGAGGCATTTTGGACGGCGCCGGTTCGCTCGTCGCTGTCGGAACTGGCGGGCGCCGGGATCGAGATCGTGCGCCCCTGTCAGTTTTCCTTTCCCGGCAAAATCCTTACGCCGGTCGACGATTTGCTCGTCCCGCTTGTCGCCGACTCCGCGCTGGATGATCTGCTCGGCAGGTCGGGCATAGCAGGCGTGTTGACGACGCGCGCGCTCGCGGAGCATATTCCGGAGCGAATGGGACTGGCGATCGCCGATGATCCGATGCGCGCGCACCATGAAATCCACTTGGCGCTATCGCGTATCCCGGGCAGGCTGTGGCGCGATTTTCCGAGCGAAATAGATCCTCAAGCCAGCATACATCCGACCGCCTGGGTCGCGCCTCGCAACGTGCGAATTGGTGCCGGGGTAGCGGTCCTACCTCACGCCGTGGTTCATGAGCGAAGCGCGATCGAAGAGGGCTCGCGCATCCATAGCCAGGCCGTGGTAGGTGGAGACGCCTATGAGATCGTGATGATAGAGGGGAGGCAGGTACTCAGGCCGCAGACCGGCGGGGTGCTCATAGGCCGAAACTGCGAGATCATGACCGGCGCGATCGTAACGCGAAGTGCGTTTTGCGGCGCAACCGTCATCGGCGATAATAGCGTCCTCGATTGCAATGTAACAATTTCGCATGACTGTCGGATCGCGGACGATGTCCGCATTGGCGGCTCGTCGTGGATTGGCGGCCGAGTCACCATAGGGGCGAAAGCGTCGTTGGGGCCCAATTGCACGATTGGGAACGGCCTGACCATCGGCTCGGCCGCGAAAATTTCGCTGGGCGCGGTGGTAACTAAAGACGTTTGCGACGGCGAGCATGTGTCAGGGAATTTCGCCATCAAGCATGAAAGATTATTGGATCATCTGCGGCGCATTCGATGATATTAGCGCTTTCTAGATTTGGGCTTAGCGGGGCATCCGGTCGGGCATTCCTTTCGTCGTGAAAGAATTTCTGCGGAACAAATTTGGCATTTTTAGATCGCCGTTCACCAAGAACGTCGGCAGCATGATGATGTACACTGCAATCGGGCAAAGCGCATATTTGCTGACTGGCCCATTGATCGGGAGATTGTTCACACCAGAGCAATTCGGCATATATGGATTATTCTATACCTTCGCCGTTACGGCGACTGGATTGATTTTTCTCAATTTCGATTTTGCGATCCCTGCCGCCGATACCGACAGCGAAGCTAGAGCACTAACGGTCGGCGCCGCGACCATAGCGCTTGTCTGCGCACCTTTGGCCGGCATCGTTATCGCTACTCTGTCATGGAAGGGGATTGCGGGTTTCGGCGTTCTGCCGCCGGCATGCGGCTTCTGGATGGTGGCACTGCTCCTGAGCCAAGCAGCAATACAACTAATACAGAACTGGAACGTTCGACGCAACGACACGGCTATTATTGGCAAATCAAGTGTAACATTGAATATCTCCCGAGGAATTTCTCAAATTGCGCTAGGCCTGTCCTCACCTTATTGGTGGACGTTGGCAGCGGGAGAGATATTGGGACGTATCGGTAATATATCGCATCTTCTTCTTGGAAAGCGCTCCCAGCCGGGAACACAAGGAGAGCGAGAAAATGAGACTCGGCGAAAGGTTCGCGCTACACTGCGCAGCTACAAGCAATTTCCTCTTATTCTTCTGCCGTCCCAGTTGTTGGATAGTGCTGTAGCTTTCGTTCAATCGAGCGGTCTCGCCTATTTTTTCGGCCCTGCCGGGCTAGGGATATATTTTCTCATGCGTCGAACGCTCGACTTGCCGGTTGCGTTCGCGTTCCGAAGCCTCAGCGACGTATTTTACGCCCGTCAGGCGAGCGATGCTCGAACCGCCCCCGAGCGGGTTCGGCCATTTTTTGTGCGCTCGGTACTGCTCCTGGCCGGCGCCGGGCTCATCGCTGGCATTCCGCTAATGGCTATAAGCCCCGCGCTTTTCGCTTTTTTCTTCGGGCCGGAATGGAGGCAGGCGGGGGTGCTGGCGGCGATAATGGCGCCGGCATCGATTATGAACCTCGCCGTCGCGCCGGTCGCGCGGGTTTTCGCGCTTACGACACGCCCCTATCTGCGCTTCTGCTTCAGCATAACCAATCTGGCCGGTACGCTGATCGCCTTTGCGATCGTGGCCTCACGATCGCTGGATTTGACGCACACGACCGTGCTGCTCTCGATTGTGACGTTCGTTGCCTATCTGATCTATTTTATGTCGGGATATGTCGCGAGTTCGGCGTTGCGCGCGCCGCCAGCAACGCAAAGCTAGGCGTAACAATTGAGGAAGCGAAGCATGAGCGGAGACGATTTTTCGCGGCGCGAGTCCTTCGGGTTCCTGACCTCGGCGGCGATGGCGCCCAACACGGTCAGCAGCACATCCGATGAGCCGGGAACGAAAGCGCGGGCGCAACCGGGCCGCGTCTCCGTTGTGCAATTCGGCGCGCGCGGCGACGGCGTAACCGACGATACGGCTGCGTTTCAGAAAGCGCTGGATACCGGTCTCGATGTCTGGGTGCCCGGAACATCCCAATTCTATTTGCTGCGCCGCACACTCGCGACCCGGAGCCAGGGGCAGTCGCTTACCGGAGACGGCAGAGCGTCCTATCTGGTTCAGACGGCGACCGGAAGCAACGCCACGGTGATTACGGTGCGACATGACGATTGCACGATATCGGACGTTCGGCTCAAAGCGGGCGACGGCGGGCCTCCGCTCTACGATGGCTGGGGCGTTTTGGTTTCGAGAACCGCAAGGTGCACCGTAGCGCGATGCTGGTTTGACGGCATCCGGCGCGGCGGCGTGCTGGTGCACGCCTCGGCCCATTGCAGGGTCCACGAGAATCGCTTTGTTGACAGCGTCTTGCATGCCGACGGCACGGTCCCGCAATCAAAAATGGGATACGACATATTGATAGCGGGCGCATCTTCGCACAATTTCGTTGCGAATAACGAATGTTCGAGCGGATGCGGGGTCGGGATCGGGTGCCAAACGGTCGTCGATGGCGACAGCCAGGATAACAACATCATCGACAATAATGTCGTTCGCAATCACCCATGCTACGGGATAATGATCTATCTTAGCGGATCACGCGGAAAGATCAGCGGTGTCACCATATCCGGCAACAGGATATTCGAGATCTCGGGATCGGTCAAAACCGATGGAACTACATATTTTTACGGCGCTGGGATCTATGTTCAAACCGCAAATAACTTCTTGATATCTAATAATTATATTGATCGAACCAACGTCGATCGCCGCCTACCGCCGTCGGGAAGCGCGGTTCCTGCGGCGATTGCTGTCAGCGGATGCGGAAACGGCACCATTACCGGGAATATCCTGCTGAACTGCCTAGACGGAATTGCTTCTATTCAGGCGACAGGCGCGGTGCCCGAGGGAGAAGGAACGATTATCTCGAGTAACGTCATCAACAATTGCGATAGAATCGGAATCAATTTGCTGGATTGCGCTGCCGCGATCGTTGTCGGAAATCGCCTGGCCGGCGGCGGGCGCGCGGCTCACGGCATCTTTGTCTCACAAACCGGCAATGCGGCGCAATTGTTCGACTTCACCATATCGAACAACGCCGTGCATCACTTTCACGCCGGCATCGAAGTGCTCGGCGACGCAATACAACGGGCGATAATATCCAATAACACGGTCACGAATGTCATCGGATATGCGATTGCGAGCGGGGCGGGCACATCGATCATCACCGGTAATATCACGCAGGACGGCGGGATCGCGGTGCGCGCCAGCGCGCAATATGGCACCTGCCGGGACAATGTGATCACCAGCGGAGCAACGGACGCCATCGCTCGTGATCAGGCGAGCGGGGTCGCGGTATCGGAGAATATCTTTGTCAGGGCGGCCCGCAAGGCGCCGTGACCGCACGACCAGGCATCCAACCGCCTGGACGCCTTGCGTTCAATGACCAGAGCTCGCGGTATCCGCAATGGGAACGAGACGTGCAAGCGCCTTCTTCATGCGCCCGATATAATGTTCTTCACGGTAAAACCGGCGCGCCGCGGCGGCGTTGTTCAACGCGATGCGCGACAAATCGGCGTGATCACCGAGCAATTCACGCAATACTTTCACGAGCGAGCTCGCCGATCGCTTGTCCACGACGTATCCATTCTCCCCGGGTTTGAACGTGTCAAAAATTCCCGCATGATCGGTGGTAACAACGACCGTTCCGGACGCATAGGCCTCCAATATACTTATGGGCTGCCCTTCGTACGGATAGTAAGTCGGCAGACAGAATATGTGAGCTTTATCAAAAAGATCTTCTTTTTTCTGCCCCGCGACTATGCCGTGATATTTTATTTCCGCACGCCCCTCGACCCTTTCTAGAAAATCTCGCTTACTCTCATCGTCTTCGAATCCGCCAGCAAAGTCGAAGTGAAATCTCCCCGATTCCTCGCTATCTAAGAGATCTATCGCCTCCAGCAACTCAATATACCCCTTGCCCGGGAGAAGGTTACTAAGAAATAAAACACGGATTTTCTCTAAGTCTCCAAAGTTCCGTTCAATCTGATCATCGCCCTTGAAGAGGCCTTCCGCCGCAAAATTCTGGGCGATTGCTATCCTCTCCGGCGGCATAAAGGAGCGATACATATCTGCCAATCGTTCGCCGAGAACGACAACCCCTCCCAGCTTGCGGAGGAAATAGCGGTTGGCAGACGCCAGCCCGACCACACTCCCCGACAGCAGTTGCCGCATACCCGCGCCGCCATGTAGGTGAACCACCATTCGATCGAGCTTGCCGATGCACATCGCGTAAAAGACCAGGTCTTTCAGGTTCCCCGCAACCGACTCCGAGATGGTAAGGTAGATAATGTCGGCAGCATGTTGCGCGCGGCGCACGTTCGCAATCGCCGTGCCGACTTCGCGAATTCGGGCCAGCGAGTTCGCTCCTTGCCGAAAGGACTCCTTCCGCAGATCCACCACCGTCACGTCATATGTATCATGAAGCGCGTCAAGCAGGACCTTGCACGCGAGCGATTGTCCGGTAGTCGGCTCGGGCAGCGGGCCGATGAAAAGGAGGCGCGGCTTCATGACGAAAACGAGCTTTCAGGAGGGATTGTGGTTCGCGCGGTTGTCCTATGGGGAGGTGACCGCTAAGGCAACAGGCTGCGGCTTCTGCAGCGTTTAGGTGGCGAGCGATTTCAAATCGGCTTATGAATAGCAGCGACAACTCATTCCCCGCGCCAGCCGCCGTCGCGCAGGGTGGCCCCGCAGATACCGCGGACAGGATCTCCTTCTTCGGCACGCGCTGGGCCAATGTCCTTGCGGGATTGGTATATATCGGCCTTTTCCTCAATATATACAGGTCATATATCAGCCCCGTGTGGGGGTATACAGGATTTTATTATAACTCTTTGAATACCTGGGAAATCTCATTTGAGATCTCCGCAGTTTCGATTGTTTCATTCTTTATGCCGACAAAGATCATGAAGCCGTCTTCAATTATTTTGTGGCTTCTATATGCCTTTGTTTTTATTCCGACAATTGCGATAACATTCATGATCGGTGTTAACGTATCGTCTTTCTATGTAGCGGGTCTTTCTGCGCTCTCTTGCGCGATGATTTTCTGCTCTCTAGCCACGTCAGGAAATGAGCCATACCCGGTCGAGAAAGACCCATCTGGCATATTTGTTAATTTTATTATCGTTGCGTTCTTTCTTATGGCGATTTCGCTGTTCTTTGTATTCCGGAACATCCTTTCATTTGCGTCCGTGGATGATATTTACGTGCAACGATTTGCGGCATCCGAGATAAGCGGCGGCTTTATCGGATACGTTAGGACATATTTTAGCTACGTTGTTTGCCCGTCGCTCATGGCGATCGGCATAATTAAAAAGAAGTATTATTTCATCGTTCTTGGCATTTTTGGCTATATCCTGTCCTATACAATTGACGCAGCGAAAATCGCGCTCGTTATTCCCGCTGCAGTTCTAATTTTCGTTATCTTGAAATCGTACAAGATTGTCAGTACGTCGCTATACACCTTTGGCATTGCCATTTTTGCGGGCTTCGCCTCTCTCTTCACCGATTATTCCTCAATTGTTCGCTTCTTTGCGGACGTCCTTCTGCTGCGGACAATTGCTATTCCGGGGCAGACGTTCAGTCAATATTATGACCTATTTGAAGCGCGAGGCTACACCTTCTGGAGCAACACTAAGTTCGTGAACTTGGTCGTGCCGCCGCCCGTTGCGTTTCGCTCCGACCCCTTCTGGCCGGTGCTGGGCCAAATCATCGGGGCCGAATATTATGGCAGCGACAGCCGGATGAACGCGAACGCCAATCTGTTTGTTGGAGAAGGAATCGCAGCTGCCGGGCCGCTCGGGGTGATTGCGATCGGCCTGCTGCTTGCGTGGTGGCTCCGCGCGCTGGACCGATACAGTCGTAGCTGGAATCGCACCTTTGTGATCGCTGTAACCATTCCGATTGGAATGGCGCTTACCAATGTCCACCTATCGACGCTACTTCTGTCGTTCGGCGGCCTTTTCTGGCTGATAGCCTACCGCTTTGCGCTATCATCATTGAGGGCGGCATGAAAATTGTAATGGTCTGCGAGTTTTATAACGAAGATCTCGATTATCAGGAGATTTTGCTCGCAAAATATTATAAGAAGCTAGGCCATAATGTTGTCGTTATAACTACGCCAACCACGTCCGTTCATCAGTATATCGATGGCGAGGATGAAGGTGGATTCAAGTCCGTCGAGACCGGTCGGTTTTCGAAGATCTTCCGAGTACCGATTAAGTTCAATTTTCTTGGCAGGATTAGAGTTTTTGAAAGTATTAGGTCGATCGTTGAGAGCGAATCTCCGGACCTTTTGTATTTTCACGATATTATTCCGAATATGATCGAACTCCGCGCATATCTTCAGAAGAATATGTCCTGCTGCGCTATCATGGACTATCATGCGGATTATTCGAACTCTGGCGCCAACGCTCTTTCGCGCATCGTCCTTCACCGTATCTGGAGGCGAGCGATGCTGGCGACCGTGAGGAAACGTTTATCGGCCATACTGCCAGTCGTTCCGGCGTCGCAATGGTTTTTACGGGATCTTTACGGGATTCAACCCGACGAAACGGAACTGTTTCCGCTGGGCGTGGATGTCGACCTCGCAAACGAGGTTCGCGGAAGTTCGGCACGCCAGACGATAAGGCAGGCGCTGTCCATTCCGGACGATGCGCTCGTCATCTTCACCGGCGGGAAACTCGTTCCGTTGAAGCGGACAGAGGAGGTTTTGGCCGCCGTGGCGGCCATCGCGGATCCGAGATTACATGTCATTGTGGTCGGGGAGGCGCGCGATGCTGACTATCGGAAATTGCTGTCCGAGGCCGCATCCGACGGCAAGGTTCATTTCGTGGGATGGCAAGACCGTGAAGGCGTATATCGCCACCAAGCCGCGGCCGATCTCGCCGTCTTCCCGGCCAGCCAGTCGGTTTTATGGCAGCAGTCGATCGGCATGGGATTGCCATTGGTGGTGGGCGAGGGAGACGGCCCCCCACGCATGCGGCAGGATGTTAGTTACATGAATCTGGCGGGCAACATCCATGTGCTGGATCCCAAGGCCGGCACGCCAGCAAATCAGATCGCAGCCTTTTTACGCGACTGCTTGGATGACCGCGAGATTCTTGCACGCATGGCGATCGGCGCAGAACAAGTGACTCGATCTTTTTTAAGCTATGAGCGTTTGGCACAGCGAACGCTGGAGATTGTGGCTCAGCATCGCGCCGCCTCAGGGGAATCGAAAAGAGATCATGCTTAAGCCAATCATCAGCCATGCGAAGGCGGTCATTCGGCGAATGGTGCGGCCGCCGTTACATGGTGTAGCGCGACATCGTCGGTGACTGGTCAGCGACATTGATGGTGATGTGTCAGC
>CALMPB010000241.1 GCA_937871985.1 uncultured Burkholderiaceae bacterium
TGATAAACGGACGGTTCGCCTTTCGGACGGCGCTTGAAGCGGCGGTGCACCCAATAATACTGCTCGGGAATGCTCTGTATTTGCGCTTCCAGGAACTGGTTGGTCAACAGGGCATCGGCCTCGGCGTCGCCGCAGGGGTAGTTTTGCAGAGGCTCGAAAATGCGCAGCTTGTAGCCGCGGTAGCCGGGCAGCACTTCGGTCACGAATGGCACGACGCGCGCGCCGCTGATCTTGGCCAGCCGGGAGACAGCGGTCAGCGTGCAGGCCTGCACCCCGAAAAAAGGCACGAATACCGAGTCGCGCAGTCCGAAGTCCATGTCCGCCGCAAGCATGATGGGCTTGCCCGATTTCAGGACGCTGAGGGTTTGGCGCGCGCTGCTGCCGCGTGGAATCATTTCGGTGCCGAACCGTGAGCGTTGCGTACGGGAAATGCGTTCCGCGGCCCGGTTCGACATAGGGGTATACAACGAAGCCACTTCGTGATGGATGGAATAATACATGCATCCGGCTTCGATGGCGGCAAAATGGAACCCCAGGAAAATAGTGGGCTGCTCGTACGCGTCGGCCAGCTCGATGGCGCTATGAAGCTCGGTCAGGCGGGTCAGCGTCTTGGCGCTGCCATACCATTGCACGCCGCGTTCGAAATAGCTGCGGATGACATGCTGGAATGTCGAGCGTGCCAGATTTTCGCGTTGCTGGTCGGTTTTCTCTGGAAAACAAAGGCGCAGATTCGTGTGCAGAATGTGTTTACGCCTGCTGGGAATCCGGTACAGCAATCGGCCCAGGGCTTCGCCTGCGCGGGCGACCAGGCCGTAAGGCAGGGCAGCAAGCGCACGCAGTAAACCCGCGGTCAAGGCATGTTGTAATTTATGCTTCAAGTCATCGCCTGGTGAGGGCCAACGGCCACAGACGGCGGTGATGTTGGCGGGGGCGGGTTCAGAAGCACGCAGGCATCGCTGAAGGCATGCGGCCTTTGCCCCAAAGTGCTCAATAGTACCATTCAGGGGGCTGGGCGGTATCCCCAGGGGGGGACGCCGCCGGCAATGCAGGCCCGCCGGCGATATTGGGTAAACTGGCGGGGTGTCTTTCTTCAAAGCGTTGTTGCGTTTCCCGCCATGTCCTCTTCCCACGAAATCCGGCCTGAACAGTCCATCGAGCTGCTGAAGGAGCTTCACATTCTTACCCGTGACGGCAAGATGAACCAGGACAGCCGGCGCAAACTCAAGCAGGTCTATCATTTGTTCCAGTTCATCGAGCCCTTGCTCAAAGATCTGAAGCAGGGCCGCGACGGCATTACGCTGGTCGATCATGGCTCGGGAAAATCCTACCTGGGGTTCATTCTGTACGACCTGTTTTTCAAGCAACTGAAAGACAAGTCGCACCTGTACGGCATCGAAACGCGCCAGGAACTGGTTGAAAGCGCCGCCCGCCTGGCGCAGCGCCTGGAGTTTCCGGGCATGTCCTTCTTGAACCTGTCGGTGGCCGACTCCATTACGTCCAGCCAGTTGCCCG
Source organism: uncultured Burkholderiaceae bacterium (assembly GCA_937871985.1). The sequence continues at coordinate 1,513 of CALMPB010000241.1, forward strand.
ATCGTGTGGACATCGTGACGGCCCTGCATGCCTGCAATACGGCAACCGACGACGCCATACGGTTTGCGTTGCACAAGCAGGCCAAATACATTGTCGTCGTGCCGTGCTGCCAGGCCGAGGTGGCTAGTGTGCTGCGCCGGAACAAGGCGGCCTCGCTGGGAGCGGGCGCATTGGCCGAGATCTGGCGCCATCCTTTGCACACGCGGGAGTTCGGCAGCCAGGCCACCAATGTGCTGCGCAGCCTTCAACTGGAGGCTCACGGCTACCAGGTTACGGTTACCGAACTGGTCGGCTGGGAGCATTCATTGAAGAACGAATTGATCATCGCCACCTACAAGAACCTGCCGCGCCGCAAGGCAACCGAAAGGCTGGAGAACCTGTTGAAGATGCTGGGCCTGGAGGAAATGCGCGGGCGCTTTTTTACGCCCGAGCAGCAGGCGGCCCAAGCGGCGCCGTGTGACGCCGCTTAGGGGGAGCTTTCTTTCGGGGAAGGAGCAGGCCTCTTGATTACTGGTCGGCCGCGGGGCTGGACCTCATGCCTAAATAGCCCTTGACGGTGGCGATCACCAGGGGCAGGGCGCCGGCGAAAATGAAGATCAGGTCTCCGGGCAGCCGCATCCATTCGATGAAGCGCGAGCGGTCGCTGTTCACGTAGTCGAATCCCCGGGCATGCCAGTAGCCATGTTCGATGACATCCCAGATTTGCAGCGCTCCGCTGGGGAACAGGCTAAGCACGATCATCAGCGCGAGGCCGATGTTCGTTCCCCAGAAGGAGATCTTCACGTATTTCTCGATGCCCGACCAATGCGCGTCGGAACTGGCCTGGCGCAGCGCGAACACGGTCAGGGCGATGGCCAGCATGCCGAACACCCCCATCATGGCCGCATGGCCGTGGTTGGGCGTAAGCTGGGTGCCGACTTCGTAATAGCTGACGATGGGCAGGTTGATGAGAAAGCCGAACATGCCCGCGCCTACGAAGTTCCAGAAGCCGACCGCCATCAGGAAGTAGAACGTCCATTTGTGGGGGACGGCGATGGGTGTGTTACAGGTGGAGCATGAGCCGCGCGTGGTGCGCACGAAATCCCAGGCATCGAGCGTGAGCAGGGTCAGCGGCACGACCTCGAGCACCGAGAACATGGCCGACATGGCCATGTTGAAATTGGTCTGGCCGTTGAAGTACCAATGGTGCCCCGTGCCGATCAGGCCGCCCAGGAAATACAGGATGGCATCCAGGTAGATGACGCGCAGGGCGGTATTGCGCTGGGTCAGCCCCAGTTGATAGAGCGTCAGCGCGACGACGGTCGTGGCGAAGAACTCGAAGAACCCTTCGACCCATAAATGGATGATCCAGAAGCGCCAGGTGTCGACGACGGTGAAATTGGTTTTGGCGCCATACAGCAAGGCCGGAATATAAAACACGGGAATGGCCAGCGTGGACAGCAGGAACATTCTGGCCAGGGGCTTGGCCGCCGCCTGTTTCAGGGAGTCCGGGCGCAGCACCCAGCACAAGATCGCAAACCACACGAACAGGCCCACGATCAGCAGGTATTGCCAGAGCCGGCCCAGCTCGAGGAATTCCCATCCCTGATTGCCAAGCCAGAACCACCACGAGCCCAGCATCTGGGAAATGCCCAGCCATTCGCCCAGGAGGCTGCCGGCGATGACTACGGCGAACGCGCCGAACAGCAGGTGTATCCAGGTGGCCAGCCCGCGTGGTTCGTCCGAGCGCAGCGAGCGAGCCAGGAACAGGGCGGCGGCCACGAAGGCGGTGGCTATCCAGAAGACGGCCGTTTGCAGATGCCAGGTTCGCATCAGGTTGCTGGGGAAAATGGATTCCAGCTGGAAGCCGTAGAAGGTGCCGGGATCGGCACGGTAATGCGCCACGGCTCCGCCCACCAAGGTCTGCATCAGGAACAGCAAGGCCACGACGACGTAGAACTTGAGCAGGGCGCGCTGCCCCGGGCTGGCGCGGCCCGGCAGCAGTTGGGGCGTGACGCGGTTGCCCGTGCTGATCCAGCCCAGATATTCGAATTTCCCGAAGGCCAGCAGCACGGCGGCAATACCGGCCAGCAGAACCAGCAGGCTGAGCGCGCTCCAGAACATGGCGTTTGGCGTGGGGACGTTGCCCACGTCCGGGTCGAAGGGGAAGTTGTTGGTATAGGAATACGTTTTTCCGGGCCGGTTGGCCACCGACACCCAGGCAGCCCAGGTGACGAACGACGTGAGCTGGCGCAGTTCGGTTGGATCCGAGATGAGGCCGTGCTTGAGTCCCGCATTGCGTACGGGATCCTGGAAATAGCGCGTCCAGTAGGCGATTTCCTGCTGGTAGGCGGCGGCTTGCTCGGGCGTGAAGGTCAATGCGTCGGTCGCAGGGTCGTAGCGGTTGGTCTTCAGTTCGACAACGGCTTGTGCGCGGGCGGCGGCTTGTTCACTGGCGGAGAGTTCGGCAAACGGCTTGTGATATTGGCTTTGCGCGATGGCGTTGGCGGTGTCCTGGCCGAAGCGGTGCAGGGCCTCGGCGGAGTAGTCCGGCCCCAGGTAGGCGCCATGGCCCCAGATGCTGCCGTTGTTCATCAGGCCGTATTTAAGGAAAACGGCCTGGCCGTCCTGGATATCGTCGCGGCTGAACAATGGGCGGCCTTGCGTATCGACGACTTGCGCGGGAATGGGCGGTGCGTGGCGGTACGCCAGCGTGGTAATGGCGATGATGCCCGCGAACCCCACGACCATGACTATCAGGATACTGCGCAGCCACCAGGCGGATAGCGGCGGATCGTTGGCCGCAAGCGCTTCGGTTGTCATATGGTCGGCATGGCTCATGGTGCTTCTCCTTCGTCAACGCGCTCTTGGGGGCGCATATGAATGCATTCTGCCGCGTCAGATTATGTTCAGCCGCAAGAATATTGCATCAAAATGTTACGATCAGGGCAATGCCATGCTGGCTGGCGCCTGCCGCGGGCGCTCGAGCGGGCCGTTGCGGCGCGGGGCCACCGCAATCTCAGTTCAAGTCGCAGCGTTTCAACTGGGCGCTGAAGCGCTCGGCGCGTGCCTGCACTTTTTGGGCGACGCGCTTGAGCCAGGCTTTGTCGTCGTAGCTGCGGCGGCGATAGCCCGACCAGCCCTCGTGATAGTTGAGATATTGGCCGTAAGCGTCCCATTTGGAAACGCCGTTCAAACGCTGGGTCTTGCTGATATACCAGCCCATGAAATCCATGGCGTCGTGGAAATTGTCGCGGCTCGACAGCCAGCCGCCGGCTTCGCGCTTGTAGTCGGCCCACGTCTCGTCCTTGGCCTGGGCATAGCCGTAAGCGGAGCTGACCCGGCCCCAGGGGATGAAGCCCAGGAAGTAGTAGCGGGGCGGGAGCGCGTCGTCGCGGAAGCTGGATTCCTGGTACATCATGGCCATGGGAACCTGCGGCGGCACCCCCCATTTGTCGCGCGCGTCGATGGCGGCTTCATACCAGTCGGGCTTTTCGTGGAAGATGGCGCACAGGTTTTCGGGGTTATCGGGCGGGGAAACCGAGGCGCAGCCGGCCAGCAGCAACAATGGCAGCGCGTAAAGCAGTCCTCGCATCGATCCGTTTTCCTTTTTGCTTGCATGAGGTAATGAATGCCCAGCGCCGATCCAGGGCTTCGCGAAGGAGCATCGACCAATACTTTACAAGAAATTACCCGAGCCGGCGGCGCCGGGAAAGAAATACCCATAACGGCAAGAGGACTATGCCGGGTGAAAAATAACCCGAGGAATAAGATTCATATGAAATGTATGTTTAAGGGCCGAACACATCGATTGGCCCATTCACTCAAGCAGAGACCAAGATGGCAAACAACCCCGAAATTCCCGTACTTTCCAACGCCGTTCACGTGTTCGACGCGCGCGGCATCGCCAAAAGATTCCGTCACGCCGCCATTTTCGGCGCCTTGTCGGCGCTTCAGCCCGGCGAAACCATGCGGTTTGCCAACGACCACGATCCGCTGCCCCTGCTTGCCCAGATAGAAGGGCATTTTGGCGAGGCGGTGCAAATCCGGTATGTAGCGCGCGAGCCCGGGCAGATCGTGATTGATTTCGTCGTGTGCGGGTAGATTGGGGCGCGCGCGTCAGTCGGCCCCCGTGGGCTGAGGCTTCAACGAGCGCAAGTAGGCAATCAGCGCCGACATGTCCTGGGCGTCGATGTTCTTGTACCAGTCGAACGCCATGATGCGTCTCAGGTGGATGCCGTTCTTGTCGATGCCTTCGCGGATTGCGCGTTCGATTTGCGCGTCGCTCCAGCTTTTAAGCCCGCTTTCGTCGGGAGTGAGGTTGGGGGTTACCGCCTCCGAGCCACCCGGCCATTTGATCACCTGGCCGCCAGCCCCCAATCGGCTCATGATCAGCATGCCGTTCTTGCCGCGCGGGGTATGGCAATCCATGCAGTGCCCGATATTCGCCAGGTATTCGCCGTATTGCCGGGTGCTGGCTTGCGCGGGCGCAATAACGTGCTCGACCGGCGGTCCGTAATTGGGCGGGAGGGGGATGTGGTACGTCGATTTGGCGACGACGTGCTTGACGGGAGGCTGAGCCTTCAGGTAGGCGATGATTGCCGTGAGATCCGCATCGGACAGGTTCCGGTAGAACGGCACGGGCATGGGCGGGCCGATCAGCTTGCCGTCGGGCCGTATTCCTTCGCGGATCGCTTTTGCCAGTTGCGCGTCGGTCCATTTGCCGATGCCCGTTTCGGGGTCGGGAGTAATGTTCGGCGCATAGGCCTTGAACGCCGCGTCGTCGAACAGCATGCCGCCCGACAGGCCTTTGTCGTACAGGGGCTCGCCCTTGTCGTTGCGGGCGATGTGGCAATTGGCGCAAGCGACGACGCCTTCCATCAGGTATTTTCCGCGCATCAGAAGCGCGGCGTTGTCCTGGGCACAGGCCGCGGCGGTTCCAGCCGCCAGCAAAACGCAAGAAACCAGTTGTGGAAGCATCCGCATGGTGTCAGTCTCCGTTGTTATTTTTACGTTTGATTACGAGTCGAAACCGCTTCGACGATAGTACTGCCGTTGGCGGCAATGCTTCATGAAAATTTTGGCTTAGGAGATCCGCCTTACAGCCTAGTCCATTCAGCGGGTTTGTCCTCGTGGGGCCGGGTGGAGGCGGGCAGCATCGGCCGTTTCACGGGCGAGCAGCCGCATACCGGCATTCCAGGAGCGGTTGCGAGTCGCGATAACGGTTACGAGGGGCTTGCGCCGGACTCCCGGGGCAGAAGGCTGAATACCTTCCAGCCCGGCCCCGGTTCGGGAGCGTGCTCGACCGCGAAGGGCCAGGCGTAGCCTTCGGGGTCGATGGCGAATAATGGTATGACCTGGCCCGGCTGGTAGCTTTCAAGATATTGCTCGAAGTCGAAGCTCTCGGTCAGTCCCGTGGCGTGGATGCTGCGGCCCTGGGCCATCAGGCGGGCGAGCTGCCAGTAGTCGATTTCCGTGCCGAACAGCTTGTATCCGCGACGGGCCTGGGCCGTGTGGTGTTTGCTCGGCTGTTCCTTTTCGTGCGCGCCCAAGAGCGCGTAGATATTCGCTTTTCCAAAACGATCGCGAAAATGGGCAGCAGCCAGCTCATTGAAATGGTCGGCGGTATCCAGCGCCAGCAGCCGTCCTATGCCGGTAAGATCCAGGTTGTGCTGTGCATGCTCCGACATGGGATTGCCGTAGTAGGTAGGCAGGCCCTCCATGCGCGCCTTGGCGATGCTGCTCCAGTCGCTGTCGCAAAGCCGCACGGGTATTTGCGCGTTTTGCAGCGCGGCGCCGATGGCCCGCGCGACGGGGTTGGCGCCCACAATGAGGAATCCCACGGGATCGGGCTCGACGACCTTCAACGCCAGGGCCATGGGCCGCGCGCTGACGCTTTGCAGCACGACGGTGCCGATGATGACGATGAAGGTCAGCGGCAGCAGCTCGTCGGCACGGGCGATGCCCAAGGCCTGGAGCTTGAGCGCAAACAAGGCCGATACGGCGGCCGCCACGATGCCGCGCGGCGCTATCCAGGCGACCAGGGTGCGCTCTCGCCAGTTGAGCGTCGATCCCCAGGTCGAGAAGAGGACTTTCAATGGACGGGCTATGAACAGCATGACGGCCAGGATGGCTACCGGCGTCCATCCCAACGACCGCAGGCTGTCGAAATCCATGCGCGCGGCGAGAAGGATGAACAAGACCGACAGCAGCATCAGGCTCAGGGTTTCCTTGAACTCCAGTATCTCTTCGATGGGAACTCCTTTGCGATTGGCCATCCACATTCCCATGATGGTGACGCAAAGCAGGCCGGACTCATGCCGTAGCGCGTTGGAAATGGCGAACGCGCCGAACATCAGCACCAATACCGTGACGTTCACCAGATAATCGGCCAGCCAGTTCCTGCGTACGATTTCCCCCACGATGAAGCCGGCGGCAAAACCCGCCAGCACGCCGGTCAGTACGGTGCCGCCGAAAACATAGATGGCGTGCCCCCAGCCTGTGCTGCCTTGCAGGGCGACGATGAATTCGTAGGACAGCACCGCCAGCAAGGCGCCTATCGGGTCGATGATGATGCCTTCCCATCGCAAGATGCGGGCGACCGGCGCGACGGGACGCACCGTGCGCAGAAGCGGGGTAATGACGGTGGGCCCGGTGACCACGGTAATGGCGCCGAACAGGAAGGCCAGATCCCATGAAAATCCCATGATCCAGTGCGTGCCGGTTGTGGTGACTAGCCACGATATGAGCATGCCCCCGCTGACCAGGCGCGTTACCACGCGCCCCAGGCCCCGCGCCTCGCGAAACTGCAGGGTCATGCTGCCTTCGAACAGGATGACGGCTACCGAAAGGGATATAAAAGGAAACAGCAGTTGGCCGAACAGGGCGTCGGGGTCGAGTATGCCCATCAGGGGCCCTGCCATCAGGCCCGCGATCAATAGAAAAAGAATGGCGGGCAGGCGCAGTTTCCAGGCGAGCCATTGGCAGAACATGGCCGTCATGCCGATGCCGGCCAGAATCATGACATCGTTTTCGTTCATGGTCGCGAAGGGCTGTGTGCGGGGATCCGGATTGATCCGCAGGGAGAATGATACTTCAAGGCGGCGCGGCGACGCATTCAGCTGAATTTGCGCATGAAAGCCAGGAATGGCTCCAGCTCCATGGGATAGGCGAGGGCGTGGCCCTGGCCGTATCGCACGCCCAGCGCGGCCAGGAGTCGGGCTTGTTCCGGGTTTTCGATGCCCTCGGCAACGGCGACCGCGCCGACCGCCCGGGCGATGTTGACGATTTCCTGGATGAGGTTGGAGCGCACCGTGGCGTCTTCGAGCTCGAAAACGAACGATTTGTCGATTTTCAGCACGTCGGGCGAAAGCTTCTTGACGGAGTTCAGGTTCGAGTAGCCTGTGCCGAAATCGTCGATGGCGATTTGAAATCCTTGTTCCTTGAGGCTCCTGACTTCCGCGATGAGTTCGCTGGAAAGGCTGTGCTCGGTGACTTCGACGCAGATTTCAATATCGTTTCTTGCCGCCGCCTGCAATGCGTTTTTCAAGATGGGGATCAGTGCGGCCTGGTCGACGCTTTCGGGGAAATAGTTCAGGGCCAGCTGGAAGGGGGCGACCTGCGCGGGAAGATGCGCGGCCAGTTCGCGTATGGCTTTTCGGGTGACGGTGTAATCGAGCTGGCACGCCAGGCCCGAGTTCAGGATGGCGGGAATGACCTGGTCGGGCATCCATAGATTCGCGCCTTCCCTCAGGCGCATCAACACTTCGCAGCCGACCGGCTTCATGGTGGCCAGATCGAAGACGGGCTGGTAGGCCAGCAGAAGATGCGCGTCGTCGCACAGGAAGCGCACACGGTTCCTCACGCTGGACAATGTGGCTATGTATGGGGCAAGCACTCCGACCGTCAGCACGGCGATCAGCACGGATCCGAGCAGCATGCAGAAAAGCAGCACGCTGTTTTGCTGCATGATCTGGGTCAGGTCGCGCTGCGTCTGCATGACGAGGTCGATTTGGGGGTGTATCGTCACCAGCTCGTAGCCAAGGTTGTGGAACGTGAACGCGGTTTTTTTGAACAGGATGGCGCGATCGCGCATGTGCCGGATTTCATCGGGCGTTTTGCTGGATCCGAGCAGCGCCAGGCCGTCGGCGGTGCGCATCCAGACGGCATCGGCGCTGGAGTACAAGTCGTCGGTGACGTAAGGGCTGAACACGACATTGAAGCGCTTGTACTGGATGAGCGTGGCCTTGATCCGCTTGTCAGCCATCTCCAGCGGCACATTGTTGATCAACTGCAGCCCCGAACGCGATGTAATGACCGGATAGTTTCCCTTGACGGGATTGGGCAGCAAGCCCAATGCGGTCGAGCAGATCAGCCGCCTATCGTCGTCCATCATGCCGATTTCGCGTAGATAGCGGGATTTCAACAGATGCGCGTTCAGGTGGATCAGGCCTTGCTGGTTGCAGGAGAGTTTGTCGTGCGTGGCGAGGTGATCGAGCAGGGCTGTGCTTTCGGAGAGCATCGCCCGGGCCATGTCCATGGCCTTGTCGTGGCGTTCGGAGATACTGCTTTTATCCACCCACAATACTGTTGCCGCCGTGGCCAGGGTAAGCGTCACGGCCATCAGCACTCCTACCCCGTATATGAAGGCTTTGGGATACTTTGCGATCTGCAGCAGCAGCCAGTAATGTATGTTCTTCAAGCGATATTTCCGAGACCTGGGTGGAATCGCGCGGGCTTGTAACGGAACTACATAATATACATAATCCTGGTTGCAATTTTGAGGAAGGCACGATCTACACGCCGGTAGCCAGCCGCGCCATGACAATGATGATCAGCACCTGCATGGCGCCCTGGCTCGCCACGACATAGTAAAAGCGGCTCATTGTCCGTCCGATTTTCCGGCCGTCCGGGTTTGGTTTTTGCAGTTCGAGGCAGATGCGTACGCTGGTCGGCAGCAGATAGCCAAGTCCCTGGATGGTCATCAGGGTGACAAGAACCAGCGCGGCGGCGATCCAGCCGAATTGGGGCCAGGGCATTTGCGTGAAGCCAAGATGCGCGGCAAGAAACCAGCCCGAGGTGCCGGTCAGGACGGACAGCGTTGGCAGCAGGAATAGCGTTACCGGTGTCAGACGGATGAGGATTTCCTTGCGCACAGGCACCGAAACGCGGCGCAGGATCGGGCCTATGACGAAACCCATGAACAGGTCTATGCCCGTCCAGAGCACGCCGCTCATGACGTGAACCCAGTTGAGAAACCAGGTGTTGCCGTAGAGGATCGCGGCGATCATCACCACAAGCGCCGCCGCCACGTACCAAAAATAATGCCAGCGGATCAGTTGTGGATCAGGAGGGGTGTCGCTGAGGGACGCTGCCATAAGGCCTCCGGTACCGACGATTGCTTTGTGTCTAGAATAATCCTTGTAGTTGTTTTTGTGTCAAGAAGTAATTACCATCGGAAGGCCCACGTGACTTTCGGGTAGATGTTGAAAAGTCTTGAATGCTGCATTTCACTCTGAAATGTAACCTATGGCCATAAAATACGGGGGGCAGGAAATGTGCAAATTATGTGTAGGCCGGGGTTTCGCAGCTGGGGCGCCTGAATCGCCATCCAGGCGTGCCGCCCTTGGCACGATAGCCGCGTTTTCTCTGTTGGGCATATCCGCGACAGCCAGGCGTGCCTATGCAAAGTCACCACCCAAGCCCGAAAACGTCCTTTCATCCGACCAGGCTGTCAAGCGCCTGCTTGCCGGAAATCAACGATACACCTCGGGCAAGACCAAAAGCCGGAACCACGCATCCACACGCGCGGCATTGGCGGGCGGGCAGAATCCTTATGCAGGCATTCTGAGTTGCGCCGATTCGCGTGTCGGTCCCGAATTATGTTTTGACGAGGAAAGGGGCGACCTATTCGTGACGCGGGTGGCCGGCAACTATGTCACCAACGATATTCTGGCAAGTCTGGAGTACGGCGTCGCGGTTCTGAATACACCGGCCATTATGGTGTTGGGCCATACCAGTTGCGGCGCGGTGAATGCGGCGGTCGGCGCATTCGAAAAGCCAGCTGAATTTCCCGGCCATATTCAAAACATCGTCACCGAACTGATGCCTGCCGTGCGGGCCGCCGCAAGCGAATCGCCCAAAAAAGGCACCTTGCTTATGGCCGCAACCATCCAGAATATCAGGCAAAACGTGCAGCGCCTGCAACAAGCCACGCCAATCCTCGACAAGGCGGTTCAGGCCGGCAAGCTCAAGGTCGTGGGCGGGCTTTATCATCTCGACACAGGGCGGGTCGAGCTTATTACCTGATTATCTATTCAATATCCAACCTGGGCCGCCCTGGCCGCTCCCGCATGTCTAGCCGCCAAACAATGACGCGGCCTTGTTGATGACGGCGAACAGGGTGGCCAGCAAGCCCAGCCCCAGCAGGGTGATGCCGAGGTTACGATCGCGAAGGCCGAAGCCGATGAAGGTGGCGATCATCCCCAGGATGAAGATCACCAGAATCGTGTTGCTGTGAAAGAACATGGCGACGGGGTCTCCTTCAGTGGGCCGGTGTGCCGGCACCTGTGATCAGGTTGCGCGCATGCCGCGCGGCAATCATTGTATTGAAGAATGCCGCCGTGTGACCGGCTATTTCGTATTCTCGCCAAGATAGGGGGGGCTGCCCGATAATAGGGCCGGTTCGATGTGCGCCCATCCCTGCCCATGGGCGAGAGCCAAGAGCTGGGTAGCGCTTCGAAAAAGAAAAAGCCCTTGATGAATCAAGGGCTTTTAGGCATCTGGTGGAGACGAGGAGGATCGAACTCCCGACCTTCGCATTGCGAACGCGACGCTCTCCCAGCTGAGCTACGTCCCCAAAAGTCCACAATTCTAGCAAATTGCGGCCGTGTTTGCAGCAGGCCCGTCTCTACCCTGGAAATTGCCGTTTCAGCCATGAATTCGCCGGAAGTGTGAGTTGTAACCGCGCAAGCCGGGCCGCTAATCTTTGCTTCGTCCATGTCGTTAACTTGTTACCAATCGATGACACAAGTATGACTGTACGAATAACGACCAAGGACGGTGGGCGAATGGCGCAAGAGAGTTCTCGCAAATATGGGTGGCTGGCAAGGCAAAGCATGTCCTTGCGGGTGGTGTTGACGTCGCTGCTGGTGACGGTGCTGGTCATGGGTTCCATTGCCGCGGTTCTGGCGGAGCAAAGCCAGGTCAAGGCGCAAGAGACCATACGCCGGGAAATGGGGGCGGCGCTGGCGGCGGTCGACCAGTCCTTGCAGCTGGTTTTCAATTCGGCCAGTCAGCGCGGCCGTGAGCTGATGCCGGCGTTCATCGGTTCGCTGGGCGGCGAGCCCACGACGGACGGCTCCATGACGCCCACCGGGGAGGCCGGCAACATTCCCAGCTTGCTGGTGAATGGCTTTGTGGTGAATGGGGATACCAGCGCCTTGAAGCGCCTGCACGATTACACGGGGGCCGATCCCGCCATTATTGTGCGCGCCAAGGATGGCTGGGTGCGCGCGGCAACCCTGCTGGAAGACGACAAGGGTCAAAAACGCATAGGCAGCAAGGTCGCCGCCGATGATTTTCTGGCCAAAACCCTGGACAATGGCCACGATTTTTCAGGCCTGGTTCAGCGCAAGGGCAAATGGTATGCCATGAGCGTGCAAATGCTGTATGACAAGGAAGGCAAGGTCATAGGCGGCTTGTCGATTCGCGTGGACGTGGACGGCGACGTGCAGAGGCTGCTCAACTGGGTCAGCACGCTCAAGGTGGGCGATTACGGTTCATTGGCGATTGTGCGCCAGGGAGCCGAAGGCGGCGGCTGGCAGTTTGTCGCGGGCGGCGGCGCCATGATGGGCGCTCCGTTGTCTTCGCGCTATAACGAGGCCGACAGCGCCAAGCTGGCCGCCATGTTCAAGTCGGCCGACGGTTTCGCCGAAGCGGTGATGAAGGACGGCGATGCTTTTGTCGCCTGGCACCGTGTCGAAAACTGGAACTGGCTGTTGGTGGGCACCGGCCAGCGCGATGAGTTCATGGCGGCCAGCCGCCGCGATATGTGGATTCAACTGGGCATGATGCTGGTGGGCGTTGTGCTGATTGCCGGCCTGGTAGGGTGGCTGGCATCGGCCACCTTGCGCCCCGTGCGCGAAATGATTGCGGCGATGATCAAGGTGGGCGAGGGGGACCTGACTGCCGACCTGCCCGTGGTGCCGGCGCGCTCGCGCAACGAGGTGCATATATTGTTCGACAGCCTGCGGCATATGCAGGCCAATCTCAGCAATACGGTTATCGCGGTGCGCCAGGGGGTCGAGGAAATCAGCATCGGCTCGCGCGAGATCGCGGCGGGCAACACCGACCTGAGCAGCCGCACCGAAGAACAGGCGGCTTCGTTGCAGGAAACCGCCGCCAGCATGGAGCAGTTGGCGGCGACGGTGCGCCAGAATGCCGAAAGCTCGCAGCAGGCCAACAAGCTGGCCGGTAGTGCCTCGGAAATTGCCGGGCGTGGAGGCGCCGCCGTGGATCAAGTGGTGGCGACCATGAGCGATATTTCCCAGAGCTCCCACAAAATCTCCGATATCGTCAATGTCATTGAAGGCATAGCCTTCCAGACGAATATTCTGGCGCTGAACGCGGCGGTCGAGGCGGCGCGGGCCGGCGACGAAGGCAAGGGGTTTGCCGTGGTGGCAGGCGAAGTGCGCAGCCTGGCCCTGCGCAGCGCCGATGCGGCCAAGGAAATCAAGCAGCTCATCGACGAGTCGGTGGGCAAGGTGACGGAAGGCGCGCAGCATGTGGAAAGAGCCGGCGCGACCATGCGGGAAATCCTGGCGTCGGTTCGCCAGGTGAGCGGCATCATGGCGGAAATTTCGGCCGCTTCGGACGAGCAGTCCACGGGCATAGACCAGGTCAATACCGCCGTCGTGCAAATGGATCAGGTAACGCAGCAGAACGCCGCCCTGGTCGAGGAGGCGGCCGCCGCAGCGGGATCGCTGCAGGAACAGGTGCGGAACCTGGCGCAGGCGGTTGCGGTGTTCCGGCTCAAAAGTACGGAAATCATCGAGGCGCCGTCGGAGGTGCTGGCGCTGGCTGGATGGTCATAGCGCTGGCTTGCCGTACGAGGCTTGATCCGCCGCTGGCTGAGGCGCAAATGAAATGCGGGCACAGGGTTAGAATCTGGAGTCGTTGATTGGCAACGGTTCGCGGGCTATCCATACGGATGCCGCGCCGTCCTTGAGGTGGAGACTCCAATGGAAAAAAGCAGCCCTGACGCGGGAAGCGGCGGGTCGAAGACGGATGCCGTAACGGCCGTGGTGCTTGCGGCGGGGCTGGGCCGGCGCATGCTGGGGCCGAACAAGCTGCTGTTGCCCGTGCACGGCGTGGCCATGGTGCGGCGGGTTGTCGACCAGGCTCTGGCCTCGCGCTGCGGCCGCGTAGTGGTGGTGCTGGGTTTCGAGGCCCCGCGCGTGCGCCAGGCGCTGGACGGCTTGCCGGTCGAGTTCGGCGTCAACAAGGAGTTCGAAGAAGGCCTGGGCAGCTCGGTGCGGACGGGCGCGCTGGCCGTGCGGGACGACAGCGCCGCCGTCATCTGCCTGGGGGATATGCCGCTTATCGATGCCTCGGTCATCGATGCTCTGATCCACGCCTACGAATCGGGCACGGGGGTCAAGGCCTGCCAGCCCTTGTACGATGGCCGGCGCGGCAATCCCGTTTTATGGGGGGCCGACTGTTTGCCCGACTTGCGCCGGTTAAGCGGGGACGAGGGCGCCCGGGCCTTGTTGCGCCGATTGGGAGGGGCGTTGACCCTGGTGGACGTGTCGTCGCCGGCCGTGCTGCAGGATGTCGACACGCCCGACGATCTGCGCAGCCTGGGGGGGGCCTGAGCCAGCTTCTTCGTTGCAGGCCCGAGCCGGCGGGCCGCCAGCGCGGCGGACGGACTCGCCCGGCGCATACGTAGTAGAATTTCAGCTTTAAAGTTTTCGGCCTTTGCGCAATGACCACCATACTTGAGAACGTTCCCGTCGGCCAGAAGGTCGGCATCGCCTTTTCCGGCGGCCTGGATACCAGCGCCGCCTTGCTGTGGATGAAGCACAAGGGCGCCGTCCCCTATGCCTATACGGCCAATCTGGGCCAGCCCGACGAGTCCGACTACGAGGCCATTCCGCGCCGGGCGCTGGAATACGGCGCCACCAAGGCGCGCCTCGTCGATTGCCGCGCGCAGCTCGTGGCCGAAGGCCTGGCCGCCCTGCAGTGCGGGGCTTTCCATATTTCCACCGCGGGCGTTACCTACTTCAACACCACGCCCATCGGGCGCGCGGTCACCGGCACCATGCTGGTGGCGGCCATGAAGGAAGACGACGTCAACATATGGGGCGACGGCAGCACCTACAAGGGCAACGACATCGAGCGTTTCTACCGTTACGGCCTGCTCACCAATCCCGCGCTCAAAATCTACAAGCCCTGGCTCGACCAGGCCTTCATCGACGAGCTCGGCGGCCGGGCCGAAATGTCCGAATACATGCAGGCGGCGGGCTTCAGCTACAAGATGTCGGCCGAAAAGGCGTATTCCACCGACTCGAACATGCTGGGCGCCACGCACGAAGCCAAGGACCTCGAACATCTGAACTCGGGCATCCGCATCGTGAAGCCCATCATGGGTGTGGCGTTCTGGCGCGACGACGTCCAGGTCAAGGCCGAAGAAGTCACCGTGCGTTTCGAAGAAGGCCATCCGATGGCGCTCAATGGCGTCGAGTATGCCGACAGCGTCGAGCTGGTTCTGGAAGCCAACCGTATCGGCGGCCGGCACGGCCTGGGCATGAGCGACCAAATCGAAAACCGCATCATCGAGGCCAAGAGCCGGGGCATTTACGAGGCCCCGGGCCTGGCCTTGCTGCACATCGCCTACGAACGCCTGGTTACCGGCATCCACAACGAAGACACCATCGAGCAGTACCGCATCAATGGGCTGAAGCTGGGCCGGCTGCTGTACCAGGGCCGCTGGTTCGATCCCCAGGCCATCATGCTGCGCGAATCCGCCCAGCGCTGGGTGGCCCGCGCCATTACCGGCGAAGTCACGCTGGAGCTGCGCCGCGGCAACGACTACTCCATCCTGAACACGGTGTCGCCCAATCTTACGTACCAGCCCGAGCGCCTCACCATGGAAAAGGGCGAGTCCACGTTCTCGCCGCGCGACCGCATCGGCCAGCTCACCATGCGCAATCTGGACATCATCGATACCCGCGACAAGCTGTTCACCTATGTCAAGGCCGGCTTGCTGGCCCCTTCGACCGGCACCGCTTTGCCCCAACTGAAAGAAGCCAAGGATTCGGGGCGGGACAAGCAGTAAGCGTCGCGCTGCATCGAACCCGAACGGGCCGGATTCCAAGAAGAATCCGGCCCGTTTTTCATGTTCCGCAAGAGGCCCGACGCGCAAGGCGCTTTGGGGCGG
>CALMPB010000242.1 GCA_937871985.1 uncultured Burkholderiaceae bacterium
GTTCACTGACTGTGCCGCCCTCGCGATCGCACTGGCCGCAATGCAGATTGCCAGGCGCCCAGCGGACAAGATGCGGACGTTTGGCTACTACCGGTTTGAAATATTAGCGGCCGCATTCAACGCGCTGTTGTTATTCGCAGTAGCGCTATACATCTTATACGAAGCCTATAAACGATTGAGCGCGCCATCGGACATTCAGTCAATGGGCATGCTTGCTATTGCTGCTGCGGGACTGATCATCAACCTTATCAGCATGCGCTTGCTCGGACATGGCAAGGATAAGAGCTTGAACGTAAAAGCCGCCTACCTGGAAGTATGGAGCGATCTGCTCGGCTCGCTGGCCGTTATCGTTGGTGCCGTAATTATCACCATGACCGGCTGGCAATGGGTCGACTCGGTCGTTGCCGTGCTTATTGGGCTTTGGGTTCTACCGCGCACTTGGGTGCTACTTAAATCAAGTTTGAATATCCTCTTGGAGGGCACGCCAGAGAACATCGATGTCGACGCAGTCCACGCCACGTTGTTGTCCGTGCGAGGTGTACGGAGTATTCATGATCTGCATATCTGGGCGCTCACGAGCGGCAAGGTAAGCTTGACGGTCCACATTGTGACCGATCCGACAACAGACGCTGAAGCGGAGATATTGCCAAGGGCAACGAAGGCGCTCGCGATGCAATTCGGCATCAGTCATGTAACGATACAATGTGAACGGACTCCATGCGAGCAGGCCGACCAGTTCGAACATTTTCCAGAAATGACGGGTACCTCCAGCGACACACACAGGGACTGACAGCGCGAAGCTGGTACAATCTACCCCGCAATGAAAAAACTCGTGCTCATCTTTCTGCTCGCGCTTCTGCCGCTTCAGGCTTCCTGGGGTGTGGTGAGTGCGTACGTGGTACAAGCACACGAGACCTGTCCTCCTGCTTGTTCCCAGGAACTAGAGCTCCAAGCCAAAGACGACCATCAACATAACTCGAAACACGTAGCCGTTCATCACGACGACCGCTTTTGTGGTCTGCATGCGTTGAGCATTGTCGAGACTTTCCCGTCTCGAGATATCCCGTCTTCATCTTCCATAGCTCCTCAAACCGATCAACCTCGTAGCATCGGACAAGCACTCATCGAAAGGCCAGAACGGCCTAAATGGGCAGCGTCAGCCTGAAGCGGCACGACGCAACAACTCTTACTGCGTCGTTCCGTCTTATCCTTGCAGTCGCTAGGAACGGCAGCGTGAGCACATGATTCACCTCACCGAACAGAATCGCATCCGGTAGTTTGGTCCGTGGGCGAGGATCTGATCGCACCCATCCCAGCACTGCTCAAGAGTCAAGTACCTCAAAATACTATCTTGGAGCAATTCCATGCGCAGTGCATTACTTCTATTTGGAGCCGCCTTGGCTCTATGGGGAGCGGCATCGGCTCAGCCGCTGCCGTCCTACCTTGGCTCGACCTCGGCGAAGCAAACTGAACCAGTAGCGTCGCTGACACTCAAGCAGGCAGTCAAACTGGCCCTGGATGCCAACTATTCTCTTTCTTCTGCTCGCTACGCGGCCGACTCGTCTGAAGGCATCGTCCTTCAGGCCCGAACAAGACCAAATCCCGTATTGGACGTTGAAGTAGAAGACACGGCCCGCCAAGCGTCGCGCACCACTACGACGAAACTCAGTTTACCCATAGAGCTCGGGGGTAAACGCGGCGCGCGCATTGCCGCTGCAGAGCTTACGCGAGAAATCGCGCGACAGGATCTACAGCAGGTTCGCGTGGACGTTCGGTCTCAAACGGTGGCCGCCTTCTTTGATGTGCTGATAGCGCAAGAGCAAGTTGCGCTTTCAACTAAAACTGTTGAAATCGCTCACGACGCGTATCGCATCGCAGACCGGCGGGTTGAAGCGGGAAAGGTTGCACCGCTGGATGCCGATCGGGCGCAGGTTGAATTGGCGAATGCAGAACTGGAGAAGGC
>CALMPB010000243.1 GCA_937871985.1 uncultured Burkholderiaceae bacterium
CCGCCGGTCGCGCTGGCTGGTTCGCAGTTCTCGACAGGTTTTTACCTTCAGGGTTCCGCCTGGCAGTTTGATGTGCAGTGCCATGCCGCCACTTTCGTTTCACAACGGGGCGAGAACGGGGTAGGGGCCTCGAGGCACCTGAAGCGAAGCTGGGTTCTCGTGGTCAGTCCGGCCACCAGATGATGTAGATACGGCCGAGCTTCAGCACCGGCACCCGCCTGGCGCGCTCGCGCTCGCGCAGTTCGCGATAGGTTTTGATCTTCAGCATGCCGCCGGGCAGTTTCAGGCGAAACGCCATTCGAGCCCCCTCGCTATGTCCGCCGCGATGGTTTTTCGCGCCCATACTGATGAGGGCGCAAGTCAATTTTACGTTATGCTAATGGAACGCTTCGCGTTGCATTTTTAGGCGATGGGAGTTGCCCTTTCGCCGTTTGGTGCCGGCTGTTCGCATCCGGCTAAAGGACGCCGGCCAAGCTGAGCGGATGGTATTAACTCGGCAAGGGAGCACGGACAGGGCGACCCGTGCACCTTGCCGTCGCGATGACGTCTCGACCTCGATTTTTCATCAGAGGCCAACTCGCCAGGCGAGGTGCTGGCGGCAACCCATCACTGGTACGACGCCGGCATCCATGAGGTATGCAGGGCGGCCGTCGTGCCACCTCCAAGCTGTCACCGCCCACTTTGCCCAGTTTTTGAAGAAACCAGCCCTGGCTCGTTTTTGCGAGCCTTCTTGATGGAGCAAGCCCCATGGCCCGACCCGCAGCAGCCGCCGTTCGCCTGTTGACCGGCGAACGTGAACCCGTGCGCCTCGCGACCACCGTTGATATCGGCCTTTCCGGCCTCCAGCGCATCGATGGCACAATGACCGAGGTGGGCGACCGCGTGTTGGTGAAGGACCAGGCCGACTCGACGCGGAACGGCATCTACACCGCCAGCGCCGGCTCATGGTTCCGCGCGGCGGACGCGCGGACGAGCCGCGAGATGCAGAAGGGCACGACCGTCCATGTGCAGTTGGGCGCCGTCAATGCAGACCGCGTGTTTTCGTTCGTCGCCGAGGCCCCGGTGGTCGGCACCGACCCGATCGCCATCGCGCCTTTCCTGCCACCGGACCTGAATGGAGCGGTGGAGGATGCGGAGGCGGCTGCCGAGAATGCCGCGGCTTCCGCCACCCAGGCAACGGCGAGCGCCGCCGCTGCCGGCATCAGCGCAGGGCAGACCGCCGCCGATGTTGTCGCAACCCATGCGGATGTTGCCGCTACGGCGGTCAATCTCGCCAATGCCCAGCTCGCCTCGGCTGCCTCGGGTGTGTACCCCAACGCCTACACGACGTCGCTGCCCAAGGGCGTGACCGGAACGACCGGGCTCGTCGGTGGCGCGGGCGGCGCCAACGGCACGTTCGCGCTTGGCTTTGCCGGCGGCTCGATCACTGGCATGGCCGGCACTTTCACCGTGGCCGGTGGCGCGGTGACGGCGATCAACATCACCAGCCCAGGCCTCGGCAGCGGCACGACGCCGCCAACGCTCTCCTTCACAGCCTCGGCAGGCCTGACCGGCGCCAGCGCAACTGCGGTGGTGGGAAGCCTGATCTCGGCGCAGAAGACCTATTGGGCGCTGTCGACGGACGGGGGGTATCTCCAGCTTTATCAGAACGACGGGACGGCGACGCCGGCGGTGGTGGCGAACGCTGCGCTGGGCGCGAAAGCTATGATTGATGCTTTGGCCAGCCTTACCGGTTCGCGCATCGCCAATACCGTCCCGGTTACAGGAACTGGCACCGCCCTCGCCAACGCAAACGTCTACTTCGAACCGACCTCCCTCAATACCTTCGATGAATTCGTGACGGGACTGTCGGTGGCGATGTCGGCCGATGGCGTGGTCCGGATCGTCGTGTCGAAGCTGGAGGATGATAGTACGCTTTCCAATGTCGGCATCGTGTCGCAGACATTCAACGCTCTTGCCGGCGTCTCGACCATTTCGGGGCTGGAAATCTCGAAGCCTGCCGGCTGCGTCATCGGCATTCAGGCGGTTTCGGGCGGCTATCCTCTGTACACCACCGGCATCATTCCCAACGGCGGCTCCCGTTGGCATTCGGCGGCCATCCCGACGAGTCATACAGCGAAGACGGTCACGACAACGAACGGCATCCAGTGGAGTGCGGTTCTGACCGGGGAAGTCACGATCAAGGCGCGTCGCACTGATGCGCAGGGAACGGCGATCGGCAAGGGCGCTTTGGTCGGCTGGTCCAGTATTGTCGCGAGTGGCACGAACACGCCGGCTAATTACAGCACTGTCCAGCAAGTGTCCGCCGCAGCCGACAGCTACATCACAGGCATCCAGGTTGGCGCGGGCGCGTCCGCCACGGCAACCGTCTTCGCTGTGAAGATGAATGCCGACAACACCATTGCCGACATCAAGAACGCGACCCCGATCACGCTTATCAACGGCGTCGCAAATCTAGCCACGTCGATTGCGCTTCCGGCTGGTTACCGGCCAGCTATCACAGGTGGCGCCTATAAGTACCAGGCTAACAACAATCCGACCGGCCTGCGCGTTCACCTGAAAAGCGGTGTGATGGCGATCGGCGACACGTTGATCGATAGTGCCTCCCATCGCTTCGAGGTCAACTTCACGGTAGAAAGCGGGCTGACGGCTGATGCCCATCGTGCAATCGCGCTGGCTTCACAGGCAGGCGGGAACACTGGGCTGGGTTTGCTGTCAGCGGCGGACAACACTGGCGTCTTGGACGCGACCGCGATCTTGTCGGCCGCGGCTGTTGCGCACCCGTTTCCGTACGTCCCACCTGGAACCTTTGCGGTGACGGCGATCCCTAACAATGGCAAAGGTTTCTGGGGGCCTGGCAAGGTGATAGTCAACGGCGTTCTCATGTCGACGCCAGAGAAGCCGGAATTCGGCTCGAGGTTTTTGAAACTGCGTGCCGCGCTGATGCCGCAGATTGCTACGAACTCCTGCGTCATCATCAATGGCGACAGCATTAGCAACGGAGCCTATGCGACCAATCCTAGGACGAACCATGTCGGCCGTCTGACGCATTTTGCCAACATGGGTATCGCGCTCGATGAGGCCGTTCTGGTCAACTTCGACAACGCGGATACCTCGGGTGGCAACGCCTTTCATGGGCTGACGTTTTCGAACCCTTCAACTCCAACCTACGGTACCGGGGGCCCTGTCGGAAAATCGCTGATACTCCAGCCTGCGCAAGTGCTGACGCTGTCGGCGGCGGCTCATGAAAAGCTCGATCTTACTTATCAGGGCGTGTCTGGGGGGCAACTCGCCTTCGCCTACAATGGGACCACCTATGCAACGGTGTACACTGCGGCGACCGGCAACGACGTTCTCGCCGCGCTTGGATCCACCGGCCAGACCGGCAGTGGAACGTACACCATTACCAACACTGGATCGGTCGCGATCGAGGTCACCTCCCTGATGCGGTTTGGGGTCAAGGTCGCGGGCAGCCCGCCTCGGCTGTATGTCTGCCGCATGGCGCATGGATCCTATACCATGGCCAGCTTCACGGTTTCTCGCATGCAGTCGATGCTGCGCATTGCGACGGCAGTCGCCGGCGGAGCAAACCACTTGGTGATCCCCGCGCTGGGAACGAATGATGCCGTGGGCACAAATCTGGACTATGGTCAGATGAGGCAGGCAACCCTCGATTATGCCGGGCGCTGGGTTACGGCCGGCGTTCCTGTCGCGAACATCCTTCCGATCATGCCGTGGCGCTGGGCTTCCTACGGTACCTCCAATTTCCAGAATGAGCTCGGTGGCATCCGCCAAGCATACCGGGAGCTTGGCGTGCGCCGTGTGATCCAGACGGATGCTTTTGACTTCGTCAGTGAAGGCCTAGCCAGTGATGGGCACCCGAACGATGCGGGCTTTATTGCGGAGTTCAACGCCATGGTCGCGGCGCTATGCGACGGGGCCATCTGACAATGCCCTGTACGGAATGACCTTGGCAGGGTTGCCGGCCACTATAGCACCAGGTGGTACGTCTTTGGTCACCACGGCGCACGCTCCCACAATTGCTCCATCACCGATGGTCACGCCTTTGAGTATGCTTGCGCCGAAACCTATCCAGACACGGCTTCCGATGGTCACCGGCGCGATCTTAATGCCGGTCCAAACCTTCTTGCCTTGGTGCCAATTCGGGATGTCGTGCTTGCGTAGCTCCCAATCAGGCGAATGCGAATTGTGATCGACGATGGTGACGTTCCAAGAAAGGATCGTGTCCTCGCCGATCGTGATGCTTTCGGCGGCAACCAGGTGGCTTTTGCCAATATAGGTCCGATCACCAATGGTGATTTTGGCCTCGCGACGATCGTACGAAAACACGTTCTGAATGATGCAGTCAGTGCCGATGGAGTGGTTGCCGCGGCGAGCCGTACGAACTGCGTTCGGGCCGATCTTTGTGCCGGGGCCAGCGTTCACGCCGAGCAGACGGTGGAGCCAAGACGGTACGAATGGCATCAGTGTTGGTCTCCACTTGGCTGGACGGCTGATTTATCTTCAGTAACCTGTCCGTCGTCTACAGGAAATACGTGATGCCAATAGAACTACTTGCCGAATTATTGGCAGCTTCCCTAGCCCTGTCTTCGTCGTCGGTCTGCATCACCGCGATAGGGTAGTGTCGATGGGCGATCATCTGGACCGAAAACGGCAGTTCTATTTTCTAACTGGGATGTCAGTGCTGATCACCACCACAAAATCAGATAATCGTAAAACATACCTATGTCGACATGACAAACGCGCATCCACACAATCGTCAGGCGGGCTAGTTTCAGGGGCGCGGACGATGTCACATCGTCGAATGACGCGGTTCGCTCCTTTGGATGTTCGGGAACTGATCCTCAAGCATTTGCCCGGTCAGCCGAGACGGTAAGGCG
>CALMPB010000244.1 GCA_937871985.1 uncultured Burkholderiaceae bacterium
TGTTCAATGTGGCCATTGTCGGGCTGTCGATCAATATCGCGGCCAGCTTGCTTGGGGGATGACGCAGCCGATCGGGCTTGCGGGCCCATGCACGTCCCGCCATCCTTGGATCGGCTTATGGCCTAGAGCTGGTCGCGTGCGCGGGCTTCCAGCCGCCGCTCTATCGCATCGGCTATGCGTTCGGCGTGCTGGCGCAGCGAATGCCTGCCTTCCTCGATGCTTGCGGCCGCGGGGTCGCCGAAATAACCCAAAGGGGTTTTTTCTCGGGCCCTTTCGTGGCCGTTGCGCCATTCGTCGAGGTCTTGAGGGCCGTAATCGGTGGAAGGCAGCGCGCGGCGGGCATCCTCGTGAACCAGGGCCGCGCAGGAACACATCATCATTGATGTTTCCCATTGGCCGGCGTGGACATCGATGTATTTTTGCTGGCCGTCGTCTTGGCTTTCCCGCTCGTCGGCGGAGCGGGCCATAGTGCGAAAGAAGGCTTTTCCCGCCGCTCGCAGTGTGATGCATGGATCGTCGGCGGATATGCCCAGCCGCATCAACAGCGCCGCATCGGCAATGAAGCTGGCATCCATGCCGCTGCGCTCGATGCCCAGTTTGATGCCTTGATATATTGTTTGATTATGCAGCTTGTCGCCATGGCCCGAAAGACAGAAGACATGCTTGAAGCCGTCGGTCTTGAAGCTGTCGAAAAGATCCGCCATGATTTCCTTCATGAGTTCGGGCCGCACTCGGTAGGATGCGGGAAAGGCGGCTGAAACCACGTTGACGCCCCAGTAGTAGGGCGGCACGATCAGCGCCTGGATGCCGCGTCGGGCTAGTATCCGCTTTACCTCTCTGAGCTGAGCCTGCGGAATGTAGACGTCGGTTCCGGCAGGCAGGTGCGGCCCATGCTGTTCGATGACACCGAAGGCCCAGAGCAGGACTGCGTCGTCGCGAGCCGCTTGCGCAACTTCCATCCAGGTCATTTCAGCGATCGTGTCAGAAAATATATCGGTGCTATGGTCTTTCATTCCGTACTCCATGGCGGATTCCCCGCGGCATTCGCCTTTTTGGGGAGAAGTGGAAATTCAGCAGTCCGCATTGCCGATTCCTATGTAGCGGTCCAAGGCATCCTGGTCTGCGCCGAGCTCTTGGCTCGATGCGCGATGAACGATGCGTCCCTGATCGAGAATGATGGCATGCCGGGCCATCGCAAGCGCGACTATGGGATGTTGCTCGACAACGATGGCGGTAAGTCCCGTCTGGACGGCCATCTGGGTTATTGCCACGGACAGTTCTTCGACAATAATGGGCGCCAAGCCTTCCATGGGCTCGTCCAGCAGCAACAAGCGCGGGTTTGTCATGAGGGCGCGCCCTATGGCCAGCATTTGCTGTTCGCCGCCGGAAAGCTGGCTTCCAAGATTGCCGCGCCTGTCCCGCAAGCGCGGAAACAGCGCATAGACGCGGTCAAGGCTCCACTCTCCTTTGCGGCGCACGACATTGAGATTCTCTTCCACGGTCAGCGAAGGGAAGGTTTCGCGCTCTTGCGGTACCCAGCCCAGCCCCGCATGGGCCCGCTGCACCGGCGAGCATCCGCTTAGCGGCTTGCCGGTCAGCCTGATCTGCCCGCTGTACTGTCTGGTCAGACCCATGAGCGTTTCCAGCAGAGATGTTTTTCCAGCGCCGTTGCGGCCGAGCACAGCCATGCTTTCGCCTTCCTGGAAGGACAACGATATTTCGTGCAGGGCGATGGCGTCGCCATGCCCGGCGACGAGGGAGTCTATTTCAAGCAGCATGGCGTTGCCCCAGGTAAACGGCGCGCACTCGCGGATCGGTGGCAATCTCCTGGGGAGAGCCTTCCATGAGGACGGCGCCGCCGACAAGCACGGTAATGCGATGTGCAAAGCGGAAAACCAGCCGCATATCGTGTTCGATAAGCAAGATCGCCAGATCCTCGGGCAGGCGGTCTATAAGCCTGAACAATTGCTCGCTGGCGGCCGCCGATACGCCAGCGACAGGTTCGTCCAGCAACAGGACCTTGGGATTGCCGGCCAGGGCCAATGCGACTTCAAGCAGGCGCTGCTGGCCGTAAGGCAATTCGCGAGTCGGACGATTGATGTACGCGGCCAGGCCGACAGAATCCAGCAAGGCCCGGGCTTCTTCGCCGATGGCCGCGCCTAGCTTGCCCGCCCGCAAAAAGCGAAGGGCATGCCCTTCGCGTTGCGCGATGCTCATTGAGACGGCCTCGACGGGCGTAAGCCCGGGGAACAGCGAATTGATCTGGTGGGTTCTTCCCAGGCCGCGTCGCGCCCGCATATGCGGGGCAAGGGCGGTGATGTCTTCGCCCGCCAGGAGAATGCGTCCGGAGTCCGGCTTCAATGTTCCGGCCAGCAAATTGATCAGTGTGGTTTTTCCCGCGCCGTTGGGACCGATAAGCGCATGCCTGGCGCCTTTGTCCAGCTTCAGCGTTACGCCGCGCGTGACTTCCAGAGATCCGAACCGCTGTGTCAAATTATTTATTTCAAGCATTGTCTGTCTCGATTTTCCTGGCGCGTCGGATTCGTTCCAGGAGATTGCGCAGCGAGCCGAATACGCCGTCGTGCATGAAAAGCACGATAAGCACCAACGCCCACCCAAGCCAGAACTGCCAATAGACGGGATTGATACCGGAAAGCTTATCCTGCAGCAGGACGAAGGCGGCAGCGCCGAGAATTCCTCCGTACAGGTATCCGGTTCCACCAATGATGAGCATGGTCAGCACATCGGCGCTACGGTGAAAAGCGAATACGTCTATCGTCACATACTGAGTGGTTTGCGTCAGCAGGGCGCCGGCAAGGCCGGCAAGCGCCGTGGATATCGTATAGGCGACGGCCAGGGCCCGGGCATTGTCGACGCCGACCGCGGCGGTGCGGCGACGATTCATGCCTATGCTGCGCAAGGTAAGCCCCAAAGGACTTCCCACGATACGACGCACGGCCAGCAGTCCGAGCAACAGCCAGAAAAGCGCATAAAAATAGCCTGTCCTGCCGCTGAAGTCGAAAGGGAACAGCCCTAGCACCGGGGAGATCGTCACCCCGTACAAGCCGTCGATGCCTCCCGTCCAGTCGCTGGCCTTGTTGGCGCCTTCAAACAGAAGAAGCCCCAGTCCCAGCGTGACGAGCAGTCCGCTTAGTTCGGTGCCGACCGCTACGGCCCTCGCCGTGATCAATCCGAGGGCGGCGCTGACGAGCATGGCGATGAGTGCTCCGGTGATGGGCTCCGTCCAGCCGTATTTTCCCAGCCAGCCAGCTACATAGGCGCCGGCTCCGAAATAGGCGGCATGCCCCAGGGACACAATGCCTGCGTAGCCCAGGGCCAGGTCGAGCGAAAGCGCGAACAGCGCTACGATGGCGATAAGGGTCGCCAGCGGAAGATGGTTGGGAAAAAGAAAGAAAACAGCGATGGCGGCGATCCAGAGCAGCAGTTCACCCCAGTGCCATGGCAGGCGGAACGGATCGTGCAGGCTTTCTGAGGATGGACTGTGTTTCATATTGCCCCCCTGCGTATGCCGTGTATGCCCTGCGGACGAACCATAAGTATGAGTACCATTATTCCGTACATGGCAAAGGATCCGAGGGCGGGAATATAGTATTTTGTGGCTATGTCCAGCACGCCCAGGACCATGGCGGCAATGAAAGTGCCTATGACTGAGCCCGCTCCCCCGACAACCACGACAAGCAGTGTCAGAACCAGGTATTTGACGGCGAAGGCTGGGTCCAGCCCCAGGGCTTCGACGCCAAGCGCGCCGCCAAGGCCAGCCAGGGCAGTGCCGATGGCAAAGCTGGCCATGAACACCTTCTGGATGGGGATGCCCAGGGCGGCGGCTACCCTCTGGTTGTCCACGGATGCGCGAATCATGGTGCCGAATCGTGTGCGGTCCAGACCAAGGCTTAGCATGACAACCAGCACTATGCTGATACCCAGAAGCAGCAGCCGGTAGCGTGAAAAAGTCAGCGGGCCGACAGCCATGCGTCCCGCGAGCGCATCGGGAATATGGATGAGTTGCAATGAAGGACCCCACAGATAGGTGACCGCCGCGCTGATTATCATCATGACTCCGATGGTAAGCAGCACCTGAGCCAAAGGATTGCGCTTGTACACCAGGCGGAAAACGGATTGCTCCAGAGCGATCCCGATCGCCGTCGTCGCAACAACTGCCGCCAGCACCGACCAGCCGAATGGCCAGCCCATCCGGCTGGACAGGCTGACCACAAAGTAGCCGCCGATCATGGCAAGAGCCGTATGCGTAAGATTGACGAAACCCATCAAACCCAGAGTGATCGACAGGCCTATCGCCAGAAGAAAAAGCAGCGAACCGTACGACATGCCGTCGATCAGTACTACGATGAAGTTCAACATTGGGTGCATTTGCCTATTTCCCGGGGTCTTTGACGCTTGGAATCGTGGCGAATTCTATGTTATACAAGCGGCCATTGCGCTTTTCGACTCGGCGGATGTATACGTTTTGCACGATGTCCCTGTTTTCGTCGAAGCTGATCGGCCCGCGCGGGCTCATTATCTTCATGGAGCGGGCGATCTGTATGGCTTTGTCGCCATCGATCTTGCCAGTGCCTTTCAATTGGCGGGCGATTTCGTACATCATCCCCATGCCGTCCCAGGTGGCGGCCATATAGAAATTGACACGGGCATCCTTGCCGTAGAGCTTCTGATAAGCGTCGATGAATTTCTTGTTTTCGGGCGAGTCGTGCGCCATGGAATAATGATGGCTGGTTACCAGGCCTAGCGCGATATCGCCGATGCGGTCAAGAAAGGCGTCGTCCGTGATATCGCCGGTGGTGATCAGCTTGATGCCGCTTTTCTCCAGCCCGCGCTCTGCGTAGGCTTTGAGAAACTGCACGCCAGTGTCGCCCGACGGCACGAAAGCAAAGATCGCATCGGGTTTGGCGTCGCTGGCCCGTTGCAGATATGGGCCGAACTCGGGGTTGGCCATGGGGGCTCTGGTGCTGCCGACGATTTTTCCACCGTGCGCTTCGAAGGCCTTGACGAAAGCTTTCTCGGAGTCGATGCCGGGACCGTAATCGGATACCAATGTATAGACGGTTTTGATATTGTTCTTTGCGGCCCATTCAGCCAGAGGAGCCGAAACCTGGGGCAGGGTGAACGAGGCGCGCACGATGTAGGGCGAACGCATAACGATATTGGATGTTGCCGCCGCGTTCATGATGATCATGGGGGTTTTCGAAGCGGTTGCAATAGGGGCCGCGCCCATTGCGTTGGGCGACAGCCCGAATCCGGCAAGGAAATCCACATGATGAACGGATACCAGCTCCTGCGCGCTGCGTCGCGCAATCTCGGGGCTAGCGCCCGTTGTATCGCGATACAGTATCTCGACCTTGCGCCCTGCGACGGTGTCGCCGTATTCCTTCATGAACGCATTGATGGTGGTTTGTACCTGGCGTCCGTAGTCGGCGAAAGGGCCGGACATTTCGGTAATGACGCCGATGCGCAAAGGCGGCTGTTCCTGGGCCCACGAATTCGCCTGAGTGCCTGCCAGGAGGGCGGCAACAATGCCGCCAAGTAGTAAACGTCGTTTCATGGTTGATCTTCCTTTTTGGTTTCTTTGCTGGCTTCGTGCTGAGCGATATTGGCAATGATCTCGGCACCTCTGTTGGCCGCGGACAGGCCGCGAAATAAAAAGCACAGATTGACGACATCCTGAAGCTCTTCCCACGTGGCCCCGGCGCGCCGGGCGGCAATACCATGCAAGACCGCGGCGTCACTGAGCGTTATCAGGAGCATGCCGAACAGCATCAACTGTGCTGTTTTGACGTCGAAGCTTTTGGGATACATGCCGTGTTCGCGGATCTGTTCCTGCAGATCGACGATTTTTGGGTCCAGGGCGCCGGTTACGGCCACGCGGGCTTCGATACGGGGAGGGACGAAGCCGATGAGTTCGTCGTAGATGCGGTATCGTTCATCCATGCTGACATTGGGATCGCTATATGCGCCGATGCGGTCGCGGATGACGTCTACGTTGATGCGGTTAGGTAGCATAAGAGGCTCTTTTCAATGCGTTGGGGTTGGGGAAAGGGGACGGGCCCAGGCTGCGGCGATGGTGTCTACCGGATACGTGTCCCCGAACAGAAAGCGGATATTGGCAAGGCTGGCCTCGTGAAGCGCAGGCGTGTGCGATGCCACAGCGTCCTGCGCCACGATCGGCATATAGCCTAGAGAGTGCGCTTCGCGCACCGTCGATTCGACGCATACCTGGGTCTGCACGCCCGCAAAGACAAGCGTGTCGATGTTTTGCCGGCGCAGCAGGGCATCCAGTTGCGTCCCGGCAAAACCGCTGTAGGCGTGCTTGACGACGATGGCTTCGCCAGGCTGGGGTTTTACGCAGAACCAGTCCGCGCCCCAGGTGCCGGGCTCGCAGCACACCGCGGAGATGCCCCGTTGTTGCAGCTTTTTCCGCATGGCTGCGGGGATGCTCTGGAAGGAATAGTCGGCCTTTATCCATATCACGGGTATGCCGCCGGCCCGCGCAGCGTCCAGTAACCGGGTGACAGCGCTGCGGATTGCATCGGCGGCGCCGACGTCTTTGCCCATGACGGTGTCGATGTATCCACCTTTGGCGCAGAAATCGTTTTGCATATCGATGAGCAAAAGCGCGGTACTGCTACACGTCAATGCGTGTTCCGGGGCACCGGCCGGCAGCGTTGTGAAAGAGGAATTCATGACGGCGGCCTCTTTCAGGACAAGGCCCAATATGAGCCGCCCATGCCGCAGCGCATGGGAACGGAAGGCACGTAAAATACGCTTTCCGCGCGGGGCTTTCCGTGGTGGGCGGCGGCTCCCATGGCGACCAGCCAGGCCAGGAGCTCTCCGGCGCCACCGTCGCCGCCGGTCAGGAATTTCTCGAAGGTAAGCTCGGCTTTGACTTTCTCCAGATCGCCCTCTTCGAGCAGGTCCATGAACCAGCGGTCGAACTGTTCATGAACGGTAAAGTAGTCCAGGCCTCCCGGGTCGTGTGAAAGACCGCCGGTAGTCATCAGGACGATGCGTTCATCCGAGGGAAACTGTTCGACGATTTTGGCGATTTCAGCGCCGACCTGCAGGCATCGCGCCGCCGAAGGCACAGGAGGCACGATAGGATTCATATGGATGGGCACGAACTTTACGTCGTAGCGGGGAAACAGGAACATGAGCGGCACCGACCAGTTGTCGTCGAACAGCAGCTCGTTGGCGAAGGCATGGTTGATTCCGGCCCTGGCCGACTCGCGCACCACGGCACGTCCAAGCTCGTGGTGCCCCTGTATTTTGTAGTCGGGAACATTCAGCCAGTCTTTGAACCATGGCGCCGGGCCTTGCCATGAATCGGCCAGTCCTACGCAAAAATCGGGAATATTGCTCATGGGGAAATTGAGCAGATGGTCGTTGGCGACGCCAATGACGACATCCGGCTTGAGTTCTTCCATGCGGCGATGGAATTCGGCGTAGCCGGCAAGAACTGCGTTCTGTTCGTTTTGCGGTGCCCGATCTATCCAGCCGGTGACTCCCGGTGCGTGGGCGATGCCTAGAGAAGCTACAAGGTGGGCCATTATCAGTGTCCTTCGGATTGGCGGGCAATACCCATTTTTTCTGCATAAAGCTGTGCGGCGTCGCTATCGTTGTGGTTGTACCCGCCGCCCTTGAATAAACGGCTTATCTGAGGCAGGAAGTAGGGGTGCACGCCCATTTCCCCCAAAGCGGCAATATCCACCTTGCGCCAGGCGTCGCGCTCTGCTGGAGTGAGCCGGTAATGCTCCATGGTGGCTTCCAGGTCCCGCTTGAACAGCGCGTACTTTTGCTCGTCCCGTCTTAGTTCGAAAACCATCTGATTCGACGGCAAGGTTCTATCAACATTTTCAATTCCCATCGATTTTTTCCTTTAATTTCGATTTATTTAAAAATTTCGATTTAATGTAGATTCGTTTATAATCAGTGTCAAGAAAGATCATCCTAGGGTTTTCCATGTCTCCAATCGCCAGCTTCGACCCTTCGCAAACACTTGCCAGCAATGTTGCGTCGCTGCTGCGCGAACGCATTGCCAGCGGCGAATTCGCTCCGGGGTCTAAACTTCGGCTGGACGAGCTGCGTGCGTTGTTCGGCATTAGTCTCAGCCCATTGCGCGAGGCGCTCTCCCGCCTGTGCGCCGAGGGTTTCGTCGCCACCGAAGATCAGCGGGGCTATCGGGTCGTTCCGGTTTCCCCGCGTAATCTGAACGAGGTAACGCGCCTACGCTCCGAGTTCGAAAGCTTTGCGCTGCGGGAGTCAATCCGGCTGGGCGACGATGAATGGGAAAGCCAGGTCGTGGCTTCGTTGCACCGCCTGAACAAACTGGAACGCGGGGCACAGGCGGAGGGCGCGGGCGTAAGCCAGTGGGAGCAGTTCCATTGTGTGTTCCACCGGCAGCTTGTGTCTGCGTGCCAATTGCCGCTGCTGCTGCATTTCTGTTCGACACTGCACGACCTGAACGACCGTTATCGAAGAATTTTTTTAAGCGA
>CALMPB010000245.1 GCA_937871985.1 uncultured Burkholderiaceae bacterium
AACCCACGCTCCGAATCTCTATCGGGCACTGTCTACTTGACAGGGGTGCTTACGGAGGCAGGTCAAATCACCCTCACCCATGCCAAGGCACTGGTGAAGCTCAAACCCGATGAACAGCGCGCCAAGGTGGCCGAGCTGGTCGCGGCTGGCAAGAACGCCACGCCACATCAGCGCAGTCGCCAGCAAGCCGCGGTTATGGGCGAGCGGCCCCGCGTTAAATCCCGCAAGCAGATCATGGCCGCATTAGACGCCGCCCAAGGCGACTATGCCGCCGCCCTGCGCTGGGTATTGAACGACACTAGCGACGTGATCCCTAGAGAGGATGGCTCTCTATGAACACGGTATTTCTCCGAGTGTCTGCACTCGCGGCACGACCTACTGGCGGCTGGAGTTAACACCGTGAAACTCCTACGCTTTCTCCCCTGGCCACCACCCCAACTCAACGAACGGTGGAACAGAGAATATTCTCTGAGAGACGGCAGCGTTAGCCTGGGCGAGCTCTTGATGATGGATCCAGTCGCACAGCAATACTGGCGCATCCAATGGAACGGCGATGTCACGATGACCAGACCGATCAGCCAAAGGAATGTAGACCACCCTGAGGTCGTTGTCGTTGAGCGAAATGCCAGCCCGCTCCAATTCCGCCCGCAAATGTTGGGCGTACTCCTCCGGCGTTACCGGCACTCTCGAAGACATATCTCCTCCGCTGACGTCGCCATCGTACTGCACTTCAGTTCGGGGAAGTCCAAGGCAGACCACACTAGCTCCGCCCCTGCGGCCAAGCTATCCGGCAAACGTCCACTCACCAGCGGCTCGATTGAAATAGAACGCCTGCATGCCACCGATTACACGAACGTGCCGGCCAACAGCGAGGGCCTAAATGCGTCTGCCGCAGACGTGTCCACGCCCTGCAGGCCAACGAGCCGCTGCCGCACGCATGTTTCGCGCACGGTGGGAGCAGATCAACGGCACTGGCGGCAGAGATGCCATCCCTGGTGGTGGACCGTGGCGTTTAGGAGGATCCGATAAATGCCAGACGTTCAACCTCGATTCATCCGGATGGGAAAAGCGCCCGCCTACCTCGGTATGTGCCGCAGGGTGTTCAACCAGGATGCACGCCCTTTTCTGCGTGAAATCACCATCGGAAAACAAGGAATCGCCTTCGACCGCGTAGAACTCGATCGCTTCGCCGACGAGTATGCCGAGCGTATGGCAATTGACAAGGCAGCACCTGCAGGCAACGATAGCCCTCGCAGCGAGCGCCGCCATAGCAATGGAGCATCAAGCTTATGGGGCAAAAAACAATCACCGGCCTCACGCTCAAAGACGGCCTCTGGCACATTGACAAAGTCGTCCGCGGGGTTGGCCGAATTCGAGGCAGCACTGGCACAAGCACGCGCGCAGACGCGGAGCAATTCCTCCTCTCGCGCATCGCCGAAGCCCAGGCGGCCCAAGCCGCGAAACGCAACGGCCGCCGCACCTTCCGCGAAGCCGCGACCCGCTATTTGAAGGAATATGCGCAGCAGCCATCAATTTGGCATACCGGCATCTATCTCAAGCAGCTCGATCCGTACATCGGTGAACTGTACCTGGATGAAGTGGACGACGAAGCCCTGCAGCCCTATATCGAGGACCGTCTGGAATTGGGCCGCGCACCGCGGACGATCAATATCGCGCTGCAGCGCGTCATGAGGGTGCTCAACGTCTGCGCCAGGAAATGGCGCGACGAGGACCGCAGGCCTTGGCTATCGGTTGTACCCATGATCGAAATGCTAAGTGAAAAATCGCGCCGGCAACCCTACCCCTTGTCGTGGGAGGAACAGGCCATGCTGTTCAAGGAGCTACCCGCCCACCTTCAGGCCATGGCCTTATACAAGGTGAATACCGGGTGCCGCGAGCAGGAGGTCTGCAAACTGCGATGGGAGTGGGAAATCAAGGTGCCCGAGCTGGAAACCAGCGTCTTTCTGATCCCCGCTGACTTTGGCGGGCGGTTCGAAGATTCGGGCGTCAAGAACGGCGAGGAGCGCCTGGTGGTGCTGAACGACGTGGCCAGGTCAATCATTCGCAAGCAGCGCGGCCTGGATCCCGAATGGGTGTTTCCCTACGAGGGCCGCGCGCTGCACAGGATGAACGACACGGCCTGGCGCAGTGCACGCAAGCGCGCCGCGGAAAACTGGAAGACGTCGCACGGCGTCCCAGCGCATCCAGGCTTTGGACGTGTCCGCGTGCATGATCTGAAACACACCTTCGGGCGACGACTGCGCGCCGCTGACGTACCGGAGGAGGATCGCAAGGCACTGCTGGGCCACACCGATGGAAGTATCACTTCGCACTACTCGGCGGCCGAGCTGACCAAGCTGATCGAGTATGCAAATCGCATCGCGGCAACCGACACGCGCAGTCCGGCCGGTGCTCAAGCGAGGGGCGGCTTTAACGGGGAAGTCCCCGCAAAAGTCCCCAGAATGAGAAAGGGGGTTAGTGATTACTATCACTAACCCCCTAGGGTATTGCTGGTCGGGACGGCGGGATTCGAACTCGCGACCCCTTGCACCCCATGCAAGTGCGCTACCAGGCTGCGCTACGCCCCGAAAGAAAAAGAGTATAGCAGACCTAAAAATTGTTTGCACGCATTGGTGCAAAAAAAGTGCTGAATACTGGAAAAATTCCGCGTGCCGCACGCGCTGCCCGCGGCACCCGCAGGCAAGGCTCGCGCATGGCACGCGAGATACTGAAGTCAGACTGAAACAAGCGATGGACTGCGCTTATGCGACTGGCTTACCTTGCTGTCATCGCGGTTCACGCACGCCGCGATTGATGGCAACGCACGTGGCCCGGAACATCAACGTGAAGAGACGGGCGAGCGATCGGCCGCCGCGGCTCAAGCCGAGGCGTTGGCGCTCACCGTATTGCCGCCCGCAGTGGGCGCCGCCGTGCCAAGCGCCTCGCCCAGCATCGCCGACACATTGCCCAGCTCGGTGCGCAGGGCCTGCATCTCGGCGCCGCTCAGGCGCACCGCCGCGTCCTGGTCGTGCGGCGTGTCGCGGGCATCGCCAAGGCGGTTGCGCGCGCCGCTGATGGTGAAGCCTTGCTCGTACAGCAAGGAGCGTATGCGACGGATCAGCAGCACTTCGTGATGCTGGTAGTAACGACGGTTGCCGCGCCGCTTCACCGGTTTGAGCTGCGTGAATTCCTGTTCCCAGTACCGCAGGACATGCGGCTTGACTCCGCACAACTCACTGACTTCACCGATGGTGAAGTAACGCTTGGCGGGAATGGGCGGTAAGGTAACGGTGGATTCGGTACGTGTCATAAGAGAATTCTATGCCGCGATGCGTCGAGAGCCGATAACAATTACCGACAAAGCGTATCACTCCTCGGCGTCGGGCGCTGTGGGAACGGCCTGCTCCACCACGCTCTTGAGTTTCTGACTCGCGTGGAACGTGACCACACGGCGTGCGGCGATGGGGATGGTCTCGCCGGTCTTGGGGTTGCGCCCCGGGCGCGGCGGCTTGTCGCGCACCTGGAAATTTCCGAAGCCCGAGAGCTTGACGGAATCGCCACGCGCCAGGGCGTCGCGGATTTCTTCGAAGAACGTGTCGACGATGTCCTTGGCTTCGCGTTTGTTCAGGCCGACCCGCTCAAAGAGCAGCTCGGCCAGCTCGGCCTTGGTCAGGGTGCGCGGCTCGGCAAGCATACTGTTCCCCATGGTTCAAGCGCGCTGGCGCGCGCCGTGGGCACTGACCAAAGCGTCCTTGATGCGCGCCAGGCAATCGGCCACCCGGGCTTCGTCCAGTGTGACCTCAGTGTCCTGTAGCCAGAAACGGAACGCAAGGCTTTTCTCGGCCACGGGCTGGTCGCCCTGGGCCTTTTCGCGCCAGACGTCGAACAGGCGCACGTCCTGCACCACGGCCAGTTGCGGATCGGCCTTGACCGTCGCCGCCACCGTGTCCAGCATGGACTGCACCGTCACGGGCGCGTCGACCCACAGGGCCAGGTCGCGCACCACCACCGGTTGGCGCGACAGTTCGCGCACCTGCGGCAGTTCGCCTTCGGACAGAGCGTCCACGTCCAGCTCGAACACCACCGGCGCGTGTGCCAGATCGGCCTGTTGCGCCCAGCGCGGATGCAGTTCACCCATCCAGCCGACCAGCTTGCCGTCCAGCGTGACGCGGGCGCTGCGGCCCGGATGCAGCGCGGGATGGGCCGCCGCTTCGAAGCGCAGGCGCGCGCCACGAGCGCCGAACAACGCCTGGACGTCCATCTTCACGTCGAAGAAATCGACCTGTCGGGTGGGCACGCCCCACTGCTCTTCCACCGACGGGCCCCAGGCGGCGCCCGCCAGCTTGAGCGGCTGGCGCACGCCGGCCACTTCCAGCGGACCGTCCTGCGCGGCGTCATCGCGAGCGAAGACGCGGCCAAGCTCGAACAGGCGCACGCGCGTCTGCTTGCGGTTGGCGTTGTGGCGGATGTTGGCCACCAGGCCGGCAATCAGGCTAGACCGCATCACCGACAGGTGGCTGGCGATCGGGTTGACCAGCTTGACCGGCGTGTCGTTGCCGGCGTAGTCGCGCTCCCACTCGGCTTCGACGAAGCTGTAGTTGACGACTTCCTGGTAGTCCTGCGCGGCGGCCAGGCGGCGCAGCGCGTGCGGACCGCGGCGCACTTCGGGTTGCGAGAACATCTTGGCGCGCGCCAGCGGCGGCACCGTGGGGATGTTCTCGAAACCGTAGATGCGGGCCACTTCTTCGATCAGGTCTTCCTCGATCTCGAGGTCGAAGCGATACGACGGCGGCGTGACGATGAAGTCATCGCCATCGAGCGTGAATTCCAGCCCCAGGCTGCCGAAGATCTTGGCGACTTCGGCCTGCGTGACGGGCACGCCCAGCACGCGGTGGCAGCGCGCCAGGCGCATGCGCACCGGCTCGCGCTTGGGCAGGTTGACGATCTGGTCGTCCAGCGGACCGGCCTGGCCGCCGCAGATGTCGACGATCAGGCGCGTGATGAATTCGATGTGCTGCGGGATCGTGGCGAAGTCCACGCCGCGCTCGCCGCGATGGCTGGCCTCGGAACTGAACTTGAAGCGGCGCGCGCGGCCGGCCAGCGATTGCGGCCACCAGAACGCGGCTTCCAGGTAAATGTTCTGCGTGTCGAGCGTGACCGAGGTGGCCTCTCCGCCCATGATGCCAGCCAGGCTCTCGACCTGATCGCCGGCCACCACCACGCCGACCTTCGAATCCAGCGTGACGGTCTGGCCGTTCAGCAGCTCGAGCGTCTCGCCTTCGCGCGCCCAGCGCACCGACAGGTCGCCATGGATCTTGTCCAGGTCGAACACGTGCGAAGGACGGCCCAGTTCCAGCATGACGTAGTTGGAGATGTCCACCAGCGCCGACACCGAACGCTGGCCGGCGCGCTCCAGGCGCGTCTTCATCCACGCCGGGGTCTGCGCCCGGGCGTTCACGCCACGGATCACGCGGCCGCCGAAGCGGCCGCACAGGTCGGGCGCCTCGATCCTGACGGGACGCAATTCGTCCAGCGTCACGGGCACGGCTTTGGCAGTCGGCACCGACAGCGGCGCGCCGGTCAGCGCGGCCACTTCGCGCGCCACGCCCAGGATCGACAGGCAGTCGGCGCGGTTGGGCGTCATCTTCAGCGTGAAGAGCGTGTCGTCCAGGTCCAGCGCTTCGCGGATCGACTGGCCCGGCACCATATCGGCCGGCAGCTCCAGCAGGCCGGCGTGGTCTTGCGACAGGCCCAGTTCGCGCGCCGAGCACAGCATGCCCGACGACTGCACGCCGCGCATCTTGGCCACGCCGATCTTCATGCCGCCGGGCAATTCGGCACCGACGCGGGCCAGCGGCACCTTCAGGCCGGCAGCCGCATTGGGCGCGCCGCAGACGATCTGCAGCAGCGCGCCGGAGCCATCATCGACTTGGCAGACGCGCAGCTTGTCGGCGTCGGGGTGCGGGGCGATCTCGACGATGTGCGCGACGACCACGCCCGTGAACGCGGGCGCGGCCGGCACGGTGTCTTCGACTTCCAGGCCGGCCATGGTGAGCCGGTGCGCGAGTTCGTCGGTTGCGATCGGAGGATTGACCAGCGTACGCAGCCAGGATTCGGGAAATTGCATGATCTAGCCGTCTGTTATTCGTTGAACTGGCGCAGGAAGCGCAAATCGCCTTCGTAGAACTGGCGCAGATCGTTGACGCCGTAGCGCAACATGGTCAGGCGCTCGAGTCCGGAACCGAAGGCGAAGCCGATGTAGCGCTCGGGATCGAGGCCGAAGTTGCGCACCACTTGCGGATGCACCTGGCCCGAGCCCGAAATCTCCAGCCAGCGGCCGCGGTTCGGACCCGAGGTGAACATCATGTCGATTTCGGCGGACGGTTCCGTGAACGGGAAGAACGACGGGCGGAAACGCACGGCCAGGTCGTCGGTTTCAAAGAAGCAGCGCAGGAAATCGGTGTACACGCCCTTCAGGTCGGCGAACGAGATGTCCTCGGCGATCCAGAGCCCTTCCACCTGGT
>CALMPB010000246.1 GCA_937871985.1 uncultured Burkholderiaceae bacterium
TGTTGTTTATCGCAACGGTATCGTCCACCACGCCATCGCCGATCGCGTGGTAGTGGAACGGCGTCTGCGTGAATAGATTGTGGAAGTGCTGGGTGATGGCGAAGGCGTTGGCCTGGGGCTGCTTGACGCCAACCAAGGCGTCACCCAGTTCTGTGGTGATGGTGCTTGCCAGCGCCCCGATAAAGCTTGCCAGCGCGAGCGCGACCTCCGCCGCGCTACCTGATGCCGGAATAACAGCCGTAGGCGCGCCAGTGTCGGTAAACCCCAGCATCTTGTTGGCGCGCTCGTCCGGAGGGGGCAGCACATACCCGGCCCCAGGATCGGCGACGGAGAACTGAAGCGTTCGCCCCAGGATCTCGGCCAACTGTTGGATCTGGATCGTCGAGCGATCCGACATATCCTCGATCACCTGCGGGTAAAAGCCGCCCGAATTCTGGATGTCCGTGGGCTGGGCGAGCGCCAGCCCGCCGGTCGCAGTGAGCCTGTAGCCAACCTGCAACGGTTCACCCAGCCGAGGGTAGATGATGACGCCACCGGGATTGGCATCCTGATTCGAGTTCAGGACGATTGAGTAGTCCGAATCCAGCACGATGACCTGGTCGGTGCCGGACGGGAAGGTCAGCGTCACCCTCACGTCTTGCTTTTTGAAGACTTTGAAGGTGAAGGGGAATTCGGTTGTTGACCCGTTGCCGAGGAATGGCCCTGCCTTCCGGGTGTTGGAACTGATAGTCATTGGGGCGTCCTCACGGTACGCGCCAATTCTCAGAGCCTATCGCTCTAGTATGCGCACCCGCCGCACTACCGCCGAGGCGCGCCTAACAGCAACGCTTCCGGTCCAGCATCACCGCTCATCCAGGCATTCGCACCCGCCACGAAATCTGAAATCAGCTTGCCCGGCAAGCCGAAAGCAAAGCTTGTCCCCATAATTGCGTTCTTGGTATCAACGATGTCGCCCTCTCCGGCCACGATATCGCCCAACGATTGGATACCCTTGACGACTCCCTCCCCCGCCGACTGCACAGGGCTGATCTTGTAGCCAAAGTTATAGGCGTCGGTGTCGAAGACGGACCAGGTGTAGGACGAGATATCCCGGATGATCGGGAACATGCCCGCGCCATACATGGCTAGCGCCCGGGCGTAGCGCTTTGCCAGCTTGTCGTCGTCCTCATCGTCCCCGCCATTGCCCATCATCATTTCGGTGAGGATCGCCGGCAGCACCGCGATCATGACGAATTGCACCGTGAATTTGGCGATCGCCGCGCCCGGGTTGCTTGCGGCCTCGCGCTTCGCGATCGCGCCGGCGCGCACCAGCATTTGCAACTGGCTATTGAAGTAGCTGTAGAACATCGTGAATAGGCGCTTCAGCTGGCCGTACCCACCGTGCCCGGACATGATTTTCGGTAGATCCACGTCGCGGCCGCTGCCCTGCGTCTGGCGCACGATATGGTCGGCGTAGTCGGCCGCCTTGACATTGTCGTTGTTGAACTGAGCCATGCCATCCTTGAAAGCGGCATTCCACAGCGGCACGGACACGCCGCGGTCCACCAGCCCCATCAGCGCCAGCATGGTCGCCGTGTCGGGCAGCAGCCGGCCCTTGACCGTCAGCTTGGCGGCCATGTCGTTCAGATCACGGTCGAAATTCTGGTACCGGTGGCGCATGTACTCCGAGTTTTCCATGGTGAAGCGATACCGCTCTGCCATCGCCGAGCTATAGAACCGCGCCATTTCCAAGCCGATACTGCCGGCGTTCACCCGCGTGAGCGCGGGCACGAGACCCACCACGTTCTGCAGCGCCGTCTTGACCCCCGACATCAGCACCACAATGGTGTTGCGGCGGGCGCTGGCGAGGATCTTCTCGATGAACCCGGAGGGGTTACGCGGCGGCGCTGCAACCTCACGCACGCGGTTCACCAGCGCCCGATATGCCGGCACGCCGACGGACGACTTGATTGCCGTCTGGATACCCTTGTCGTTGAGCAGGCGCATCGTGTCGGCCACGGCTTCACGCAACGCAAGGTCGTGGACCGTCTCGTTGACTGCCTCGACGAAGACGCCTAGGTCCAAGCGCGGGCGCATGACGACACCGTCCTTGCGCTGCGTGCTGGCGCCCTGATTGGTCTTCGCCGCCATGCCCATGCCACCGCCCAGCAACTCCCGCACGGCCGCGCCTTCGTCGAAGCGGTGCGCTCGCTCGTCCAGGTCGGTGTCATACTTAAGCCGGAAGTAGCCGCCGCGGGCCTCGCCGTACTTCGTGGGGAACGGCAGCGCCTCCACCTTCGGCGGCGCCTTGCCACGCGTGCGCTTGTTCAGCGCCTCCAGCTCGGGCCAGAGCTTCGTGTCGAATTGCTCCCAGATCGCATTCGCGAGCTTCCAATCACGCTCGTCCAGGACATCGAGCACGCCTTGCATGCGGTTGTCGTTCCAGCCGTAGTTCTCCAGGCGCTTGCGGCCGTCGGCGTTGCCATACAGCAGCGCCGCCACCAGGGCGTTCTCGCGCGTGATACTGGTGCCGATGCTCGGCACTACGATGCCCTTGCGCCCGTAGTCGCGCCGCTCCTTGATGTTCCACTGTTTGAAGAGCGGTTTCAGATCGCGGTAGACCTTCTCCATCCGTGTGGCCTTCCAGTTTGCACGTGAACTCATTCGCCCGAACAAGGATTCATGCACCTGGCCGAACTTTCCGCCCTCCAGAATATCGAGGATCGTCTCGGCGCTCAGGAACTCGCCAGAGAATCCATCCCCCAACTTGGCCACACTCTTGCGAATATTGGGGACAAATTCCGGTTCACGCGCCAGCGGGTCGCCAGCTTCGTCGAAAGCCTTCGGGTTGAATTCGCGCAAACGCGCCAGGATCGCGCCGCGCTCTTCGTCGAACGACATGTCACGCAGCGCGGTGTACATCTTCTGTTCGCGCCGCGCCAGGTTGGCGAGCTGGCGCACGCTGTCGACCAGGCCCCGGAACTCCTCGACGGACATGTCCTTGTAGTGTCGGCGGAAACCCTCATCGAGGATATAGGCCGGCAGGTCGGGCATGACCGCGTCCAGACGCTCCGACTCGCTGGCGATGAACTCGGCCAGGCTTTGCGTCTTGGCAGCGTCGATCTGGCGCAAGGACATGCTGCTGCGCAGGTCGAACCGCTCCAGCAGCGCGTTCAGCTGCGCCAGGGATTCCCCCCGCATGCCGGACTGCGAAGTCGAGCCCGACAGGCGCTTCATGTAATTGAGGTCTTTCTCGATCTCGGCCTGGGCCGCCTGCGCAGCCCGTGCGGCATAGTTGTTCACGAGCTGGCGCTTTTTCTCGACCGCTGCGCCCTGCAAGTCGTTCTTGCGCAGCGCCGTTTCGGCGGCGCGCGCGGCGCGCGCTTCGGCCACGACCCACTGGCTGGGCCGCACGTCGCGGATGCGCAGGCGCGCAATGGTCGCCTCAGCGAACTGCCGCGCCGCACGGGCCAGCACCTGGCGCTGGCCCAGGGCGCGCTGCAGCGCGTTTACCTCGGTCGCGATGAAGCGGCCGCGCGCCTCGTTGTGCACCGCCTCATCGGCCGCACGAGCGATGCTCTGAGCATCCGTCAAATCACCGTAGCGCTCCAGCATGCGCTGGTCCGTCAAGGCATCGATCTTGGCGCGCGGGTCCTCGGCCGCCAGCACCGCGCGCACCAGCCCGTCCCCGGAC
Source organism: uncultured Burkholderiaceae bacterium (assembly GCA_937871985.1). The sequence continues at coordinate 3,674 of CALMPB010000246.1, forward strand.
TCGTACCCGAACCGATCGGCAACGATGTCCGGGTTTAGCCCGTCCTCGGCAAGCATGCCGTACTTGCCGTAGCCCAACTTGGACCAATCGAGCGTTGCATATCGGTCCCCTTCGGCGCCGTACAGATCCTCCAGGGCGCTGATTTGCAGCTTGGTAGGACCGCTCACTGGTTCGCCAGTCACCGGATCCACGCCGCGCTTCATGAAGGTCTTGGCTTGGTTTACCGGTTCTGCCATGACTTCGGCTTCGACCTCCTTGCGCACGGTCTTGCGCCGGTCGGCTGCCTCTCGCTGCAGTTGGGCGATCACGCGGCTGCGCGCACCCGACAGCCACTTCATATCGCGGATGCTGCGGGCCTCTAGCTGCTGCACGGCGTCCTGGGTCGCCTCCAGGCCAAGGGCCTGGTACTGCGCCCACTCTTCCGGCGTCATGCCGGCCTGCTCCGCCGACGTGAAAGCTGGCTTGTAATCAAGCATAGTCTCGGCTTCCCGGATCTGCTCCGTGGATGCCAGCATGCGGTCGAAGACGCCGCGGACCTCATCCGACAGTTCCACGTTCAGCGCCGACAGCGAGCGGTAGACGGCGAGCATCCAAGCGCGAAATCGCTGGAACAAGCCCTGCAGTTCCGGGGCGGGCGCCTTGCCTTCGAAGAGATACGCCTCGAAGCCGCGCGCCAGCTGCTCGTGGTGCGGGCGCTTGGCTTCCAAGTCGAGCGCGTTCCAGGCGGCTAGGTCCTGCACCCCGAACCAGTCCATCAGCTTCTGAACGTCATCCCGTACGGCGGCCGGCGCGTCGGCCTGGCCCGCGATGTCGGCCAGCACTTCCAAGTAGAAATGGCCCGACTCGTGCAGGAAGGTCGACAGGTCTGCATTTTTCAGCAGCGAAATCGTTCGCGTGTCGATGTTGTAGCCGCCGCGCTCCGACTGATTCAAGATGTTCGGATCGTTGGCATCGAAAGTGCCGCGATTCTCCGTCGCCGATTTCACCTGCTTGGAATCGAAGGGGACGAAGATATCCGCCACGACATGACTGTAATTATCCGTCGCGGCATCCTTCGCGTTCCGGATGATGGCACCGTCATAGCCTTGCTCTTTCGCAAAACGGGCGACGTCGTCCGTGGTGCTGAACTGCCCTTCTCCCTTGTTCCAGTCACGACCGCCCCAATCGACCTCATAGGGGTTTTCAATCTTCAGGTACGCATGGTAGATGCTGGGGGTGTGCTCACCCGCGCGCGCCTCCGCGCGCGATCCAGCATACTGCGACGCCATCAGCCGGGAAGTGGTGAAGAATAGCCCAGCAGTGCCCGGATTGAAGGTATCGAATCCTGCCGTCTCCGATCCGTGATATAGGGTGAGCGGCTGGCCTTGCGCATCGACGGCCTTGCTGTCGCCGAACCACGTTTTGAACGCCGGAGTTTCCAGTGGCGCAGGCGCGCTTTGGTCCAGCTGCCCAAAGCCCTCGGCCCGGATCTTGACCGGATAGCGCTGATACATTTCCTGCGGCGTCACGCCCAGGCGCGCCGCTTGCACGGCATAGAAATTGGACATCATGCCGGCGTAGGCCCGGTTCACGTCAGGCGTGAATCGGGCGGCCTGCTCCAGCTGGGTCATCAATTCCGATTCGACCAGATCCTTGGACTCCTTGAACGGGGCGTCTGTCTCACGCTCGGCCATGACCTGCTCGACCTCAGCGCGCAGTTGCTCGCCCCTGTTCTGCATGAATTCCTGGGCCTCGGCCTGGGTCATCCCGGCCGGATCGGTCTTCAAGTACGGCAGCATGGATTGCGACAGGTCCGTGCCCGCGACGCGCGTGGCGTACTCGTCCACTGGAATGCGCACGTCCCCGCCTGTCGCCAGTGCCTGCTCGTACTGCGCCGCCACGGCCGGTGACGCCTGAGCGAGCTGTGCCACGTCCACGCCAGACTGCGCGAGATCTTCGGCGCGGATGTAGACGTCCTGCACAGGGCCGTCGGCCATGGCCTGCTTCACAAAAGCCTGGAAATCTTCCGGTGAGCGCGCCCGCAGCTTGGACGCCGCCGCGGTGGCGTCCAGTTCCGCCAACACTTGACCGTCGAGCTGGGCGCGCTCGGCTCGCACCGTGCGGCCCGCCAGCCGATCCGCGGCGGTGTTCGCCAGCTGTACCGTGCCCACCGCGCCGCCCGATGCCACAATGGTCGCCACCAGGGTCTGCGCCGCGGCGTCAGGACGCGCCGCGAGATAGTCGGAAAAAGGCTTTTCCGGATTCAGCACTGCCCATTCGTTCAGGTCCTGCAGCGCCGTCGCCACCTGCTCACCCGGTATTTCGGCCGAAACCTGGCGCAGCAGCATATTCCAGAGCGGCGTGCCGGCCTTCATGTCATGCAGGAAGCGACCGACAGGGATGCGTTCCGTGGCGTACTCGATAGCGGCCTGCGACGTCCCGAACATCAGCGCCCGGTAGGGATCGAGTCCCGCGTCACGCGCCTGGCCGTATGCTTGGCCGCCCGTGATGGCGGACATACCATAGAGAGTGGGTGCGGGATTGCCCGTCACGATGCTGGCGGGCAGCGTCAGGCCCATCGTCACCAGCGACTGCACGCCAGAATAAACGCCCGCTTCGATATTGCCCGCGGCCTGCGGCATGAGGCCCTTTGCGGATGCTTCGCCTGCACGGCCGAGATCGCCCATACCGGCGGCCAGGCGGCGCAATGGGTTTTCAGGCAACAGCGTACCCGCCAGCGGATCCAGCAGCGGAGCCAAGTTTTCCGCCCCGGCCTGCCCAACCCGCCAGAGCGCGCCGCCGGCCTGCGGGATAGCCGAGGCCGCGGCCTTGCCGACGTTGGCCAAGCCGCGCACGCCCTTCTCGATAGCGCCCATGTTG
>CALMPB010000247.1 GCA_937871985.1 uncultured Burkholderiaceae bacterium
GAAGCGGTGGAGGATCGCTACATCCCGCTTCTCATGGAGCAGATGGGCTTCGACTTGCCGCCGCCGCGCCGCGAGATTGCCGGCCGACCGACGCCTCCCGCCAACTTCAAAGTGCTCGTAATAGGTGCGGGGATGACCGGCATCTTGGCCGGCATCAAGCTGGAGGAAGCCGGCTACGATCATGTGATCGTGGAGAAGAATGCCGATGTCGGCGGCACCTGGTACGAAAATCGCTATCCAGGCGTGGGCGTCGATACGCCCAGCCATTTCTACTCCTTCTCTTTCGAGATCAATACGGAGTGGAACCACTACCACCCCAAGGGTCACGACATGCAGGACTACTTCCTGAATGTCGCCAGAAAATACCGCGTCCGCGAGCGCACGCTCTTCGAGACCCGTGTGCTTTCCTGCGAGTGGCAGGACGACCAGCAGCTCTGGCACGTCACGGTACAGACGCGGAACGAGGAGCCGGGGATCATCGCCGCCAATGCCGTGATCAACGCGCACGGCGTAATCAACCGCTGGGCCATGCCCGACATCCCTGGCCTCGCGGACTTTGCCGGACCGGCGATGCACACGGCCGACTGGGATCCGTCGGTCGATCTCACCGGCAAGCGCGTGGTCATGATCGGCACCGGCGCGAGCGGTCATCAACTTGCACCTGCATTGGCACCCATCGTCGATCACCTGACGATCTGCCAGCGCTCTCGTCATTGGCTGATGCGCAACCCCGAAGTGGGTAAACCGGTCACGGAAGGCGTCAAGTTCGCACTGCGCCACATTCCCCACTACAAGGAATGGTTCCGCTTCCGCGTATACTGGTTCGCAAGCGATGGCCTGTTCCCCAATGTGCTCAAGGACCCCGACTGGCCCGAGCAGGATCTGTCCGTTTCGGCGCACAACGAGGCGATGCGGCAATACGCGCTGCACCACCTGCAAACCTCCCTGGCTGATCGGCCGGACCTGCTGGAAAAGCTCGTCCCCGATCATCCGATCTTCTCCAAGCGCATTCTCCAGGACGAAGGTTGGCTCGCCGCGATGAAGCGGGACAACGTCACCCTGGAAACCCAGCCGATCGATCATATAGAAGCAGACGCCGTGGTGATGAAGGACGGCACCCGTCATCAAGCCGAGGTGCTGGCCCTCGCGACGGGCTTCAACTTGCGCAACATGCTGGGGTCCCTGCGCGTGCGGGGTCGCGGCGGACGTAGCCTGAACGAGGAATGGGGCGAAGAGGAAGCCCGCGCCTATGCCGGTGTCACGGTTCCGGGATATCCCAACTTCTTCTACACGACCGGGCCCAATACCGCGCCCAACCATGCGGCTGGACAGAACATCGTTTCCGAAGCACAGATCCATTATATCATCGAGTGCCTCGATGCGATGGTCCGACAGGACGTCGTGGCGATGGAGCCCCGCCAGGAAGCATTCGACGCCTGGAACGACCAGATCGACGAACGCATGAAGATCATGATCTGGACCCATCCCAAGGCAGACAGCTACTACAATAACAGCAAGAAAAGGATCTACCTCTCCTGGCCCTATCCGCTCGTCGATCAGTGGCACCTGATGCGCGCGCCCAAGCTGGAGGACTTCCTGCTCTCGCCCGCTACACAGAAAGCAGAGGCATGACCTGACGGACTCCGGTTTGGTCCCGTGACTACGGTCTAATTTTAAGACGGCAAGTGGGGATCAGACCGGTCTCCCGGGATCTTCTTGGGTGCAACGAGCCGGCATCGGCCATGCCGTGCCGGCTCACCGCTTACGATGTGCCCACCGGCTTCATGACCGCTCTACAGCGGAACTGGGGCACCTTCTGGTCGATGAGCGATCTGATGGCAACGGTCGCTCATAGAACCGCCTCGCGCTCCGTAGCTGGGATGTCCGTTCACACGTTCAACAGCAAGGAATTATCCGTGCACGACCCAGTAAGCCAGACTTCATCTAGAGGCGTTGTCGTCATCACGGGCGCGGCCGGTGGCATGGGTAGCGCCGTCGCCCGATTATTCGCGGCACAGCACAGAAGCCTCCTTCTGATCGATAGGCCCGGAGACCGGCTTGACACGCTGGCCCGCGAGCTGGGCGCCCTGACCGAAGTTCATGCTTTCGCCGTCGACATAGCCGATCCCTACTTCCTGGGAGGACTTTCGAAGGCCTTGGGCGGTCGCCTGCTGGATACGCTCATCCACTGTGCAGCCGTATCCGGATGCATGGCGGATGGAGAGGCAGTCCTTGACGTCAATCTGGGCGTATCGATCGAGCTTCTGGATTGGGTTCAGCCGAGGCTTGCTGAAGGCGGCGCGGTGGTCCTGGTATCGTCCAGCGGAGGAACCGTTCTTGGCAATGTGCTCGACGACAGGATCGAGACAGTCGCGAGCCGGGCAGACGTCAGTCGCCTGCTCGACCTCACCGACGATCCACAGGTCGCCTACTCCATTTCGAAGCGTGGAGTGCAGCTCCTGGCCAAGAATAGAGCGATGGCTTTCGGCGAAAGAGGTACTCGCATCGTGTCGGTTTCACCCGGGATAGTCGAAACACCCATGGCGCTGTTGGAAATGTCCAAGACGCCGATGATGGCCACCATGATCGAGAACGCTCCGATCCGCCGGCCCGGTCGTCCGGAAGAAGTCGCTCATGCCATCGAATTCCTGGCTTCCTCGAAGGCCAGCTTCATCACCGGCGTCGATTTGCTTGTCGATGGCGGCCAGACCGAACGCTTCCTTGCATCCATGAAAGCGATGGAGCCTACGACCTGACGAACACGGAAGCCCGGCGGCAACGGTCGCGACGCGTTTTTCATCGCAATCGGCGCTTGCCCGGCCGACATTCTCATTCCGGTCGCTTTCTTTAAATCGGGCCAAAACCTGGCAGCAACGAACGGTGCAGGTAGAAGAGAAGCCTCTCACCAGCCGAGGTCGCCGCCCTGCCGGGGCTTCATGAATCCGATTGAACGCCAAGGTGCATCGAAGGAGTTTGGTGCAAGCCGCGCCCTGCTCGCCCGGCACTTGAGCGCTTCAGGCAGTTGCGGCGGTTCGCACCCGGCCGCCGTCCGCAAGTGATGACCTTACGTCTTCCACGCGGCCTAGGGCGTAAACTTATTTATGAGTTTACGCCCTAGAAGCCGACGTTGTCCCCACCTTTCAGTTCGAGGATGGCACGGGCCTCGTCGGGCGTTGCGATTTCCCTTCCGAGACCCTCGACGATTTGCCTCACCTTCTCCACCTGGGAAGCGTTGGACGGCGCCAGCACGCCCTTGTCCAGCCAGAGATTGTCCTCCAGCCCGACGCGAACATGGCCGCCTTGGGCAGCAGCCTGCGCCATGACCGCCATCTGATTACGGCCTGCCGCCAAGACCGACCATTGGTAATTGTCTCCGAATAGCCTGTCGGCGGTACGCTTCATGTGCAGGACCTCTTCGGGGTGGGCACCGATCCCGCCCAACAGGCCGAAGCATGTCTGGATGAAGAGCGGCGCACGGACCAGGCCCTCTCGCCAGAAATAGTGAAGATTGTGCAGGTGGCTCGTGTCGTAGCATTCGAATTCATAGCGAGCACCGGTGGCATCGAGCGTTTCGAGCGCGAAGCGGATATCCTTGAAGCTGTTCCTGAACACCAGATCATGGCTGCCTTCCAGCATCTCCGGCTCCCACTGATGCTTGAAGCTCTTATAGCGATTCAACATGGGAAACAGCCCGAAGTTCATGCTGCCCATGTTGAGGCTAGCCACCTCGGGCCGCCATACGCGGGCCGGTCGCACCCGCTCTTCGACACTCATGTAGGGTGATCCGCCCGTTGTGAGATTGATGACGACGTTCGAGGACTGTTTGATGACCCGCAGGAACGGCTCGAACGCTTCGGGAGATTGGTCTGGCCTGCCATCCATAGGGTTTCGGGCATGAAGGTGAACGATCGCGGCTCCTGCTTCCGCAGCCTCAAGGGCAGATTGCGCTATCTCCTCGGGCGTGACGGGAAGATGCGGCGACATCGACGGCGTGTGAATCGATCCGGTAATGGCACAACTGATGATTACTTTCGTCATCTGCGATCCTATTTCAAAAGTGCACCGGCACGAACGCCTGTAGCGACGCGCCGCAGTGACGATTCCGGGTTGGGCACGAGGGTTATTGGGCGGTCCAGGCGCCGTCCATGGACAGCGCGGAGCCCGTCATCTGGTGAGCCGCCTTGCTGCAGAGGAACAGCGCCAGACCGGCGAGATCTTCCGGGTCGACGAACGTGCCGCTGGGTTGACGAACCTTCACCAAGGCGGTGGCTGCCTCTTCAAGACCAAGCCCTTCGGACTGGGCGAACGCTTCGATCTGCCGCTCAGCGAGCGGGGTACGTACCCAGCCTGGACAAATTGCATTGCAGGTAATCCCCGTTTCCGCCGTTTCGATGGCCGTTGCCCGGGTCAGCCCGAGCAGCCCGTGCTTGGCCGCGATGTAGGCAGATTTGTTGACCGAGGCAGTCAGAGCATGAGCGGAAGCGATGTTGATGATGCGCCCCCAGCCGCGATCCCGCATGCCGGGCAGAACCAGCTGCGTCGTCCAGAACGCGGAAGACAGGTTTACTGCAATGATCCTGTTCCACATGTCCGGTGGGAAATCCTCGATGCTGCATACATGTTGAATGCCCGCATTGTTCACGAGGATATCGATAGGCCCGAACTGCTTCTGCGTCTCCGCGATCATTCCTGCAACTTGATCGGATTGCGAAACGTCGGCGGCCCAGTACATTGCCCGGCCTTTCTCGTGGGGCAACAGCGCGCCGACGATCGCGCGGCCTTGCTGCCCGTCCTCGATGCCGTTGAACATGACGCTTGCCCCTTCGGAGCGAAGCGCAGTAGCTATCGCATAGCCGATCCCCGTAGTCGACCCAGTGACGAGCGCGACCTTACCCACTAACGACATCCTCAGCTCCCTCTACTTACACTCTCATCGATAATGTCCGACCTGCGCCTGTCCCTACGCCTGGCCAAGGACGAACCTTTTCGCTGTAGCTTTGAGTTCAGCACGGTCGGCGGCTACCACTTCCAGCGTACAAGCGCGTCTCTGTGCTGCTGCCAAGATAATCTGCGTCAGTTGCTCCGCCACTCACGCCGCTGGACCTGCCGTACTTCGTTCCAAGCTCTCCCGAGTCATACTTTATGTCAAGAGATTCGCGGCGCGAGGAACTGCTATACGGCAACTGGGAGTTCTCTTAGGCTCACACATTGCGATTTGCTTCCATTCGACTGCGAATGGGTGTGTTTCCTGACAATGCGCCCGGCTATGCCGACCTTCCCCACATCCGCAGATCTCGAAAATTGCGCAGTCCGGATTTGGCGCAGGTAGCGAGCCACGGACTTTCGCTGTTCGGAAAATGAAGCGCCCAAAGGCCTTCTTTAGCGCGTTTCGGACAGGAAAACACGAAGCTGAAGGAGACTCATGCTCGATTCCTATTGCATTACGAACTGTCATGTATATGCTGAATGCTCTTACGGTAAATTGCAATCAGATGTCAAAAAAAGAAAATCTGAGTTTTATTCAATGGGTCTGGGATGACAGCCGTTGTCCCCACTCTTGAACTGGATGCAGAACTACGCGGTTGCCGTTATGCATTGCTAATCCATTCGCTGACGCCAGCTGAACACGACATCCTCGGCGCTTAATGCTCAAGCTGATAAACATAAACGCAAGCGTACGGGTGGATGAGCGTTTTGTGTCGCTGCTATGGAGCAGACAGGCTTTGATCGTTCGGTGCCTTGCCGCGCCTTCCTCAGCCCGATGCCGGCTGCCGGCTGGAAGGTACTGGTTATCGCTGTCGCCCTGATTGGCATCGCCGGCGACACCGCGCTGGGGGCGGCGAACCATATATGATCCAAGTGCGCGCCTCTAACTGTTGAACTTTGAATTTCTAAAATTCAAAAATGATAAACACGGTTTTTTGCACGGTCGTGGCGGCATGTAAGACGAGCGACGCAGCACGCGCACGTGCTACGATCGGCGACAAAAGAATATCGGAGAGGATCCATATCATGATTACCAAAGAAGGCGCCTTGTCGGGCCGTTCGGTTATCGTTTCCGGGGGCGGTACGGGCATCGGCCGCGCATGTGCAGCAATGCTCGCTGCCGATGGCGCTGCCGTTACCATCTGCGGCCGCACCGAGGCCAACCTGATCGACGCGGCTCCCCGCATCGAAGCCGTTGCGGCGCATGGTGGGTCGGTCCGGTTCCTGGTTGCCGACATGACTGTCGAAGAAGATGTGGCGCGCGTGGTTGCCGAAGCTCGCGCTCTTGACGGTGATCTGCATGGCTTCGTGGCCAATGCCGGCGGCGGCTCCAATCCTGCGCCCTTCCATTTGCAGGACACTGCTGAATTTCTTCGCGTCCTCCATGGCAATGTCTTGAGCACATTCCTCTGTATCAAACATGCTGTTGCGCCGATGGTGGCCGCTGGCGGCGGGTCCTTCGTCTCCATCTCCTCGATCGCAGCGGTTCAGGCATATAGATTCTATGGAGCTTATCCGGCAGCGAAAGCTGGAGTCGATCACCTGATGCGGAAC
>CALMPB010000248.1 GCA_937871985.1 uncultured Burkholderiaceae bacterium
CAGTTCGTGCGCGACTGGCTGGAAACCCAGGTGTGGGACAAAACCCCGCCGGCGCCGCGCCTGCCCGCCAGCGTCCTGGAAAAAACGGCGGCCAAGTATCGCGAAGCCGTGACCCGCCTGACAAGCTGACGGAGGCCGCATGACATCCATCGACACGCAAGCCGGCGCGGCGCCTGTGGTAGGCATCATCATGGGATCGTCCAGCGATTGGGACATCATGAAAAACGCTGCTGCCATGCTCGAAGAGTTCCAGGTGCCGCACGAGCTGCGCGTCATCTCGGCGCACCGTATGCCGCACGATATGGCCGACTACGGCGCGGCGGCGGCCGGCCGGGGCTTGCGGGCGATTATCGCCGGCGCGGGCGGCGCGGCGCATCTGCCGGGCATGATGGCCGCGCTGACGCCGGTTCCCGTATACGGGGTTCCGGTGCCTTCCAAGTATCTGCGCGGCGAGGATTCCCTGCTGTCCATCGTGCAAATGCCCAAGGGCGTGCCGGTGGCCACGTTCGCCATCGGCGAGGCCGGCGCGGCCAACGCCGCGTTGCACGCCATTGCCTGCCTGGCTACGACCGACGCAGCGCTGCGCGTCAAGCTGGAAGCGTTTCGCGCCCGGCAGACCGAGGCCGCGCGCGGCATGGTGATTCCGCCGCACGTTAATATTTAGGCCTGCTTATCGGCTTGTTGCCGTTCAGGCTGCGCGCCGCGCAGCCGCGGCCATTACCACTGATCATTCCGGATTACTTATGAACCAACCCGCAAGCTCGTATTCGATTGCGCCAGGAGACTGGCTGGGCATCGTAGGGGGCGGGCAACTGGGGCGCATGTTCTGCCATGCGGCGCAAAGCCTGGGCTACAAAGTGGCTGTGCTCGAGCCGGCCGAGCCGTGTCCGGCCGGGGTCGCCGCCGATCTGCACATCCGGGCCGACTACGACGACGTTCAGGCGCTGGATCGCCTTTCCGCCTTGTGCCGGGCTGTAACTACCGAGTTCGAAAACGTGCCGGCGCAAAGCCTGGAACGCCTGGCGCAGAATAGCCGCGTGTGCCCGGCCGCCGATGCGGTGGCCGTCGTGCAGGATCGCATCCGCGAGAAAGCCTTCATCCACAGCATGGGTGTTCCCGTGGCGCCGCATGCGCCCATACTTGCCGCGGACGATCTTGCGGCGGCTCCCGATGCCCTGTTTCCGGGTATACTCAAGGCGGCGCGCCTGGGCTACGACGGCAAGGGACAGGTTCGGGTCGGCACGCGAGAAGAAGCCTTGCAGGCTTTTGCCGGCTTCAAGGGGGCGGCTTGCGTGCTCGAGGCGCTGATGCCGCTGGATTTCGAGATTTCCATCGTCATGGCGCGCGGGCTGGATGGCAAGACCGTGGTCTACGCGCCCGCCACCAACGAGCATCGCGACGGCATCCTGGCCGTATCGTCGGTGCCGGCGCAGGCGGCCGCCGAGCACAAGTCCTTGTACGACCAGGCCACGAATGCGGCGCTGCGCATTGCCGAGGGCCTGGATTATTGCGGCGTGCTGTGCGTGGAGTTTTTCGTGTTGCGCGACGGCAGCCTGGTGGCCAACGAAATCGCGCCCCGGCCGCACAACAGCGGCCACTACACCATGAACGCCTGCATCAGCAGCCAGTTCGAACAACAGGCCCGCGCCATGGCTGGCCTGCCGCTGGGCGCCACCGGCAATCTATGCGCCTGCGTCATGCTGAACGTGCTGGGCGATGTCTGGTTCGACGAAGCGGGCGCGCTGTGCGAGCCGGATTGGCCCGCGGTGCTGGCCGAGCCCGCCGCCAAATTGCATTTGTATGGCAAGGTCGAGGCGCGCCGCGGCCGCAAGATGGGCCACGTGAACGTGCTTGGGGCATCGCTGGATGAGGCCCGGAGCTCCGCCGCGCGGGTTGCCGCCGCCTTGGGCATCCAGTTCTGATCATGGCGCAGCCCCAAAACACGCCTTCCCTGCAAGATCTGCGGCAGGCGGCCGATCAGTTGCTGGCGGGCGGGCTTGTGGCTTTTCCCACGGAAACGGTCTATGGGCTTGGCGGCGACGCCGAAAATCCCGAAGCCATTGCCCGCATCTACGCCGCCAAGGGCCGGCCGGCCAATCACCCCGTCATCGTCCATCTGGCCCCGCAGGCCAGCGTGGATTACTGGGCAAGCTCGGTTCCGAGGCAAGCCCGCATTCTGATCGAGGCTTTCTGGCCCGGCCCGCTTACCCTGATTTTGCCGCGTGCTTCGCATATTCCCGACGCCGTCAGCGGAGGGCAGGACAGCATCGGGCTGCGCTGTCCGTCGCATCCGGTCGCCCAGGCGTTGCTGCGGGAGTTTGCGCGCCGCAAACCGGGCGGACAAGGGGGCGTTGCCGCGCCCTCGGCCAACAAGTTCGGCCAGGTTTCGCCCACACGCGCCGAGCATGTGCGCGCGGAGTTTCCCGAGCTTTTCCCCGAGCGCCTGATGGTGCTGGAAGGCGGGCAATCCGAGGTCGGCATCGAGTCGACGATCCTGGATCTGTCGCGCATCGGGCAAGGCATGGGGCCCGTGCTGCTGCGGCCCGGCCATGTGTCGGCGGCGCAGCTTGCCGAGGTGCTGGGCGTTGAAATAGGGTGCCCCGACGCCGAGGCGCCGCGCGTGTCAGGTTCGCTGAAAGCCCACTATGCGCCGCGTACGCCGCTTCTGCTGTTGCCGCGCGAGCGCTTGCTTGGCGAGGCGGAGCGGGGGGCGGGACAGGGCAAGCGTATTGCCGCTGTGGTGTTCGGCGATCAGGATTTGCCGGCCTGGCCCGGCGTGGACTGGATTGCGGCGTCCCGCAGCCCCGATGCTTATGCCAGTGGGCTGTACGCTTTGCTGCGCGAACTGGACGGCGGCGGCTACGCCCGCATTCTTGTCGAGCAGCCGCCGGCCGATGCGGCCTGGCTGGCGGTGAACGACCGTATCGGCCGCGCCGCCGCCGCTTTTCTTTGACCGGGGCTAGATGCTGACCCGGGCTAGACGCCCAAATAGCGGGTCAGCAGTTCGGTCTGCCGCGACAGCGACGCGCTGTCTTTTTCTTCGACGACATTGCCTTTTTCCAGCACGACGCAGCGGTCGGTGTGCGCCAGCACCTTGCGGTAGTTGCGGTCGACGATGAGCGTGGACACGCCCGTTTCGCGGATGGTGCCGATGATGCGCCAGATTTCGGCGATGATCAGCGGAGCCAGGCCCTCGGTGGCCTCGTCGAGGATGAGCACGTCGGGATTGGTCATGAGGGCGCGGCCGATGGCCAGCATTTGCTGCTCGCCGCCCGACAGTTGCTGCCCGCCGTGGGCCAGCCTTTCGGTCAGGCGCGGAAACGTTTGCAGCACGCGGTCGTAAGTCCAGTCGTTGCGCCCGCCGAAACCCGGCCTGGCCGCGACCAGCAGGTTCTCGCGGACATTCAGGTTGGGGAATATGCCGCGGCCTTCGGGCACATAGGCGACGCCCAGCCTGGATACTTGGTGGGGCGCCGCGCGCGTGCAGTTTTTGTCGCGTACGGTAATGCTGCCGCTGGCCGGCGCAATATGGCCCAGTATGGTGCGGATGAGCGTGCTTTTGCCCATGCCGTTGCGGCCCAGCAGGCCGATGGATTCGCCGGCGTCGATCCGCAGGTCGACGCCGTGCAGGATATGGCTTTCGCCGTAATAGGTATGCAGCCCTTGAGCCTGGATCAACGCGCTCATTCGTCGTCTCCGAGGTAGGCTGTCTGCACCTGGGGATCGTTGCGTATGCTGTCGGGGCTGCCATGGGCGATGACGCCGCCGTTTACCATGACCGTGATGATGTCGGAGATCTTGAAGACGGCGTCCATATCGTGTTCGACCAGCAGAATGGCGAGGTCGGATTTCAGGGAGTCGAGCAAGCCCAGCATGCGCTCGGTTTCTTCGGGGCCCATGCCCGCCAGGGGCTCGTCCAGCAGCAGGATTTTCGGATGTGTGGACAGGCCCATGGCGATTTCGAGCTGGCGCTTGCCGCCGTGCGACAGCAGGCCCGCGACGCGCTGGCTTTCGTTCGCCAGCCCCGCAAGCTCGAGGGCCCGGTCGGCCGCTTCGTTGCTGAAGGCGCAGTGCTTGGCGGCGTTGGTCCAGTTCCAGAACTTTTGCCGGTTGGCCTGCGCGGTCAACCGGCAGTTTTCGTGAACGGTGAGGCTGGGGAAGATGGTGGTGCGCTGATAGCTGCGTCCCAGGCCCGCGCGCGCCCGCCGGGGCTGCGACCACGCCGTGATGTTGGCGTCGTTCATGAAGATGGTGCCCTCGTTGGGAGCGAGCTCGCCGGACAGAATGCTGACCAGGGTGGATTTGCCCGCGCCATTGGTGCCGATGACGGCGTGTACGGCACCCAGGGGCAGGTCAATGGACACGTTGTCGATGGCCGTGAGGCCGCCGAAACGGCGCGTGATGTTTTTTGCGGATAGGAGTATTTGAGTCATGCTTACCGCCTAGGGTCGGGCCGGAGCCGCTGGCGTTGCCGCGCGCTTGCCGCGCAGCGCCCGCAATTGTTCGGGAAGGCCGGTGATGCCTTTGGGCATCAGTGCCACCAGCGCAATGATGGCCAGGCCGAAAGGAAGGTGCCAGTGCGTGGCCAGGTCGCCGAGCAGGGCCTCCGATTGAAAGAGTTCTTGCAGCAGGGTAAGCGCCACGGCGCCGACGATGGCGCCCCAAAGCCGTCCGGTTCCGCCCAGGATCACCATGAGCAGAACCAGGCCGGATTGCTCCCAGGCCAGCAGTTCGGGATTGACGAAGCCGTCCTTGACGGCATACAGCACGCCGGCAATGCCGCCCAGGCCGCCGGCGATGATGTAGGCGACCAGCTTGTAGCCCAGCGTGGTGTAGCCCGCGGCGCGCATGCGCTGCTCGTTGACGCGGATGCCGGTCAGCGCGGCGCCGAAGCGCGAGCGCATGAGCATGGCAAGAAAGCCCCACACCAGCAGCAGGCAGGCCAGCGTGAACAGATAGAAGGGGTAGGGTTTGCTGATGTCGAGCAGAACCGTGTCGCCGATGCGCCATTCGGGGCGGAAGTACATGTAGATGCCGTCCGTGCCGCCGCCTATTTTGGTGTCGTGGAAAATGTAGTACGCCATTTGCGCGAACGCCAGCGTGACCATGATGAAATAAACGCCCTTGGTGCGCAGCGACAGAATGCCCGTTATGGCGGCGAAGATCATGGAAGCCACGATGGCGCAGGGCAGAAGAATGAAGAAATTGCCGGCCCCCGATTCGGGCGACAGCAAGGTGGCCGTATACGCCGAGATGCCGAAAAAGGCGGCGTGCCCCAGGCTGACCAGCCCCGTGCCGCCGACCAGCAATTGCAGGCTCAGGGCGAAGAGGGAGTAGATCATGATCTTGATGGTCAGGCCGATGTAGTAGTCGTTGGCGACCATGGGCAGTAAGGCAACCAGGCACACAAGCACCAGCAGCAGTGCCGCGCGTAGAGAAAATTGCATACTTAGCCTTGCTTGAAAAGCCCTTCGGGCTTGAACAATAGTATTACCGCCATGAGCAGGTAGACCATGACGCCCGCCGCGGCGGGAAAGAATATTTGCCCGAAGGTGTCGACGAAGCCGACCAGCATGGCGGCAAGGAAGGCGCCCTTGATGGAGCCGATGCCGCCGATGACCACGACCACGAAGCAGATGATGAGAATGGCATTGCCCATGCCCGGATAGACCGAGGAAACCGGCGCGGCAATGGCGCCGGCCAGCGCGGCCAGCGCGACGCCCATGGCGAAGACGATGCGAAAGAGCCGGTTGATGTTGATGCCCAGCGAGTTGATCATCTCGCGGTTGCTGGCGCCGGCGCGGATCATCATGCCCAGCCGGGTGCGGCTGAGCACCCAGTACAGCAGCCCGGCCACCAGGATGCACACCACGGAGATGAACAGGCGGTAGACGGGATAGGTCATGACGTCGCTGAGCGGCATGGCGCCCGCCAGCCAGCTGGGCGGCGCGACGCCGTGCACGTCGTTGTCGATGATGAGACTGCGAAGTTCCTCGAACACCAGGATGAGCCCATAGGTCATGAGCACTTGCTGCAGGTGGTCGCGGGTATAGAGAAAGCTGTAGAACGCCCATTCCAGAAAATAGCCCAGCACCGCCGCCAGGACGATGCAGGCCAGAACGGTGACGACGAACCCGCCGCCCAGGTACTGGGCGACGAAGGGCTGCAGGGCGAAGGCCATATAGGCCCCGATCATGTAGAAGCTGCCATGCGCCAGGTTGATGATGCCCATGATGCCGAAGATGAGCGTCAGCCCGCTGGCAACCAGGAACAGCAGCAAACCGTATTGCACGGCGTTAAGGCACTGGATCAGAAAAATGACCGGGTCCACGATATGTCCTTCCCGCGATTACAGCTTGCAGCCGCGTGCCGGGTCGGCCAGGCCCTTGACGGCGATGCCGATGGACACGTTCTTGTCGCCCTTGGCTTCACGCAGGTAGAAGTCCTGGATGGGGTTGCCGGCCTTGGACAGCTTGAAGGTGCCGCGCGGGCTATCGATGGTGGCGCCGCTCATGGCGGCGCGCATGGCGTCCTTCTTGGTGACGTCGCCCTTGACGGCGTTCATGCCGGCAGCCAGGATTTGCGCCGCATCGTAGCCTTGCACGGCGTAGACGTCGGGCGGCAGCTCGGGGAAGTTCTTGGTGTAATCGGCGCGGAACGCGTTGTCGCGCGGCGTGTTCAGCCCGTCGGCGTAGTGCAGCGTGGTGAGCAGGCCTTGGGCGGCATCGCCTTCGGCTTCGAGAATGCCGTCGGTGAGGAAGCCGCTGGCCAGCAGGGGCACGGTTTTGCGCAGGCCGGACGCGGCGTAGTCCTTGACGAACTTGACGGCGCCGCCGCCCGCGAAGAACGTGAAGACCACATCAGGCTTGATGGCGGCGATCTCGGTCAGCAGCGGCTGGAATTCCACATTGGGGAAAGGCAGGGTGAGGTGCTTGACGACTTTGCCGCCGTTCTTTTCGAAGGACTCCTTGAAGCCGTCGGTGGACTCTTTGCCGGCCGCGTAGTTCCAGGTAATGGTGACGGCTGTCTTGTAGCCTTTTTTGGCCGCGACGCCGCCCATGGCGTAGCCGGGCTGCCAGTTGGAGAACGAGCTGCGGAAGATGTTCTTGCTGCACAAGGGGCCGGTGATGGCGTCGGCGCCGGCGTTGGGGATGATGAGGGTGGTATCGGAATCTTTGGCGGCCTTGGCCAGCGCCATGGCCACGCCCGAGTGCACGGTGCCCACCAGGATGTCGACGTGGTCGCGCTTGATGAGGCGGTTGGCGTTTTCAGGCCCCTTGGAGGGATTGGATTCGTCGTCGACCTTGAAGTATTCGATGTCCTGGCCGGCCAGCTTGCCGCCTTGCTCCTTGACATACAGCTTGAATCCGTTTTCGATGGCCTGGCCCAGCTTGGCATACGTGCCGCTGTAGGGCAGCATGAAGCCGATCTTGACGGTGGCCGATGCCGTGCCCGCGCTCAGGACGAGCGCCGTTGCGAGGGCGGCGCTGGAAAATACGTGTTTCATGTGTCTACTCCTTGGTTTTATGAATGGGTACTGCATGGGATGCGCATTGGCGCGGTTTAGAGTTGTTATAGGCTTTTGACGAAGCCGGTCACCGCGTCGATGACCGCTTGGGATTGATCCCGGTGCGGCGAATGACGGCAGTCGTCAATAATACATAGCCTGGTATGTGTTGCAATCCGTTTAATCCCTTGGATTTGCTCGAGGGTTCCGTATTCGTCGTCCCTGCCCTGAATGGCCAGCACGGGGCAGCGAATGCCGCCCAGGAACGATTCGATATTCCAGGCGCGGAATTCGGGATCCAGCCAAATGTCGTTCCAGCCCCAGAAGGTCGAATCGGGATCCTGATGGTAGCGCTTCAGCTTTTCGGGCAGGTCGGTGTTCAGGTAGGCCTCGCGCGCCTTCGCGATGCTCTCGACGGTGATGTCCTCGACGAAGATATGCGGGGCCTCGACGATGATGGCCTTGGGCTTGTCCGGATACATGGCGGCGTATAGCAGCGCGATCGAGGCGCCGTCGCTATGGCCCAAAAGTATGGGCCGCTCGTTCTGCATGCCCAGGGCTTCCAGCAACGCCGGCAAGGCGTGCTGCGCCTGCGCATGCATATAGGTGACCGGCCATTTTTCTTCTTTGGGCCTGGGCGTGCTGGCGCCGTAGCCGTAGCGCGAAAAAACCAGGCCCCGGCAGTCCAGGGCCGCGCACAATTGCGCGGGCCAGTCTTTCCACATATTGACCGAACCCAGCCCCTCGTGCAGGAAGATCAGCAGATCCGCGCCGGTTTTTTCCTCGGAGATGAACTGGCATTCGATGTCCATGTCGCGTCCCGACACATGGACGGGAACCAGCCTTGTCGCGATGGTTTGTGCTTGCTGCATGGCGCTCAGCCTTTGTCCAGCATGCGCAGGCGAAAGCGCTGGATCTTGCCGGTGGCCGTTTTGGGCAGGTCTTCGATGAAGTGTATGGTGCGCGGATACTTGAAGGGCGCCAGTTGCGACTTGACGAAGGCCTGCAGCTCGGCCTGGATACCGGCGCTGGGCATATTGCCCGAGCGCAGCACGACGTAGGCCGTGGTCTTGATGAGGCCGTTGGCGTCGGCGGCGCCGATGACGGCGGCTTCCAGCACGGCCTCGTGCTGGATGAGGATGTTTTCAACTTCGACGGGCGAGACGTATTGGCCGCTGACCTTGATCATGTCGTCGCTGCGGCCAGCGTAGGTGTAGTAGCCGTCGGCGTCGCATTCGTATTTGTCGCCGCTTTTCAGCCAGGAGCCGAGGAAGGTGTCGCGCGACTTGATCCGGTTGTTCCAGTACATGAGCGCGGCGCTGGGGCCTTTGATGTACAGGTCGCCGATGGTGCCAGTGGGAACCGGCTCGCCGTGCTCGTCGCGCAGCTCGACTTCGTAGCCGGGCACGGGCTTGCCCGTGGTGCCGTAGCGCACGTCGCCGGATTGATTGGAAAGAAAGATGTGCAGCATCTCGGTGGAGCCGATGCCGTCCAGGATTTCGCAGCCGAAGTGCTGGGTGAAGCGGTCGCCCAGATCCTTGGGCAGCGCTTCGCCGGCCGAGGCGCAGACGCGGATCGCCACCTGGTCTTTGGGCGGCAGGTCGGGCGAGGCCAGCATGCTGGCGTACAGCGTGGGAACCCCGCAGTAGACCGTGGGCTTGTGCTCCGTGAGCCGTTTGAAAACAGCGGCCGGCGTGGGGCGCTCGCTCATGAGCACGGTGGTGGCGCCGACCGACAGCGGGAAGGTCAGCCCGTTGCCCAGGCCGTAGGCGAAAAACAGCTTGGCGGCCGAGAAGACGATATCGTCCTCCTTGACGCCCAGCACAGGCTTGCCGTAGAGCTCGGCGGTGTACCAGAGATTGCCGTGAGTGTGCACGACGCCTTTGGGCTGACCGGTCGACCCCGACGAGTACAGCCAGAAGGCGATTTCATCGGCCAGGGTGGCGGCGGCCGGAACCGGCGAGGCCTGGGCAAGCAGCGCTTCGAATTCCTGCATGCCTTGCGGCAGGGCGTCGGCGGGCTGCGAAACGACGATGTTCTTGACTTCGTGCTTGGCAAGGGCCAGCCCCGCCTGCAGATTGCCGATCAGCGGTGCCGAGATGAACGCCGCCTGGCAGCGGCTGTGCTCCATGATGTAGGCGTAGTCCTCAGGCGTGAGCAGTGTGTTGATGGCGACCGGCACCACGCCCGCATGCAGGGCGCCCAGGAACACCACCGGCCAGTCCACGGTGTCGAGCATCAACAGCAGAATGCGTTCTTCGCGCCGCACCCCCAGCTTTTGCAGCAAACCTGCGAACTGCGCCACGCGCTGGGCCAACTCGGCATAGGTCAGGGTGCGCTGGTCGTCGATGTAGGCCAGCTTGCCGGCGCGTCCGGCATTGGCCTCGGTTAGATAGGCCGCGTAATTCAGTGCAGCGGGACAGGTTTGCATGTAAGTCTCCAAATGAGGAACGATGTGTCGTTATGCCGGTTTTTTTGCCGCCGGGCCGCATCTGCGGTGTAGCGTGGGAGCATTTTTTGCCGCCGGGCCGCTCCCAAGGCGAAAAGCGCCCCCCCGGGGGGCAGCAAGCGGCGTAGCCGCGCGGCGTGGGGGCATTTTTTGCCGCCGGGCCGCTCCCAAGGCAAAAAGCACCCCCTCGGGGGGCAGCAAGCGGCGCAGCCGCGCGGCGTGGGGGCATCATCTTTTTTATGCGCCGGCCAGGCGGTCAAGAATGTCGGGCGAGCCCTGTATGGCCGCCGTGCGGTGATAGAACTTGAGCGCGCGTAGGCCGCCCAGTTCTTCGCCGCCGCCGGCGCGCCCCGGGCCGCCGTGGTTGGATTGCGGCATGGCGTTGCCGTGCCCCGTTTGTGCTTTGGCGACGGCGGAGTTGACGAGATGGACGCGGCCGTGGCTTTCGGCCAGGCAGGCGGCGGCCAGGGCCATGAATTCAGGGTCATCGCTGTACACGGAGGCCACCAGCGAGCCCATGCCGCGGCGGGCCAGCTCGAAGGCGTGTTCGGCGTCGCGGTAGGGCATGAGCGTGGCGACCGGGCCGAATACCTCGACCTCGTGGACCAGCTCGTGCGTGTCGGGGTTCTTGACGCCGAACAGCATGGGGGCGACGCAGGCATTGCCGGCCTGGGCCTGGATGGTGGTTTCCTTGCGGCCGTCGAACAGCACGTCGCTGTGGGCGGCCAACTGCTCGATGCCGGCGACGATGGCTTTTTGCTGCTGCAGGCTGACCAGGCTGCCCATCCGGACCTCGGGGTTGCGCGGGTCGCCGACGGTAATGGTCTTGAGCTTGGCGGCGATGGCGCCGGCCACGGATTCGTAGCGGGCCTCGGGCACGAAGATGCGGCGTATGGCCGTGCATTTCTGGCCGGACTTGATGGTGAGTTCGCGCACGACCTCACGCACCAGGAGGTCGGAGGCGGCGTCGCTTTCGTCGGCGCCCAGGATGGCGCTGTTGACGCTGTCGGTTTCGGCGTTGAAGCGCACGCCGTCATGCAGCAGGCGCGGGTGGCTGCGCAGCGTGGCGGCGGTGTCGGCCGAGCCGGTGAACGAAACCATGTCCAGGCCGTTCAGGGCCTCCAGCATGCCTTCGGGCCGGCCGCAAACGAGGCTCAGGGCGCCATTCGGCAAGACGCCGGATTCGATGACGTCCTTGACCATTTCGTGGGTGAGCCACGCGGTGGCGCTGGCCGGCTTGACGACGATGGGAACGCCCGACAGCAGGGCCGGCGCGGCTTTTTCCCAAAGTCCCCAGGCCGGGAAGTTGAACGCGTTGATCAGCAGGGCCACGCCGCGCGAGGGCACGTGGATGTGCTGGCTGGCGAAGACGTTGTCGCGGGCCAGGGACTCGGGCTCGCCGTCCAGCCGCAGATGCCGTCCGGTAATCTTGCCGCCGAGCTTGGCGTAGTAGGAAAGGGTGTAGATGGCCCCGTCGACGTCCACGGCGGTATCGTTTTGAACCGTTCCGGAGTTTTGCAGGGAAATATCGTAGTACTTGTCGCGGTTGTTCTGCAGAACCTGGACGATCTGCTTGAGCAGGTCTGCCCGTTCAGCGTAGCTCAGGGCGCGCAGGGCGGTTCCGCCGTGCTTGCGGGCCCAGTCGTAGCAGGCCGCCATGTCGAGTCCGTCGGCGCTGACGGTGGCCAGCTCCGTGCCCAGCACTGGGTCATAGAGCGCCGAACCCGGCCCCTTGCCTTCCTGCCATTGGCCCTGAGTGTAGTTTGCGAGTTTTGTCATGGTGTTTGCTTCGAGTGTTCAAGTTGAGGGCCTGGCGGCTGGGGCCGCTGCGGGCTGTTGCTGCGTTCGGCCGAGCCTGCGCGGTTCGGGCCTGGTATCCGGGTGGTGTGCGGCTAGGCCTTGGCCGCGGGCCGGGTGAATTCGATTTTTCCCTGGGGCAAAAGATAAAGAACCAGCGCGTCGCCGTCGCTGACCGTGGGGCTGTGCGCCGAGTCCGGCCCATAGACCAGCCAGCCGCCCGCCTGTCCGTCGAACTTCGCGTCGCCTTCCAGGGGCATGATGAGGTCGATTTCGCCGTTGGGATGGCGGTGGTGCGGGCCTGCAATGTTGTGCATGTGCACGACATCGACCGAATAGCCGTCCAGGTCGTCGCACGGCTTGATGACCCGGCCGTAGCGCACGCCGCCGCCTTCGTACTGGCACATCCAGCCTTCCTGCTCCGCGGTTTTACAGGTCTCGAAGATGCGGTTGTAGTCGGCGCCGCCAAAGGGAAACCGTTCGTTCAACGCCGCCTGCAGTGTTTTATCCAGCGGGCGGCCGTTGATGAACTGGGTGACGGTTTGGATAAGTGATTGAAATGTCTCGATAGTCACGGCGATTTGTCCTGTGTTCTGGATTCCGCGCGGCGGAGCCGGCATGCATGCCTTGAACACGTTTGCGGCGGTTGCCTTTCTGTGAACGTGTGCGTGGAGAAGCGTATGCTGCTATCGTTTGCCTCGCTCCGGACGACGGATCGCAGGTAGCACCTGTTTAAGTAAAAACTTGTCAGCGAACCTGAAAATTAGTTGTTTTCTTTCCGATAGTCAAGCATTATAATGCATGTCAGGCCGAATATAAGGGTTTTCTTTAGTGGAAAACAGAGCGCTAGATACGAACGCCGCCGTGGCGGCGGTCACCGCAAACCTCGATCGGGATCCCTATCTCATTTCGCTGGGCGAACGCGTGCGCCGGCTGCGTGCGCGGCGCGGCATGACGCGCAAGGAGCTGGCCCGCGCGGCCAGCGTATCCGAGCGGCACCTTGCCAATCTGGAGCGGGGCGTGGGCAATGTGTCCATATTGGTGCTGCTGCAAATTGCCCAGGCCTTCAATTGCGAGCTGGCCGAGCTGGTGGGCGACATCACCACGTCCAGCCCCGAATGGCTGCTCATCCGCGAACTGCTGGGCAATCGTTCCGAACAAGAGCTGCAGCTGGCGCGTGAAACCCTGGCGGGCCTGTTCGAAGGCGGAAGCGGGGGCGCGGGCAGCCGCAACAAGCTTCGCCAGATTGCCCTGGTGGGCTTGCGCGGCGCCGGCAAGTCCACGCTGGGCCGTCTGCTGGCCGCCGAAATCGGCTATCCGTTCGTTGAATTGAGCAGCGAGATCGAGCGGGTCGCGGGTTGCGGCATTCTTGAAATCCACAGTCTCTACGGCCCCACCGCGTATCGCCGCTACGAGCGGCGCGCGCTCGAAGAGGCCTTGCAGCTATACCCCGAAATGGTGCTGGCCACGCCGGGCGGCCTGGTTTCCGAGCCCGCCACCATGAACGTCATGCTGGCCCATTGCTACACCATATGGGTCAAGGCCACGCCCGAAGACCATATGGCGCGGGTCATGGCGCAAGGCGATTTCCGGCCCATGGCCGGCAACAACGAGGCCATGGCCGACCTCAAGCGCATTCTCGCCAGCCGGGAAGCGTTCTATTCCAAGGCCGATTACGTATGTTCCACCAGTCATCGCAACCTGACTGCATGCGTGGACGAACTCAGCAACCATATCCGGCAGGTTGCCGGACAGGCCCAGGTGTAAATACAGGCGGTGGGCGGCATCGCCATGGGAAAGCCGCGGCATATCCATATCTTCGTGCGGGCGGCCAGGCATCATCGCCAAAAAAGTGCATCAAAATGCATTTTCGTGTTGACGACGTATTTTTGATGCAGTATTATGCATCACCATCAGGCAGATGCACTATTGTTCAGGTTTTGAAAATTTTGGAGCCCTCTCATGAATCAAGCCGTTTCTCGTGTCGAATTCCGTACCGAGCCCAGCCAATACAAGCACTGGTCTCTTTCCTTTGACGGCGCCGTTGCCACGCTTGCCATGGATGTGGCGGAAGACGGCGGCCTGCGCCCCGGCTACAAGCTCAAGCTCAACTCCTACGACCTGGGCGTCGACATCGAATTGCACGACGCGCTGCAGCGCATCCGCTTCGAGCACCCCGAAGTCCGCACGGTGGTCGTCACCAGCCTGAAAGACCGCATCTTCTGTTCCGGCGCCAATATTTTCATGCTGGGCCTGTCCAGCCACTCGTGGAAAGTCAATTTCTGCAAGTTCACCAACGAAACCCGCAACGGCATCGAAGACTCCAGCCGCTACAGCGGCCTGAAATTCGTGGCCGCCATCAACGGCGCCTGCGCCGGCGGCGGCTACGAGCTGGCACTGGCCTGCGACGAGCTCCTGCTCATCGACGACCGTTCCTCGGCGGTGTCGCTGCCCGAAGTTCCCCTGCTGGGCGTGCTGCCCGGCACCGGCGGCCTTACCCGCGTCACCGACAAGCGCAAAGTGCGCCACGACCACGCCGACATTTTCTGCACCCTGGTCGAAGGCGTGCGCGGACAGCGCGCCAAGGACTGGCGCCTGGTCGACGACCTGATCAAGCCGGCCCAATTCGCCGAGGACATCAAGAAGCGCGCGCTCGAGTTGGCCGCCGGCAGCGACCGTCCCGCCGATGCCAAGGGCGTCGCCCTGACCCCGGTCAAGCGCACCGACGGCGAAAACAGCCTGAGCTACAAATACGTGAATGTGCAGATCGACCGCGAGCGCCGCCTGGCCACCTGGACCATCCGCGCGCCCGAAACCGACGTGCCCGACAGCGTCGAAGCCATCCTGGCCCAGGGCGACGCCTGGTGGCCGCTGCAAATGGCCCGCGAACTGGACGACGCCATCCTGCAGATGCGCACCAACGAATTGGTCATCGGCACCTGGGTGTTCAAGACGGAAGGCGATGCCGCCAAAGTGCTGGCCGCCGACGCCACGCTGCAAAAATTCGGCGACAACTGGTTCGTGCGTGAAACGGTCGGCATGCTGCGCCGCACGCTGGCTCGCCTGGACGTCACCTCGCGTTCCTTGTTCGCCCTGATCGAGTCCGGCTCATGCTTCGTCGGCACACTGCTCGAAGTGGCCCTGGCTTGCGACCGCGCTTATATGCTCGACGACCCCGATGCCGACCAGCCCGCGCAAATCGTGGCCAACGAGATGAATTTCGGCAGCTATCCCATCGTCAACGGCCAAAGCCGCATCCAGCGCCGCTTCTACGAAGAAGTCCCCGCCATCGAAGCCGTGCGCGCCGCGGCCGGCAAGCCGCTGGATGCCATCGAAGCCGAGAAGGCCGGCCTGGTCACGTTCGCCCTGGACAGCCTGGACTGGGACGACGAAGTGCGTATCGCCCTGGAAGAACGTATGGCGCTGTCGCCCGATGCCTTGACCGGTCTCGAAGCCAATCTGCGCTTCGGCCCCAAAGAGTCCATGGAGACCCGCGTGTTCGGCCGCCTGACGGCATGGCAGAACTGGATCTTCTACCGTCCCAACGCTTCCGGTGAAAGGGGAGCGCTCAAGCTGTACGGCAAGGGCGAGAAGGCCGATTTCGATCTGAACCGCGTATAAGTTGTTGTTCATTCAAGCACACAGAATTTTCCCAAGGAGTCATTGAGATGTCCGGAATCAATTATTCAGAAAAAATCCCCAACAACGTCAACCTGTCCGGTGACCGCACCTTGCAGCGCGCTTTGGAGCACTGGCAGCCCAATTACCTGAAATGGTGGCAGGACATGGGCCCGGAAGGCTCGCAAAACATGGACGTGTACCTGCGCACGGCCGTCAGCGTGCAGCCCGATGGCTGGGCCAATTTCGGCCATGTGAAAATGCCCGACTACCGCTGGGGCATCTTCCTGACGCCGCAGGACGGTGAGCGCAAAATGCATTTCGGCGAAAACATCGGCAAGGACGTCTGGCAGGAAGCCCCGGGCGAACACCGCGCCAACCTGCGCCGCATCATCGTCACCCAGGGCGACACCGAGCCCGCCTCGGTCGAGCAGCAGCGCCACCTGGGCCTGACCGCGCCTTCGCTGTACGACTTGCGCAACCTGTTCCAGGTCAACGTGGAAGAAGGCCGCCACCTGTGGGCCATGGTCTACCTGCTGCATCGCTACTTCGGCCGCGACGGCCGCGAAGAGGCCGATGCCCTGCTGCAGCGCAATTCCGGCAGCGAAGACAGCCCCCGTATCCTGGGCGCCTTCAACGAGAAGACCCCCGACTGGCTGGCCTTCTACATGTTCACCTACTTTACCGACCGCGACGGCAAGTTCCAGCTCAGCGCGCTGGCCGAATCGGGCTTCGACCCCTTGGCCCGCACGACCAAGTTCATGCTGACCGAAGAGGCCCATCACATGTTCGTGGGCGAATCGGGCGTTTCGCGCGTGGTGCAGCGCACCGCCGACGCCATGAACGAGCTCAAGACCGAGGATCCGGCCGCCTTGCGCGCCGCGGGCGTCATCGACCTGCCCACCATCCAGCGCTACCTGAACTTTCATTACAGCGTCACCATCGACCTGTTCGGCGCCGATCAATCGTCCAACGCCGCCATCTTCTACAGTTCGGGCCTCAAGGGCCGCTATGAAGAAGGCAAGCGCACCGACGATCACCAGCTCAAGAACGAGACCTACCGCGTCCTGGAAGTGGCCAACGGCCAACTGCGCGAAATCGAAGTCCCCATGCTCAACGCGCTTAACGAAGTGCTGCGCGACGACTTCATCCGCGACTCGGTCGGCGGCGTGGGCCGCTGGAACAAGGTGCTGGAAAAACGCGGCATCGCCTTCCGCCTGCAGGTGCCGCACAAGGCGTTCAACCGCAAGATCGGCACGCTGGCCGGCATCAAGGTTTCGCCCGAAGGCCATGTGCTTTCCGAGGAACAATGGAAAGCTCACGAAAACGAGTGGCTGCCCACCCCCGAAGACCGCGCGTTCGTCGCGTCGCTGATGGGCCGCGTGGTCGAGCCGGGCAAGTTCGCCAACTGGATCGCGCCTCCGGTCATCGGCATCAACCGCCAGCCCGTCGACTTCGAATATGTTCGCTTCAACTAAGATTATCGCGTTATGATTACCTCCCGCCTTGGCGGGGAGCGGATGGGGGCCGCATTCGTTGCGGCCTCTTTTCGTTCAAGCAAACCGGGCGGGCGGCCCGGGAAGCAAGGAGACCTCAAATGACAGCAGCTACCGCAACACCTGTAATGAAACAACACCTGATCGACCCCGAGATTTGCATACGTTGCAACACCTGCGAGGAAACCTGCCCCATCGATGCCATTACGCACGATGCCAACAATTATGTGGTCGACCCTGACATCTGCAATAGTTGCATGGCCTGCGTGCCGCCCTGTCCGACAGGCGCCATCGACAACTGGCTTCAGGTGCTGACCAGCGAAGCCTATTCCAAGGACGAGCAGTTCAGCTGGGACGTCCTGCCGGAAGCCAAAGAGCTGCCCGCCGAACTGATCGACGCGGAGGAAGCCGCCGAGACCGAAACCGGACGCGCGCCGGTGTCCGGCGAAGACGATACGGAAAGCCTGGAAGGCGTTCCTTCCACCGAGGCCGGGGCGCGCATTCCTCCCTGGTCGGCGGTTCATCCGTATGTCAACCTGTATACCCACAAGAATGTCGCCACGGCCACCGTGGTGGGCAACTACCGGGTTACCGACGAAGACACCGAAAGCGACATCCATCACATCGTGCTCGATTTCGGCACCTTGCCGTTCCCCGTGCTGGAAGGACAGTCGATTGCCATCTTCCCGCCCGGCACCGACGCCAACGGCCGCGCCTACCATGCGCGCCAGTATTCCATCGCCAGCCCGCGCGACGGCGAGCGTCCCAAGTACAACAACCTGTCCATCACGGTAAAGCGGGTGACCACCGACTACGACGGCAACCCCGTCAACGGCGTGTGCTCCAACTACCTGTGCGACCTGCAAAAGAACGACACCGTCAAGGTCATCGGGCCTTTCGGCAATACCTTCCTCATGCCCAACCTGGCCCATGCGAACATCATCATGATCTGCACCGGCACGGGTTCGGCGCCCATGCGGGCCATGACGGAGCGCTGCCGCCGCCTTACCAAGAACCGTGAATACAACGGCAAGCTCATGCTGTTCTTCGGCGCGCGCACCGAACGCGAATTGCCGTATTTCGGGCCGCTCATGAACCTGCCCAAGGATTTCATCGATATCAACCTTGCCTTGTCGCGCGCGCCCGAGCAGCCCAAACGCTATGTGCAGGATCTTATCCGCGAACGCGCCGCCGATGTGCTGAGCTTGCTGGACGATGCGGAAACCTATATTTACGTTTGCGGCCTGAAGGGCATGGAAGTGGGGGTCATCGAGGCGCTGCAAGAGGTGGTTGCCGGCGGCGGCAAGCACTGGCCCGATGTCCACGCCCAGCTCAAGGCGCAAGGCCGGCTGCACTTCGAAACCTACTAAGACCTGTCAACGCATGCCTGGCAGCGCGGTGTTTCCGCCGCCTGCGCCCCAGGCCCACGCGGCAAGGCTAGCCGCGCCACCGCGGGATTGTTTGCTGGCCGCCGTCAGGCATTGATGATTAATGTAGTGGCGCCTACAAATTTGGCAATTGGGCTAAACTTGTCCGTTTACTAATACTCTTTTGGACTGGCGATGAAATTCAGCGAGTTTCAAATCGGGATGGTCATCAAGCATCCCCCGGTTGTCATCGATAAAGAATCCATGCTGGCATTTGCCCGCCAGTACGACCCTCAGTGGTTTCATACCGACCCGGAGCGTGCCGAAGCGGGGCGCTGGGGCGGGCTGATCGCCAGTGGCTGGCAAACCTGCAGCCTGGCGATGCGCATGGCGGTCGACTGCGCGCTGGCGGGGTCGGAGTCTTTCGGTTCGCCGGGTGTGGACAAGATCCGCTGGCTGCTGCCGGTGCGCGAGGGCGATGCGCTGCGCCTGGAGATCACGGTTGATTCCGTCAGGGTTTCGTCCTCGCGCGACGACCTGGGAATAGTCCGCTGGTCGTGGCGCATGTACAACCAGCGCGACGAGCAGGTGCTCGAGCTCGAAGCCACCAGCCTTTTCGACCTGGGCGCCGGGGCTGAATAGGGCGGCCCGGCCCGCCAGCCGAGCCGTTTGAGCATTGGTGGAAGGCGGGGACGATGCGCAACCTCTGGACAAGCGAGCGGACTGCGGCCAGCCGGTTCGTGCCGGGCAGTGGGGTGTAGGGCTATCGGCTCAGTGCTATTGAGTGCTTAGGCATGACGATGCGGTGCCAGCGCGGGTTCATGACTCAATTCTTCTATCAAATAATCTAAAACTACCCTAAGCTTGGGTGGAATGAACTTTCTGGATGCATAGGTCACGAATATGGGCATTCCTTCAGGCTCGTATTGATGAAGAATGCTTTTGACTTTTTTTGACTGCAAGTCTTCAAAAAAGAGCCATTCGGGCATCAGCGCGATTCCCAGTCCTGATAAACATGCTTCTCTCAGGATTTCAGCATTATTTGACGAAAAGCTCCCCGATATTGCGACGGAGTCGGATCCTTTAGCGTGCGTAAATGTCCAAATATTGCCGGCTATGGGGTTGGCAAACACGAGGCAATTGTGGGCGGCCAGCTCGTGGGCCGTACGCGGCTCTCCCGCTGCGTTCAAATAGGAGGTCGAGGCGACGGCAACCCGGGATGCGGTTCCTACACGGCGAGCAACGACATCGCCGCTTTGGTTGCCAAATCGAATTGCGACATCGATACCGTACTCGACAAGGTTATCGGATAAATCACTGCTGATGATTTCGATACGCAATTGGGGATAAAGCTTTAGCAGCGTGGCTACTTTTTGAATCAGGTGTCTTTTGGCAAAGGTAAAGGGGCTGCTGATGCGGACTAAGCCGGTGGGGGTTTTTTTGGCTTTGCCTACGGAGGCATCCGCTTCGGTAATTGCCTCTTGAATTTTGGTGGCGAACCTGAAATAAGAAAGGCCTTCTTCGGTAAGCCTGACCTGCCGCGTCGTCCGGCTGAATAGCCTTACCCCCAGATGAGCTTCGAGGGCGGCAATTTGCTTGCTGATGTTTGGTTGCGTCGTGCCGAACTCCCTGGCGACAGCGGAAAAGCTTCCGCATTCAGCTACGCGAATGAACGTGGGAATAGCGCTTAATACATGCATAAGTAATCACAATATTCGGGCCAATTGATTCCAAAAAATTATAAATGTTATGCAATAGCGGCGTCTTATCAAGGGTTGGTGCTTACTTCTATGATGCAACCTCAACCCCAAACTATTGGAAACATCATGCTGATTCTATTGCATCATAATATTTCGGTTTGCGCCCAGAAGGTTCGTATGGCCTTGGATGAAAAGGAACTGGAGTGGGTTGGGCGAGAAATCGACCTCATGAAGCAAGAACACTTAAGCCCTGAGTTCCTCAAAATCAATCCTCGTGGTTTAGTCCCTGTCTTGATACATAACGATATTCCAATATGCGAATCTACCGTCATTTTGGAATATATCGAAGATGTGTTTCCCGATCGATCACTAAGGCCGGCATCGCCGGTTGCCAGGGCAAAAATGAGGGCCTGGACGAAGATCCCCGATGAGGGATTGCATGTTGCGTGTGCATCCGTTACTTATGCCGCCGCGTTCGTGCATCAGTTGCGAAGCAATCACGACAAACAGGAATGGGAAGATCGCCTCAAAAAGCTGCCGGATCGTTCGCGGGCGGAAAGGCAACGGCAAATCGTCGAATTGGAGTTCAACGCTCCTTTTGTCAAGGATGCCGTGCTGTTGCATGACAAAACTCTGAAAGAAATGGAGGCCGTATTAAGTTCACAGGAATGGTTGGCCGGATCGGAGTTCACCCTTGCCGATATCGCTCTTGTTCCTTATGTCACACGACTCGCCCGGCTCGGGCTGGAAGGTATGTGGGCGCATCGTCCTAATGTTGCCAAGTGGTTGGCCGCCATGCAGGCCAGGCCGAGTTTCGATACGGCGTTTACGGCGTTTCAATCGAATGCTTATGACGATGAACTTAAAAAGCACGGAATTGATGTTTGGCCGCAGGTCAAGCACTTGCTCGAAACATAGTTGGTTGGTCGTTGAGTCTGATGCTTTGTGCACGACGTCTTTGCATAGTAGCGCCCGGAGGGAAGCGAAGCATGGCGGGTGACATAGTGGAGCTACATCATGGAACAGGAGACTGAAATGGGCTTGAGCCTAAAAATATTGCGAAATGGGCTATTGTTGAAAGGGTTTTTCGCGGCGCAATTACTATTGTTGCTGTGCTGCGCAGCCCCAGTCATTGCCCAAGACAAGCTGCGGCTTGAAGACATAACGTTTTTAATGCCGGCCCCTCCTTCGCTAGTTGCTTTCGCCCCTCTGACCTTGGCAGCCGATAAGGGCTATTTCAGGCAAGCGGGTTTGAATGTGAAATTCATTGCTGTTGGGGGCGGTGCCGCCGTAGGCAGGCAACTGGCCGCAAACAATGGTGATCTTGGGCTTGGTTTGGGCGATACCCCAATATTGCTGCGCTCGAATGGCATAAAAATTCGAGGGGTTGCGCTATTGGGAGGCCGCCCTTTGCACCAGTTGGTCTTGCGGCAAGATCAGAACATTGACGACTTAAAAGAGCTTAAAGGCAAGACGCTGACCGTACTTTCATATCAGGATACTTCCTATTTTGCCGCGTTAGCCGTGCTGGCCAGCGCAGGCCTTGACAAAAACAGTGTGGCGATTCAGGCGACGAACGCCAATGGAGCATGGCAATTGGTGGCTGCCGGCAAGGCGGCGGGGTTGGTTGGGCCACCCGAGTGGGCCTTTTATATTGAAAGGGAAGGCGTGAAAACGACTACGTCATCGACGGCCCATTATTTTCCTGGCATGGCCCAAGCGGTGCTGGCATCAGATGACACGATAGCAAAGCGCCCCAAACTCGTTGAAAAATTTGTGGGGGCGGTTTTGAGATCCCTCGACGATATCAAGCACGATCCAAAAGCGGCCGCTAAATTATTTGTAGCCGCGCAACCTAGTTATAGGGGGCAGGAGGAAGAGATCGGCAAAATCCTTACTTTCTACGCTGACCATGTATATGCCAACCAGAAGAAAACGGGGCAGTTCAATCGCGATGTCGTTGCGAAACTGCAAGATTATTATAGGAGCAAAGGCATAATACGAAGCAGCGTGAATGTGGACGATTTATATACCAATCGTTTTATTCATTGACTTCAAATCACCACGAAACTTGCCTGCCTTGGCAATCAAGATATTGAAAGCCTGCTTTTCCCGATTGTGCGCCTGATACGCGCGAACCTATCAACCGGCGACCGGCTCATGCAAGGGCATGTAGGCGGCCAATGCAAGAGCCAGATCGCGCCAAAGCTCCTCCTCATCTTCAAGGCCTGCATGCAGGCGTAGCAAGGGCCCTGTCGCCCGCCACGGTGTGACGCTCCGGGTGGGCGGGTCGACGGGAAGCGCCAGGCTTTCGTATCCCCCCCATGACAGGCCGATGCCGAACAGCCGCAGCTTGTCGAAGGCCTGGGCCAGAGCGTGCTCTTGGTCGGGCACAGGCTTGAGGATCACCCCGAATAAGCCGCTGGCTCCATGAAAATCGCGCTTCCAATACGCATGGCCTGGAGAGTCGGGCAGCGCGGGATGCAGGACTTGGGCGACGGCGAGGTGGCTTTGCAGACGCCGCGCCAATAATAGAGCTGTTTCCTGGTGGCGATGCAAGCGCACGGATAAAGTGCGCAGGCCGCGCAGGGCCAGGTACAAGTCGTCGGGGCCCGCCGTCTGCCCGAATGCCTGGGCGCTTGCCTGCAGTTGAGTCCAGGCGCGGGCGTTGGCGGTGGCTGCGCCCAGAATGGCGTCGGAATGCCCGACCAGGTACTTGGTCGCCGCGTGGATGGATACGTCGACGCCGTGGTCGAAGGGCTTGAAATACAGTGGTGTGGCCCAAGTGTTGTCCATCATGACGATGGCATTGCATGTGTGGGCGGCGGCTGCCATGGCCGGGATGTCGCAGACCTCGAAGGTTTGCGAGCCGGGGGACTCCAGGTAGACCACGCGGGTGTTGCCGCGAAGCCGCAATGCGATATCAGCGGCTTCGGCCGGCGAGAAAAACTCCACGTCGATGTCCAGGCGGGCCAGGGCGTGCTGGGCAAAGGCCCGGGTCGGGCCGTAGACGTTGTCGGTCATCAGCACGTGGTCGCCGGGCGAAAGGAAGGCCAGCAAAGCATGCGTGCATGCTGCCAGGCCGGAGGGGAAAATCAATGCGCCGTGCGCGCCTTCCAGTTCGGCCAGCGTGTCTTCGAAGGCGCGGGTCGTGGGCGTGCCGAAGCGCGCGTAATGCGCGTAGGGGTTGCCTGCGCTGCGACGCTGCTGCCATTCGGCGTAGGAGGCTGTCAGCAGTGTGGACGCCCGGCAGGCGGGGACATTGACCAAGCCGCCGAAGCCGGCGGGAGCGCGACCGGCGTGGATCAGGAAAGTATCGTCGTGTGCAGTGTTCATGACGACTATGATAGGGCGGGGAGCGCGAAGCTTTATTGCTGTATTCAGGCTTTATCCACTCAAAAAAGAAATTATTTTCCTGTTTATATTCTAAAATTAGAAAAATATTTCCTTTAAGGAGAAGCGAGTGGATAAGCAGGATCGCCATATTCTGGAGCTGCTCCAGGCCGACTGCTCCTTGCCGGTCAATGATCTGGCCGAGCGCGTCGGCATGAGCTCCACCGCGTGCTGGCGGCGTGTGCAAAAGCTCGAAGAGCAGGGCATCATCCGCGCAAAGGTGGCCCTGCTCGACGGGAGCCGGTTGAACGTCGGCGTCACGGTGTTCGTTTCCGTGCGCACCAGCCGTCACGATGCCCGCTGGCTGGCGCAATTTCACGCGGCGGTAGCCACCATTCCGGAGGTCGTCGAACTGTATCGTATGTCGGGCGAAACCGACTATCTGATGCGAGTGGTGGTTCCGGATGTGGCTGCCTACGACCAGGTTTACAAGCGGCTGATCCGCATGGCGGAGTTGTCCGACGTCAGCTCCAGTTTTGCCATGGAGCAGATCAAGTACACCACCGCGCTGCCGCTGGAGTATATGTAAACGCCCCGCGTCCGGGTCAGCGGCAGCCTTGGGGGATTATCTAGGCTGGATGCTGGTGTGGCTGAGGTTGGTATGCGTCATGATTCCATCCAGCACCAGGGCGCGCACGCTGTTGATGTGCGCAATAGATATGGCGTGAGCCATCTCGGGGGGGCCTGATTCCAGGGCTTGCAGTAGATCGGCGTGCTCGTGCACCATGACTTCCGGCCTTTCGCGCAACACGAACCCGAGGTGCAGCAAGCGGGCCATTTCGTCCATGACTTGCGACAGGATATCGGCCAGCCGTTGATTTCCGGACGCGCGCGCGATCTCCAGGTGGAAATTGCGATTGGCCGTCATGAATTCGGCTTCGCTGGCCTCGTCGCCGGGGAGATAGCCTTGGGCGCAGCGTGCGTTGATCTCTCGCAGGCGGGTGGGGTCGATCCGGCCGCAAGCCCTTTGCATGGCCGCGGGTTCGAGCAGCAGCCGCAGATCGAACAGATCCTTGACGCTCTGCAATGTCACCGGCGCGATGATATGCCCGTGCCGCGGCACGGAAATGACATAGCCTTCTTGTATCAGTTGGGAGAGGGCGCGCCGGATGGGCGCTTTGCCGAGCCCGTACATCCTGGTCAGTTGGGTTTCGCTGATTTCCTCGCCGGGTTTAAGGCGGCACCACACGATGTCGTGTTTGATCCGGTCGAAAGCCTCATCACCCAGGCTCTTCGTTTTTTGCCCTGCGAGTGTGTCGTTCATTACCCATGCCAAAAATGTCAGGATATCGCCATTTTACTACAGAGGTTGGGCGGTATGGCGCGTATCTGCAATGTCACGCTTAGCCCGGCTCATTCGCGGCTCCAGCGCGGCGGACGCTCGTGGGAACCCGGGAATGAGTCCGTGGAAGAATCGGGCGCGACGCCGGAGAAAGGCGCAGATTCACTCTGAGAGCGCGCCTATCAGGCCGTTCAGAAATTATTGACATTTCTAAATATGATTAATAACATGTCAATAATTGAGCGGTGACAAACTGGCCGGCTCAACCGCCGACCGATCGATTGACACGTAACAAGAGGGTGCGACATGGCGCATATTGAGACCGATATTCTGGTTGTCGGTGCCGGCGCCGCCGGCATGTACGCCGCCATTGCGGCGGCCAAAGCGGGCGGCAAGGTACTGCTTGTGGACAAGAGCCTGGTCGGCCGCGGCGGCGCTACGATCATGGCGCAGATGACTGTGGCGGCGGCATTGGGTGATTACGATGGGGACGATTGCGGACTGCATCTGCAAGATACCCTGAAGGCGGGCCGAAGCTTGTGCAACGAGGCGTTGTCGGCTGTGCTTTGCGGCGAAGCGCCCGCCCGCATCCGTGAGCTGGACGAGTGGGGCGTCGGCTGGGCCCGGCACGACGACGGCAGCATGCTCGCGGTCAAGGCTCCCGGCCACAGCGCCCGGCGCTGCGTCTACGTGGATTTTCTGAGCACCGGCCCCGCAATCGCGCAGACTTTGCGTGCGCAGGTATCCAGGACGCGCGGCATTACCCGCGTAAGCGGGCTGTCGGTGCGCGAATTGGTGCTGTACGAGGGGAGGGTGGTCGGGGCTGTCGCCGTCAATCTGGACGATGGCGCCGCGGTAACGATTGCGGCCAAGGCGACGATTCTGGCGGCTGGCGGATTGACCAAGATATTTCAGCGCAACAGCGCTTCCGCCAACATGGGAGGCGATGCGTATGCGCTGGCGCTGCGCGCGGGGGCCGAGCTCGTCGACATGGAGTTCCCCCAGTTCTTTCCCATCGGGCACCTCGCTCCGCGTCTGGTCGGCATGGATCCCATCATGTGGGATCCCTTCCGGTACAAGCTGGGCGGCCGGCTGCTGAACGGGAAGATGGAAGAGTTTCTGGAAAACTACGGCATCGTCGATCGGGGCAACTATACCGCGCCGCGGGACATTACTTCGTATGCCATAGTCAAGGAGAACGAGGCGGGCAGAGGTTCTCCCGCCGGCGGGGCGTACCTCAGCTTCATGCATGTGCCGGAAGATGAATTGCGCGCCGCATTCGGCCCCGCGATCGATCTGCTGGCGGAAAACGGCATCGACCTGACCAAGCGCCCCGTGGAGGTTGCGCCGATTGCCCACTATCACATGGGCGGCATTCGCGTGAACACTTCGATGGAATCCAGCGTGCCTGGGTTGTATGCAGCGGGGGAGGCCGTGGGCGGCGCCAATGGAGCCAATCGCTTGTCCGGCAATGCGCTTCCCGAGGCATTGGTGTTCGGCGAGCTGGCGGGGCGTGTGGCTGCCGAGGCGGTGAAGAATAGGTCGTTGAGCTGGAGCGACGAAGCCGCCGCGCCCGCTTTGGCCTTGATCGCGGCGCTTGACGAGCGCGCGGCGGCGGCTCCCGGAAACGCCAAGGCCGGAACCTCCGATCTCTGGAACGAGCTCAAGTCCTTGATGTGGAGGGATGTGGGACTCATGCGCAGCGAAGAATCGTTGACGCGCGCGCTTGACCGCATACGGGGGATGCGCGGCGAACTGCCGCGGGCCGTGGTCACGGGCGGCAGCGCCTATAACGCCGTCGTCGAAGACTGGTTCGAGCTTCGCGGCTCTTTGCTGGTGGCCGAGGCCATTGCGTTGGCGGCGCTCAATCGCCGTGAAAGCCGCGGGGCGCACCAGCGCCTGGATTACGCCGACACCGAAACCGGCTTCGAGAAAAACCAGGTGGTTCGCCTGGAGGGCGACAGCTTGACGCATGCATGGATGCCCTTGGTGAAACATTCCGTTCCGCAAAAAATAAATGAGGCCGCTTGATATGTCGCAGATGATCAAACTCGAGGTAGCCCGCGGCGCATGCGAAGGCGAACAGTGGATCGCCGCGTACGAGGTTCCCTATACCGAAGGGATGTCGGTGCTCGACGCCCTGCTCTGGATAAGGGCGAATACCGATCCGTCTCTGGTGTTCCGCCATAGCTGCATCAATGCCAATGCCTGCAAAGAATGCTCGGTCATGGTGGATGGCGAGGTGGTCTACGCTTGCGCCGCGCGGTTGACAGAGCGTGGCGCAATGGTGGCTCCGCTGGAGGACAAGACGGTGATACGCGATTTGGTGACCGATATCGCCCCTTCCAGGGAGCATCTCGGCGCGGCGTTGCCGCGGTAGCGCCGGACGCTTCGGAGACCGTCTTCCGGACAATTTCAACCAAAGAGGTGCGGACATGGCTTTTGTAGTGACGGATAAATGCGTGCGGTGCAAGTTCCAGGACTGTCTGCAGTCTTGCCCGGCATCCTGTTTTCACGAGGGCGCGAACATGCTGGTGATCAGAACCGAGGCCTGTATAGATTGCGGCGCCTGCGAGCCTGAATGCCCGGCTGGGGCCATCGTGAGGGATACCGCGCCGGGGGCGGGGTTCTGGGTGGAGTTCAACAACAAGCATGCCGCGTTATGGCCGCGTATCGGCAAGCAGGGCGCCGTGCCGGAGGATGCGGATGACTGGATCGATGCCGAGGACAAGCTCCATACGGAGTTCGACCCCTCGCCGGCCCGCCGATAATAGTTTTAGGAGAAGCGATCATGACCGACAGCGTCTGGCTGCACGAGCTTACCTGGCCCGATATCGCGGCTTATCTGGAACATGACGACCTGGTCATGGTGCCCATCGGAGCGACCGAGCAGCATGGCCGGCATACCCCATTGATGGTCGATACCGCATGGGCCGCCGATGTCTCGGAAGCTGTGGCCAGGCGGGAGGGCGTTCTGGTTGCGCCACCCATGCATTTCGGCTGGTCGCCGCATCACCTTGCGTATCCGGGCGGCATCACCCTGAGGCCCGAAACCCTGACCAATGTAGCATTGGACATCGGCGAGAGCCTGATATCGCACGGCTTTCGCAAGATCGTCTTCGTGAACGGCAATCGTGTCGCCAATCTGCCGCCGATGCAGATCGCCATGGCCAAGCTGCGCTACAAGACGGGTGCTTTCGCGGCCATCATCGACACGCATCTTATCGCGCGCAAGGAAGTCTGCGAAGTCTCGGGGAATGGCCGCGATGGGTCGCATCACGCGGGCAATGTGGAAACCTCGTTCATGCTGCATGCGCATCCCGAGTTGGTAAAGCCCGGCGAGATCCTGCCGCTGCCCGACCGTCCGCTGCCCGCCTTCGCCTCCACCTTTCCAATGGATCCGCCATTCGATCAGAACATCGCCTTCGTTCAGGCTACGGCGGACGAGTTCTATGCAAAGACCAGCGGCCATGGTTCTTATTCGGATCCGTCCAGGGCCAGTGCCGAAACCGGCAAACGTGTTCTGGACGTGACTGTCGCCCGGGCGGCGGAGTTCATTGCCCAGACCAAGCGCCTGCATGTGCAGTGCGAGCGCTGTCCGATTCCGATCTGAACGAACCCGGCAAGGCCGCATAACGAGGCTTATTCATGAGCAAACCATTTGCATCGCTGTCGGTGGCCATTGTCGGCGCAGGTCCGGCGGGCTTCTATACCGCGCAGGCTTTGGCCGATCTGGCGCCGGATGCGCGCATCGATATCATCGATCGTCTTCCGACGCCCTTCGGCCTGATTCGCTACGGCGTTGCGCCGGATCATCAAGAGACCAAGAAGATCCAGGAGTTGTTCGAGAGCATTGCGCTGTTGCCGCAGATCGACTTCGTGGGCAATATCGAGATCGGCAAGGACATTACGCTGGCCGAGCTGCGCGAGTGCTATGACGCGGTCGTGCTGGCGTATGGCGTGCCGCACGACGCGGAGCTGGGCATTCCCGGTGAAACCTTGCCGGGCGTGTATGGCGCGGCGCGTTTTGTCGGCTGGTACAACGGCCATCCTGATCAGGCCGATCTGCGGCCCAGGCTGGGGAAGCCCGGCGCCATCGTGATCGGCAACGGCAATGTGGCCATCGATATTGCGCGCCTCCTGTCAAAGTCGCAGGCCGAACTCGAGCATAGCGACATTGCTCCTTATGCGTTGGAGCAGATCGGGCGGGCGGCGCCCGGGGACGTCCACATCGTAGGCCGGCGCGGACCGGCGCAGGCCAAGTTCACGACGGACGAGCTGACCGAGCTGGGCCGCCTCGAGCAGGCGGTCGCCGTGGTGGACGCCGAGGATATCCCGGCCCGGCTCGATGATGGATTGTCGATGAAGGACAAGCGCATCAAGACGAGGAACCTGGAGTGTTTTCGGGCTTATGCCCAGTCGGACCCGGCCGGCCGTTCGCGCCGCATCCATTTTCGATTCTATTTGCGGCCGCATGCCATACTGGGCAATGATTGCGTGGAGGGGGTCAGGTTCGAGCGAGTGGCCGTTTCGGACGGCAGTTCCGCGGGCACCGGCGAGATGCTCGACATACCTTGCTCGACGGTGATTTCCGCGATCGGATACCGCGCTTGCGCGCTGAACGGCGTCGAATTGTCCGCCGCGGGCAACTGCCTCCGGAACGACGAGGGCCGCATCGATTCAGGCTTGTATGTCGTTGGCTGGCTGCGGCGCGGCCCCTCCGGCAAGATCGGCACCAATCGCGCCGACGGCGAAAGCGTGGCGCAGCGCATCCAGCAAGAAGTCGAGCCGGGGAGGTCGGCTGGCCGCGCAGGGCTGGAGCGGCTGGTGCGGGCAAGGAACTTGTCGCCGGTGGATTTTCCGGGGTGGAAGCGGATAGAAACCTTTGAGCGGGCCAACGCGCCGACTGCCGCGGTGCGCCGCAAGATGACCCGTATTTCCGAGATGCTCGACGTGAGTCGCGCGTTGCCGACCTGATTGCATTATCAGAGTTTGCGGCGCTTGCTCATAGGCGAAAACACTGATTTCCATTCGTTGACATGTTAATGGCTAACATATAGCATGCCAGTGTAGAGATGCTACTGAGGATAACAATGAGCGTGCCCCAGTCTTGCCATGATACACCCCAGATTCTCGTTGCAGGACTCGGCCAATCGTCCGCCAGGCTGGAACATGCTGCGCTGATTCGCGGCAAAGGCCGTTACATCGACGACATCAAGCTGGACAGGCAGTTGAACGCCGTCTTCCTGCGCAGTCCCATGGCGCATGGCCGTATTCTCGAGGTGGATGCGACGCAGGCTTTGGCGTTGCCGGGGGTGCACGCGGTGTACCTTTATAAAGACTTGCGTGCTCTGCTGAGCCATGACCGCATCCCGGTGGCGATGGCGTCCAAGGCGATACGTTTCGATGTCGATCCCTATGTCCTGAGCTACGAGGAAATCTGCCACGTGGGCGAGCCTATCGCTCTTGTTCTGGCGGACAGCCGACATATCGCCGAAGATGCCGCCGCGTTGATCTTTGTGGATATCGAGCCGTTGCCGGTGGTGGTTGATCCGCGCGCGGGGTTGCAGGACGGAGCGCCGCTCGCGCGGCTGGATTGCCCGAGCAACCTGGTGGCGCAGACGACAGCCGCCTACGGTGATGTCGACGCCGCTTTCGCAAAGGCTGCGCATGTGGTGGCCGAGCAGTTCCGGGTGCACAAGGGCGGCGGCCATTCCATCGAACCGCGTGGCGTGGTCGCGAGCTGGGATGCGGCCTCGGAACACCTGACGGTTTGGGACAGCACGCAGATGCCGCACCGGGCCAAACGCATATTGTGCCTTTCCCTGGGGTTGAGCGAAGACCAGGTGCGGGTCATCGCGCCGGACGTCGGTGGCGGTTTCGGTCCCAAGTTCGTTTTCCATCCCGAAGAACTGGCGGTCGCCGCGGCGTCCATGCTTGCGGGGCGCCCCGTGAAGTGGGCGGAAGACCGCTTCGAGAATTTCACGGCGACGGTGCAAGAGCGCGATCAATACTGGAACATCGAAGCCGCGGTCGACGAGCAGGGAAAGCTGCTGGGCATACGCGGCAGCCTGATCCAGGATCATGGCGCGTACACGCCCTACGGTGCCGCGCTGCCCTACAATTCGGCAACCAATCTGATCGGTCCCTATGTTTTGCCCGCGTATAGCCTGGATATTTCGCTGTGCCTGACGAATATGGTTCCCGCGACACCGACGCGCGGGGCTGGCCGGCCTCAAGGCACATTTGTGATGGAGCGCCTGCTGGATCGCCTGGCGGCCGAGCTGGGCCTGGGCCGCGACGAAATCCGGCGGCGCAACCTGATCCGGCCGGAACAATTGCCCTATCGCACCGGGCTGTTCACGCGGGATGGCGGCGAGATGACCTACGACAGCGGGGATTACGTCGAGTCGCAGCGCTTGGCGCTGGAGCTGGCCGACTGGCCCGGGTTCGAGTCGCGGCGCGAGGCCGCCGCCCGGGAGGGGCGCTGCATAGGCATGGGGCTTGCCAACTACATCGAAGGCTCGGGCCGGGGGCCGTTCGAAAGCGCTTCAGTCAGCATAGGCCCGTCGGGCAACGTCGTCGTCGCCACCGGAGCCTGCGGGCAGGGGCAGGGTACGGTCACCATGCTGGCGCAGCTGGCGGCCGCCGAGCTCGGCCTGCGGCCCGAGCAAATCCGTGTCCGCGCCGGCGATACCGATGCCATCCCGAATGGACTGGGCGCTTTTGCGAGCCGGCAGGCGGTGACGGCAGGCAACGCCGTATACCTGGCGGCCCGCCAGGTGCGGGACAAGATCATGCGCGTCGCGGCCATCTGGCTGGATGCCGCTCCCGAAACGCTGCAATTGAAGGACGGCGTCGTGTTCGCGGCTGAGGATCCTGATCGCCGCTGCGCGGTGACGCGTATCGCCGAGGCGCTGGCCGGCAGTCCGGGCTTCTCGCTTCCCGAGGGGGTGGAGCCGGGGCTCGAAGCGTCGGTCGACTTCCAGCCTTCGGCGCTGGCGTACAGCAATGGCACGCACATCGCCGAAGTCGAGGTCGACCCGGAGACGGGCGTGGTGACTGTCCTGCGCTATATCGCGGTGCATGACTGCGGGCGGGCGATTCATCCGGGAATGGTCGATGGGCAGGTTATCGGCGGCGTGGTTCATGGCATCAGCAGCGCCCTGTACGAATGGATGCGCTACGACAGCGAGGGGCAGCCCTTGACATGCACGTATGCCGATTATTTCCTGAGCACCGCGGAGGTCACGCCGCGCATAGAGGTTCATCATATGGAATCACCTACACCCCTCAACCCGCTCGGTGTCAAGGGCGTAGGCGAGGGCGGCACCATCGGAGCCATGGCGGTCATGGCCTCCGCGGTCGAAGATGCGCTACATCCGTACGGCGTGGTGATTCGGGATTTGCCCGTTACATCGATACGCCTGAGCGGGCTGGTGCGCGCCGCTTGCGAGGCCGCATGAAGGCGGCTCCTTTTTCCTACCACGCCCCGCGCACGCGTTCGGAGCTGATCGGCTTGTTGGGAAGCTTGGACAATGCGCGCATGATTGCCGGCGGGCAATCGCTCGTGCCCATGCTCAATCTGCGCATTGCCGCACCCGACCACCTGATCGACCTGAACAGGGTCGAGGGGCTGGCCGGCAT
Organism: uncultured Burkholderiaceae bacterium; assembly: GCA_937871985.1. The sequence continues at coordinate 32,257 of CALMPB010000248.1, forward strand.
CGCGTTGCATGGCGGCAAACTCGTCATAGGCGCCATGACGCGCCAGCGTGAAGCCGAGAACTCGCCGCTCGTCGCCGAACACTGCCCGCTGCTCATCGAGGCGTTGAAGCATGTCGGCTTTCAGCAGACGCGCAATCGCGGCACGGTGGGCGGCAGCATCGCGCATATGGATCCCACCGCCGAGCTGATTGTGGCCGCTTATGCGCTGGGTGCGGATGTCGTTTTCGAGGGCGGCGACGGCGAGCGCAGCATGCCGGTGCGCGAGTTCAACGATGGCTACCTGTGCAACAAGCTTCGCCCGGGCGAGCTGTTGGTCCGCATCGAGTTTCCCGTCATGGGGCCGCGCCACGGCGCAGCTTTCGAAGAAGTGACCCGGCGAGGCGAAAGCCTATCCGTGGTATCGGTTGCAGCGCTGTTCGAGCTCGGGCGATCCGGCGAAGTGACCCGGGCCGAGGCGGCGGTTGGAGGCATGGGGCCGGAGCCGGTCTGCCTTGAGCTCGGAGCCTGGCTGGGGCGCCCGGCGAGCCTGGACATGGCCGACGAGTTGGCGCGGCTCGCCGGTTCGCTGGGCGCGGACGAAGACCTCACCATTCCCGCCGAATACAAGCAGCACCTGGCTGTGGTGCTGACCCGCCGCGCCGCGAGCCGGGCCCTGGGCCGCGCATTGGAGTTGCGTCATGACTGATCCTATCGCCATCAACGTCGACGTGAATGGCGTCAAGTATGACTGTACGGTGGAGCCGCGTTGGAACCTGGCCGATACGCTGCGGCATCGAATCGGCTTGACGGGCACTCACGTGGGTTGCGAGCATGGTGTTTGCGGCGCCTGTACCGTGCTCGTGGACGGTGTCAGCGTGCGTTCTTGCCTGATGCTGGCCGTTCAGGCGGACGGCTGCAGCATAACGACCATAGAAGGGCTGGCCGCCGTGGATGGCACGCTGGATCCTTTGCAGGCTGCGATGTCGGAGCATTTCGGCTTGCAGTGCGGTTATTGCACGCCGGGAATACTCATGACGCTGGTGGAGCTGCGGCGCGAATTGCAAGGCAGGCCGATCGACGAGCCGGCTTTGCGTAGAAAGCTGGCGGGCAATCTGTGCCGGTGCACGGGTTATCAAGGGGTGGTCGATGCGGCGCTCGCGGTGTTGAACGGGCCGCGGCGCGATGTCAAGGAGGCGGGACAATGAAAATTGCCGTTCCCGATCTGGTTTCGAACTCGTATTTTCCCGCGCTGGCGGCCGTTGAGCTGGGCTGCTTCGAGGCTCTGGGCGTCAAGGCGGAGATAGCGCTGGTCTTTCCCCCCAATCGCGCCTATGAGGCCCTGCGCTCGGGCGAGGTCGATATTGTCGCGGCCTCCGCGCATGCGGCCGTCAGCGCCTTTGACCAATGGAAGGGTGTGCGGCTGTTGTGCGCGCAATCGCGTGGCATGTACTGGTTTTTGGTCGTGCGCAGCGACCTGGGCATCGAGCGGGGCGATTTGTCCGGCCTGAAAGGCTTGCGCATCGGCGCCGCGCCTTGGGTGGATCTCGGGCTGCGAGGCGCGCTGGAGCAGGCCGGCCTGGATCCTGAGCGCGACGGGATCGACATCGGCCCGATTCCCAAGCAGCCGGAGGCGGGTTCGAATTTCGGCCTGTCGGCCTTTCGAGCTTTGGAAAAAGGCTTGATCGACGGTTTCTGGGCGAATGGCATGGCGGCGGAGCTGGCCGTGCGCCATGGGGTGGGCAATGTGGTGCTCGATGCGCGCCGCGATGATCCTGCCGGCTGCGCCGGCTTCACGTTTCCCTCCGTGGCGGCGAGCGAGAGCCGTGTGCTCGCTGAGCCGGAGCTGGCCGGGATGGTCGCTTCGGCGGTTGGCCGGGCGCATGCCGAGCTCAGGCGCGATGCGGGGCTCGCGCGAGAAATCGGAGCGAGGCTGTTCCCGAGCGAAGAGGCAGGCTTGATACAGGGCTTGATCGAGCGGGATCTGCCCTGGTACAGCACGGCGATCACGCCCGCCGACTTTGCGTCGATGAATGCCTTTCTGCGTCGAAGAGGGCTGTTGCGCGATGAACCCGGGTTCGAGACCGTCGTGTGCGCTGATGCGGCGCGCTCGCGGTCTTGAGCGATAAAAGAAAGGAAGCCGATGGCTATGATGGTATTCGTGTGGCATGCCCCCGAAAGGTTGACGCCACGATGAGCGCGCGGGATCAGGCGTCCGGACGGCAGGCGCGCGGCGCTGCCTTATTGCAGGTTTCGGGCGTGGACGTCAGCTTCGGCGGCATACAGGCCCTGAAAAATGCCAGCTTCAAGGTCGAGGCCGACGAAATATGCGGCCTGATCGGTCCCAATGGCGCGGGCAAGACGACGTTGTTCAATACCGTCAGCGGCCTTGTGCCCATACATGCCGGTCAAATCGAATTCCTCGGCCAGCGTATCGACACGCTGGCTCCGCATCGCATCATCGGTACGGGCATCAGCCGCACTTTCCAGAACGTCGGGCTGTATCCGGACATGAGCGTGCTGCAGAACGTGCAACTGGGCGGCCATTTCGGCTCCAGGGCGGGTTTCCTGGCGACGGCGGCGAGGCTGCCTTGGGCGCGCCGCGAAGAACGTTCGCTGCGCGAGAAGGCACTGCGGCACCTGGAGGAAATCGGTTTGCAGGATATCGCGTTGCGCCGAACCGGCGACCTGCCCTATGGCACGCTCAAGCGCGTCGAGATCGCGCGGGCGCTCATGTCGTCGCCGCGGCTTCTGATGCTGGATGAACCCGCGGGCGGACTTAGCCACGGCGAGGTCGAGGAGCTGGGCGGGACGTTGCGGCGCCTGCGCCGGGAGCGCGGCTTGACGCTGCTCATCGTCGAGCACCACATGCGCATGGTAATGGAGATCTGCACGCATGTCGTCGTGCTGAGCCAAGGGGCGATTATTGCCGACGGAACGCCGCAAGAGGTGCAGGCCGATGATAACGTCATCGCCGTCTATCTGGGAGCGGCAACATGACCGGACTGAAAGTGACCGGGTTGTATGGCGGCTATGGGCCGATAACGATACTGAGGGATGTCGGCATCGAGGTTGCGCCCGGCAAGGCGAGTGTTCTGCTGGGTGTGAACGGAGCCGGCAAGACGACCGTGCTGCGGGCGATTTCCGGCCTGACCTGGCGCCGTGGACGCATCGTTTACGGTGGCGACGACATTTCCACCTGGACGGCGGAGCGGATCGCGCGCGCGGGTATCGGGCATGTGCCGCAGGGGCGCGGAACCTTCCGCGATCTGACCGTGGCCGACAATCTGGCGGTCGGTGGTGTCTTGCTGCGCGACAAGAACGAGCGCCGCCGCAATCAGGAAATGGTGCTGGAGCTGTTCCCGCGCTTGAGGGAACGGCAGGCGCAGGTCGCGGGCAATCTATCGGGGGGAGAGCAACAGATGCTCGCCATCGGCAGGGCCTTGATGGCCTCGCCGAAATTGCTGCTGCTGGACGAGCCTTCGTTGGGCTTGTCGCCTCAATTGACGGCTGAGATATTCGGCGCGCTGAATCGTCTGCGCCAGGAGCGCGCGCTGACCATGCTCATCGTAGAGCAGAACGCGGCCTTGTCGCTGAGCATCGCCGAGTTCGCCTATGTGCTGGAGGCCGGCAGCATCATGACTTCCGGATCGGCTTCGTCCATCGTCAACGATGATGAAATTCGACGCATCTATTTGGGAATGTAGAACATGAACGAGTTTCTCCAATTGGTCGTTGATGGCGTGGAAAACGGGGCGATCTATGCCGCGCTGGCCCTGGCGCTGGTGCTGGTGCATCGCTCCACCGGGCTGGTCAATTTTGCGCAGGGTGAGATCGCCATGTTTTCGGCGTACATCACATTCACGTTCTATCAGTTGGGATTGTCGATCCAAGTGGCGGCCCTGGCCGGTATCGCGGCGTCGTGCGCTGGCGGCATGCTGATAGAGCGCACCCTGTTCCGAAGCGAGGCGGCCCGCCAGCCCTTGGTGGCCGTCGTATTGATGCTTGGGCTGTTCCTGGGCCTGAATAGCGCAGCGGGCTTGATCTGGTCCTACCAGGTGCAAAGGGTGCCGTCGTTGTTTCCCGAGGGCCTGCTCCGGGTCGGCGGGATGGTCTTCAGCTATCAGATGATAGGAACCCTGGCGATCCTGCTCGTCATTTGCGCGCTTTTGCATATCCTGTTCTCCTATACTCCGCTGGGCCTGAAGATGCGCGCCGCGGTGTCGAATGCCGAGTCCTGCCGTTTGCTGGGCATTCCTCCCGGGGTGATGCTGAGCATAGGCTGGGGCCTGGCGGGCGGCCTGGGCTGCCTGGCCGCGGTGCTGGTCACGCCGCGTTTGTTCCTGGACCCCAATATCATGCAGGGGGTCATTATCTTCGCCATTGCGGCGGCTACCATGGGCGGCCTGGACAGCGCGCTGGGCGCCGTCGTGGCGGGAATCGTCATCGGCATCGTCGAGAGCCTTTCAGGCAGCTATCTGGTGGGTTCGGATCTGCGCATCGTGGTTCCATTGGTGCTCATCATCGTCGTTTTGACGCTGCGGCCCCAGGGTTTGTTCGGCAAAGTCCAGCGGGCGAGGGTTTGATCATGGCAGAAAGAAGCTTGCGCGCGATACCCGTCCTGGCTATTTTGGCACTGGCCATCGCCGCCCCCTTTACGTTGTCGTCGTTCATGACATTCCAGCTTGCGGCCGTGCTGACGTACGCTCCCGCTGTTCTGGGCCTGGTCATCATCACGGGGCTGACCGGGCAGCTTGCGCTTGGCAATGGCGCTTTCTTCGCGGTGGGCGCCTACACGACCGCCATATTGGTGCAGACGTACGGCTGGCCTTTCTGGGCGACCTTTCCCGTCGCGGCGGCCATTTCGTTTGCGGGCGGTGTGCTGTTCGGCATACCGGGCTTGCGTCTTCGCGGCCATTTTCTGGCGGTGCTGACCTTATCCATCGCGGTTGCCGTGCCGCAGGTGATCAAGCATTTCGAAGGCTTGACCAAGGGCGCCAGCGGCATGTCGGTTTTTCTGCCGGATCCGCCGGCTTGGCTGGGAATGGATTCGACGCAAATGGCGTATTTCGTGGCTCTGGCCGTGACGGTGCTGGCGTTCGTCATGACCAGGGCGCTGCGCGTCAGCCGCATCGGCCGCGCGTTGGAAGCCGTGCGCGACAACGAACTGGTCGCCGTGTCGCTCGGCATCAATGCGGCGTACTTCAAGGTGGCCGCATTCGGCTACAGCACCTTGCTGGCGGGTCTGGGCGGCAGCGCCTTCACCGTCTCCGTGGGATTCGTCGCGCCCGAGAACTTCACCATCGACCTTGCCGCGTTCCTGATTATCGCCCTGGTTGTCGGAGGCAAGAAATCCGAGTGGGGGGCGTTGATAGGCAGCTTGTTCATCGTGGTCGTACCGCTGTACGCCGGCAGCATTGCTCCGGCCTTGTCGGGTTTGTGTTTTGCCGCAGCCGTCATCCTGTTCATTCTTCTCCTCCCCGAGGGAATGGCCGGACTGCCGCGGCGTGTCGTCCGGGGATATCAATGGGCCGCCAGCGCGGGTAAGCGCAACGGCCCCTAAAACAGGGAGAGCATGTGATGCGAAGTCTCAGATGGTTGGCCGTGGGTTTCGGCCTGGCAGTGTTGAGTTCCAATATCCAGGCGCAGTCGGCTTCTCCTGGAATTACCAATGATACGGTTACGATAGGCACCATAGGGCCTCTTTCAGGCCCGGCCGCGCCGCTGTCCATCTACAACCGGCAGATCGAAGCTTATGCCAAGTACCTGAACGATCAGGGCGGCGTTCGGATGGGGGACGGCAAGACACGCAAGCTCGAGGTGCGTCTGCTCGATTCCGGCGGCATGCCGGCACGGGCCGTATCCTCGGCGCGTGAGCTGGTCGAGAAGGACAAGGTCTTCGCGCTCGTCGGCGTTTTCGGCACGAACGAGAACAAGGCGATTGTCGACTACATGAACGGCAAGCATATTCCTCATGTGTATCTGCTGAGCGCGGCCCCGGACTGGGGCCAGCCCAAGAAGTATCCATGGACCATCGGTTTTCCGCCGGTGCCTGCCACGCAGACGGCTATCTACGGCGACTACATCAAGAAGGTGAAGCCGAACGCCAAGGTTGCCGTGCTGTATGGCGCCGACGAATACGGCAAGGATGGCCTGGCCGGCATCAAGAAAGCACTGGCGGGCAGCGGTGCGACCGTTGTGGCGGCGGAAAGCTTCGAGCGCACCGATGCCACCGTGGACTCCCAGATCGTCAAGCTGGCCAACAGCGGAGCGGACACCTTTCTGGATTTCGCGATTGGACGCGCGGCGGCCCAGGCCCTGCAAAAGGCCAGCGACATCGGCTGGAAGCCGCTCACGATCGTGGAGGCCACCACGGCTTCGTCGGGCCTGCTCAAGCGCTTGCCGCAGGATGTCATCGAGGGGGTCGTCAGCGCCATGTACCTGAAGGATCCCTCGGCGGAGCGATTCAAGAACGACGAGGGCGTCAAGACCTACCTTGCTGCGATGAACAAGTACTACGGCGCGGGTTTCGACCCGACCGCCCAGCCTATGGGCGTAGCGCTGACGCAGGCTTTTGTGAAAGCTCTGGAGCAGATGAAGGTCCCGACGCGTGATGAGTTGATGGCGGTCTTGCGCAAGGTGGATAATCAGGAGAACGACTTCCTGCTGCCAGGCGTGCATTTTAACAACGCCTCGACGGGCGGCTACCCGATCACGCAGATGCAGATCGTCGTCGTCAAGAACGGCGTTCTTGTGCCCCAAGGCGCCATTGTCACTGGCGCGCCGCGTTAAGCGCAGCCGGTTGTGCCGTAGTGCCTGATTCCGCGCCGAGCTGCTTCGGCAAGGAATCAGGCGGTTTTCAGCACCAGCAGAGAGTTACCGATGGATATCGTTTTTTCAGACTATTTTCCCTACGACCACCATGAGCCCGAGCTGCCGCCGCTGGTGGACGGCGCGGATGGCAAGCGCCGCCGCGTAGTCATCGCAGGCGGAGGGCCCACGGGCTTGGCTCTGGCGTTGGCTCTCGCGGTGCAGGGCATTCCCTCGGTCGTGCTCGAGGCGGACGCCACGGTTTGCACCGGCAGCCGGGCCAGCGCCTTTACCCGGCGCACGATGGAGATACTCGATCGCCTGGGAGTGATCGACAGTGTGCTCGATACCAGCCTGCGCTGGAAAGAGGGCTGGACTTTCCATGGCATGACCGAGATTGCGCGCATGCGGCTGCCGGACGACGACGAGCAGAAGTTCCCTCCGTCCATCAGCCAGTTGCAGAACTATATCGAGCATTGCCTCGCGCGCAAGGCAAAAGAAGACTACTCCGATCTCATCGAGATACGCTGGCAGTCCAGGCTTTGCGGCCTCGAAGCCGACGGGCAGGGAGTGCGCCTGGAAGTCCAGACGCCCTTGGGCGACTATCGCATGCAGGCCGATTGGCTGGTCGCCTGCGATGGAGGCCAGAGTTTCGTGCGTAGCGCTCTGGGACTGCGGATGCGCGGCAAACGCCATGCGGGCCGCTACGTCATCATCGACATCCGCATCGATACGGATAATCTGCGTGCGGGCCGGCATTGCTGGTTTGCGCCGCCTTCGCAGCCGGACGGCACTTTGCTGATGTACAAGCAGCCGCGCGGCATGCTTCGCTTCGACTATCAAATCAGCGAGGACGAAGTCGAGTCCGCTTCGAAGCCCGAGGAGGTGTTCAAGCTCGTACAGAAGCACCTCGACATGCAGGGCATCAAAGAACCCTGGGAGCCGGTGTGGCTGAGCCTGTATCGCGCAAGCGCCCTGACTTTGGATAATTACCGCCATGGCCGCGTCCTGTTCTGTGGAGACGCGGCGCATCTCGTGCCGATATTCGGTGTGCGCGGCATGAACTCCGCGATCGAGGATGCCCACAACCTGGCCTGGAAACTGGCCCTGGTGATCGAAGGGCGGTGCGATGTGTCCTTGCTGGACAGTTATTCCCAGGAACGCATTTTTGCTGCCGAGGCAAATCATCGCTACGCGTCGCGCGGCGCCGAGTTCATGGCTCCCCCTTCCAAGCCGCACGCCCTGATGCGGGACGCGGTGCTGACGCTTGCGCCCGGGCATGATCAATTGCGGGATCTGGTGATTCCGCGACAGCATACGGCGACGGTGCTGAGCGATTCGCCGTTGACGGTACCCGATGCGGCCGGGGCCTTCCAGGGAGGGCCGCCGCCCGGCGGCGTGCTGCCTGAATGCCGTGTGCGCGTTCACGCGGCGTCGGGTAGTTTCGACGGCTTCCTCACCGACGTGCTGGGGCATCGGTTCGATGCGTTCTATTTCAGCGACGTGGGCGAAGCGCCTTCGTCGATCCGGGATGCCTGCGGGCAGGCGGCGGAGCTGGTTCCGTTCGCGCTGCATGTCGCCGCTCGCAAACCTCCGGCCGGGCCGACGAATGACTATGTTGAAGACAGCACGGGCAGGCTGTTCCAGAATTTCGATGCCGAGCCCGGGACGCTGTACATCGTGCGCCCCGATGGACATATTATGGGAAGATGGCGGCACGCTGCGGCGTCCGACATTCTTGCCGCGGTGCGGCGCTTGCCGCTGATGCGCAAGGCGGCTTAGGAGCACTCCATGACACGCGATGAAGTTGAAGATCTCTATAACGAACTGTGCGCCGTCCTGACCGGCGCGGGCGAAAAAAACACGAATATGGTTCTGGCGCGGCTGACCCTGCTCCTGATGCTGAATATGACGGATGCCAAGTTGGTGGCATCCTTGATCAACGAGGCCGCGCAAGGGTACGCCGACGCGTCCGAGACTGACGAGGTGACGGTGTGACGATTGAACTGGTAAGACTGGATGTTCAGGTTGGGGCTGCTCAAGAGAGCCAATCCGGCCTGCAAATGATGAATCCGCGCATTTGGGGCGTGTTCCACGGAGCTGCCGGCGCGCGGTGCGCCGCCATCGTCATACATCCAACCTCGAATTTCCATGCCCACTATTTGCTGGAGCCGCTGTCGCGGCGCGGCGTGGCCATGTTTGCGTTGAATACGCGCTATGCCGGCAACGATTCCGTACTGTTGTTCGAACGGGCCATTCAGGATCTGGGCGCGGGCGTCAAGTGGCTGCGCGCGCAAGGCTACGAACGCGTGCTGCTGATTGGCAATTCGGGGGGCGCGGCGCTGGTTTCCTTGTATCAGGCGCAGGCCGAGAAGCTGACGATCACGCACACGCCGGCGGGAGATCCGATCGCCCTGAGCGAGCAGGATCTGCCGCCGGCGGACGGCATTGCGCTGTGCGCGGCGCATCTGGGCCGGTCGCGCATTATCGAGAACTGGATAGACCCGGCGGTCATCGATGAAGCCGATCTGCTGGCCTCGGATCCCAGCCTGGACATGTTCAATCCCGCCAACGGGCCCGCGTACGCGCCGGAGTTCATGGAACGTTATCGCTCGGCGCAGAAGGCCAGGATGCAGCGGATCACAGCCTGGGTTCAGGCCAGGCTGAGGCAGCTGCGGGCTGCGCCGGAAGGCCCTCGCGACATGGCGTTCATCGTTCATCGCACGCTAGCGGATCCACGCTGCATGGATCCGTCCATCGACCCCAACGATCGCGTTCCGTGCACCACCATATGGGGGCCTCCCAAGGCGCAGAACTACGCCGCCAACAGCATGGGGCGCTATACGTCGTTGACGGGGTTCATGAGCCAATGGTCGCCGCTGAGCTGCGCCGACGGGCCGACCAACCTGGCCCGCACGTCGGTGCCCGTCGTGTTGTTCGAGCATACGGCGGATTCTTCGATTTTCCCCCGCGACAACGAGGTCTGGGCGCAGGCGGCGGGCTCTCGCATGGAGCGCCATCAGTTGAAGGGCGGCGACCACTATCTTACCGGCCGCCCCGATCTGGTCGAGCAGATGTCGGACGCCATTGCCGCATTCGCCCAGCGGCTGTAGCGCGCATCGTCGCGCTCGATCATTCAGATTTAAAGGATGGAGGTCATCATGAGCATTGCTATCCAGAAACTCAATCACTTTGCCTACCGCTGCAGGGACGCGGAGGAAACCCGGCATTTCTACGAGGATATTCTCGGCTTGCCGCTCTATCACATCGTGAGGGCCGACAATGTGCCGTCCACTGGCGAGCATAATCCCTTCTGCCATCTGTTCTTCAAGATGAACGACGGTTCCTGCGTTGCCTTCTTCGATCTGGGCGACGACGTGGCGGCCGATCCATCGCCCAATACTCCGGCCTGGGTGAACCATCTGGCGCTTGAGGTTTCCACCAGGGACGAACTGCTTGCTTTCAAGAGCAAGCTGGAGGCCGCGGGCATAGCGGTTTTGGGCGTGACCGATCATCACACCATGGAGTCCATCTATTTCTTCGATCCGAACGGATTGCGCGTGGAGCTGGCGTGCTGGAAGGTCAGCATGGACTACATGGAGCGCGAGGCAAAAAGGGCGCATGCTCAGTTGGACGAATGGACGGCCCAGAAGCGGGCGCATCTGGATGGTTGATTGCCCGTCGGACTGATGGAGGGGCTTGATGAGAAATACGATTACCCGGTCTTATGAAGGAACAACGGTATGGAGTTGAAAGGCGGCCAGCAGATAGCGGCATCGGTCGAGCAGGTTTGGGCGGGGCTCAATGATCCCGAAGTGATGCAGCGCTGCCTGCCTGGATGCGAATCGGTAGAGCGTGAATCCGAATTCGCCTTCAACAGCAAGCTGCTATTGAAGGTTGGCCCCGTGTCGGCCCGCTTCTCCGGCCGGGTGGAGATGCAGGACGTCGACGCGCCGCATCGATGCACGCTGATTTTCCAGGGGACGGGCGGGGCGGCGGGATTTGCGCGCGGCGAGGCCAAAGTGAGCCTGGAGCCGCGAGACGGCGGGACTTATCTCGAGTACGACGCGACGATCAATGTGGGCGGGAAGCTGGCGCAGATAGGAGCGCGGCTGGTCGATTCGACGGCCACGAAACTTGCCGGGCAGTTTTTCGAACGCTTCCGTGCGGTTTTCGACCCTCAGGCGCAGGAGGAAGGCGCGCCCGATGCGTTACAGGCAGAGCCCGCGCCGTTGGGCGCAGGGCCGACGGCCAAGGCTGGGGGTTCCGCCGCGGCGAAGCCCTCCGGGATAGCCGCCGAACGGACGCAGGCCTTGTGGCCGACGCGGTTTTGGCAGTCGCGGATCGTCTGGTTCGTAGCTGGCGCGATACTGTCCTATCTGGCTTCGTCCGCCTGGACAAGATAGCGACAGCCCGGGCTGCTCCGCGACGTTTCGCCGGCGCGCCTCCCTCGATCCCGGAACACAACACCTACGGACGTAAAAAAGCCGAAAATGGAAACCCCATCTTCGGCTTGGATGACTACCTTGCCCGCGCCGCGCCAAAAGCGCGGCACATCGGACACGACATATCAATAAAACGCCTGCAGCCCCGTTTGCGCGCGACCCAGGATCAGCGCGTGAACGTCGTGCGTACCCTCGTACGTGTTCACCACTTCCAGGTTCACCAAGTGGCGCGCCACGCCGAACTCGTCCGAAATGCCGTTGCCGCCCAGCATGTCGCGCGCCAGGCGCGCGATGTCCAGCGACTTGCCGCAGGAATTGCGTTTCATGATCGACGTGATTTCCACCGCCGCCGTGCCTTCGTCCTTCATGCGGCCCAGGCGCAGGCAGCCTTGCAGCGCCAGCGTGATTTCCGTTTGCATGTCGGCCAGCTTCTTTTGAATGAGCTGGTTCTGGGCCAGAGGACGGCCGAACTGCTTGCGGTCCATCGTGTACTGGCGGGCCGTGTGCCAGCAGAACTCCGCCGCGCCCAGCGCGCCCCAGGCGATGCCGTAGCGCGCCGAGTTGAGGCAGGTGAACGGACCCTTGAGGCCTGAAACGCCCGGCATCATCTGTTGTTCGTCGACCTCGACTTCGTCCATGACGATTTCGCCCGTGATGGAGGCGCGCAGGCCCACTTTGCCGTGGATCGCCGGCGCCGACAAACCCTTCCAGCCCTTTTCGAGGATGAAGCCGCGGATCTTGCCGTCGTAATCGCCGCCCACGCACTTGGCCCACACCACGAACACATCGGCGATGGGCGAGTTGGTGATCCACATCTTGTTGCCCGTAAGCTTGTAGCCGTTGGCCGTCTTGACCGCGCGGGTTTCCATGCTGCCCGGGTCGGAACCGTGGTTGGGTTCGGTAAGGCCGAAGCAGCCTATCCATTCGCCGCTGGCCAGCTTGGGCAGGTATTTCTTTTTCTGCTCTTCACTGCCGAATTCGTTGATGGGCACCATGACTAGGGAGGACTGCACGCTCATCATCGAACGATAGCCCGAATCCACGCGCTCGACTTCGCGGGCGATAAGGCCGTAGCACACGTAGTTGAGCCCCGAGCCGCCGTATTCGACGGGAATGGTGGGGCCCAGAAGGCCCAGCTCGCCCATTTCCTTGAAAATGCCGGCGTCGGTTTTTTCGTGGCGGAAAGCCTCGAGCACGCGCGGCTGCAGTTTGTCCTGGGCGTAGGCCTGAGCGGCGTCGCGCACCATGCGTTCTTCTTCAGTAAGCTGCGAATCCAGGAGTAGGGGGTCTTCCCAGTGGAACGAGGGGGCCGAGGACATAAGGATGCTCCGTGATGTAATAAGTTTAGGTTTAAAGTATTTTTGCCGAAAACGCCATGTTTATCAAGTCTTGTCTGACTGCGTGGAAACCGGATCGATGGGTGGGCCGCGGAATGTGGCTGCGGCGGCGTTGGGGGCGGAATTCAGTATTTCCTAAGCATATGTGAGCATAAAGCACAAAGCAATTGATAAAATTGCACAATATAGTGCGATTTCCGTAAACTGCACTAGTTTTTCAGGAGTCGGCGATGAGACACGGCATTCCCAATATGGGCGCTTTGCAGGCTTTCGAGGCGACCGCGCGGCTGGGCTCGTTTTCGCGCGCGGCGGAGGAGTTGTCATTGACCCACAGCGCCGTTTTCCGTCAGGTGAACGGCCTGGAAGAGCGGCTTGGCGTGCAGCTTTTCACCCGCATCCGGCGCCGCATCGTCCTCACCGAGGCGGGAACCCAGTATGCCGCGCGGGTGCGCCATCATCTGGAGCAACTGGAAAAGGACACCCTGGGGCTGATGTCCGGCGCGGGCATGGGGCGCAGCCTGCACGTGGCGGTGCTGCCCACCCTGGCGACCACCTGGCTCGTGCCGCATTTGCCCGAATTCAAGAAAATCCACAACGATATCGCCGTCAGCCTGTCCATACGCACCCGGCCTTTCCAGTTCAACGACCATCCCTTCGATGCCGCCATTTACCATGCGCCGCAGATGTGGCCGGGGACGGTGGGCATAAAGCTGTTCGAGGAGCAGGAGCTGGTGCCTGTCTGCACCCCCGACATGGCGGCGTTCATACATAGCGAACCCGATGCCCTGGCCCGCGTTACGCACTTGCACATGATGTCGCGGCCTGACGCCTGGCGCGAATGGTATCGCGAGCAGGACAGGCCCTACCGGCCCGAGGTGGGAGCGGGGCCCCGCTACGAGTTGTTCACCATGCTGCTGGCGGCCGCGCAGGTTGGCCTGGGCATGGCGCTGATTCCGCGTTTTCTGGTTCGCGGCCTGGCCGCCGCCGGCCAGTTGGTGACGCCGTTCCCGCGCGGCCTGTCGGTGCGCGAATCGTATTTTTTCAGTTACCCCGCGCATGCCGAGCGCAGCGAGGCGCTGCTGGCGTTCGAGGCCTGGCTGCAAAGCATCGTTCGCCAGAATCCTTTTCCGGATAAGGCGTAGGGACGCAGGCTCCAGGCTCGTTTTTCGAGCATCGCCCTCGCAAGGCCGAAGGCGGCAAGCCGTCGGCCGTCGCGGGGCGTCAACGGGCTTCTAGCGGAACACGACGGTGCGTTTGCCGTTGAGCAGGATGCGGTGCTCGACATGGCTGCGCACGGCGCGCGCCAGCACCAGGGATTCGACGTCGCTGCCCACCTGGGTAAGCTCGTGGGCGCTCATGGAGTGGTTGACCCGTTCGATGTCCTGCTCGATGATCGGGCCTTCGTCCAGATCCGACGTTACGTAGTGCGCCGTGGCCCCGATGATCTTGACGCCGCGGGCGTAAGCCTGATGGTAGGGGCGCGCGCCCTTGAAGCTGGGCAGAAAGCTGTGGTGGATGTTGATGGCCCGGCCCGACAGCTCTTTGCACAGATTGGGCGACAGAATCTGCATATAACGGGCCAGCACGGCCAGATCGACGTTTTCCTTGGTGATCAGGTCGAGGATCTGCGCCTCTTGCTGCGGCCGGGTTTCCGGCGTGACGGGCAGGTAATGGAACGGCACGTGATACGAAGCGGCCAGCTCGGCGTAGTCGTTGTGGTTGGAGACGATGCCCGCGATTTCCACCGGCAGCTGGCCGCTATGGGTGCGGAACAGCAGGTCGTTCAGGCAGTGCCCCTGGCGGCTGACCAGGATGATCAGGCGCGCCTTGCGATGGGCGTCGTAGATGCGGGCCTGCATATCGAACTTGTCGGCCACCGGCGCGAATTTCTGGTTCAGCTCTTCCACCGGGACAGACTGGGGCAGCTTGAAATGCACGCGCAGGAAAAAGCGCTCTTCTTCGATGTCGCCGAACTGCTGGGCGTCAACGATATTGCCGTGCAGGTTCAGCAGCCATCCGGTCACGCTGTGCACGATGCCGATGCGGTCGGGGCAGGAAAGGGTCAGAATATAGTCGTTCATTTTTAGGGTAATGGCCGGACAAGCCGGCCGGTGCGTCAAGAACCAAGAGCTTGCCGCACGGCCCGCGCCATGGCGAGGCAGGCGGTCAGCCCGGGTGATTCTATTCCAAACAGGTTGATAAGGTTGTTGATGCCGTGCGTGGCGGGGCCGGCGATGACGAAGTCGGCCGGCGGCTGGCCCGCGCGGCTGATCTTCGGGCGTATGCCAGTGTAGCCCGGCTCCAGGGCGTTGTCAGGCAGATCCGGCCAGTAGCGGCGTATGGCGGTGTAGAACAGGCTGGCGCGTCCGGGATCCAGCGCATAGTCTTCGCTTTCCACCCATTCCGTATCGGGGCCGAACCTGGCCCGGCCGGCCAGATCCAGCGTCAGGTGTATGCCCAGACCGGCGTCGTCGGGCATGGGGTAGATGAGCCGCGAAAACGGCGATCGGGACGACAGCGTGAAATAACTGCCTTTGCAGAAATAGGCGTGTGGAATATGCTGCGTCGGCTGGCCGGCCAGCCTGCGGGCGACGCCGGGTGCATGCAGGCCGGTGGCGTTGACGACGCAGGCGGCGGTCAGCGCC
The DNA here is from genome assembly GCA_937871985.1 of uncultured Burkholderiaceae bacterium. The sequence goes on from CALMPB010000248.1 coordinate 47,470, forward strand.
AGCGGCTCGGCCCCGCCGAAGTTCAGCTGGAACAAGCCGTTTTCCAGCACCCGGCCGTCCAGAAATGGGCTGTGGAACGCGAATTGCGCGCCCCGGTTCTGCGCATCGCCCTGCAGCGCCAGCATCAGGCCGTGGCTGTCGATAATGCCCGTCGAGGGCGAAACCAGCGCGGCCTCGCACGCCAGCTCGGGCTCCAGCCGGCGTGCCTGGGCGCCGCTTATCCGGTGGATGTCGTCGACGCCGTTGCGCCGGGCGTTTTCCGCCATGGCGTCCAGTTGCTGAATCTGCTCCGGCCTGCCGGCCACGATCAGCTTGCCGGTTCGCGCATGGGAGATCCCGCGTTCGCGGCAGTAGTCGTACAGCAAGTGCCGGCCTTCCGAGCAAAGCCGCGCCTTCAGGCTGCCCGGAGGGTAGTAGATGCCCGCATGGATGACTTCGGAGTTGCGCGAACTGATGCCCGTGCCGATATTGCCGGCGGCCTCGGCCACCAGCACCTCGCGTCCCGCCAGCGCCAGCTCGCGCGCCACGGCCAGGCCCACGACGCCGGCGCCCAGCACCAGGCAGTCGATCTCAGCGGCCATATGGCCTCGTTTGAGCTGCGGGGCGCGGGCCGCTCAAGGAGCCAGGCGGGACAATTTCCATTGCCCGCCGTCAAGCGTATAGGCCAGCCGGTCGTGCAGGCGGGAGGGCCGGCCCTGCCAGAACTCCACGTAGTCAGGCCTGAGCCGGTAGCCGCCCCAGTGCGGGGGGCGCGAGGGCGCCTGGCCGAGCGAGGCGGTGAATTCCTGGTTGCGCTTTTCCAGCTCTTCGCGCGTGATGGGCTGGCTTTGGGGCGAGGCCCAGGCGCCGATGCGTGAGCCCAGCGGCCGGCTGCCGTAGTAGGCATCGGATTCGGCCCCGGATATTTTTTCGACGACGCCCTCGATCCTTACCTGGCGCTCCATGGGCTGCCAGAAGAACAGCAGGCTGGCGTGCGGATTGCGGGCCAGGTCTTGGCCCTTGTGCGATTCATAATTGGTGAAGAACACCACTCCCCGCTCGTCCAGGCCCTTGAGCAGCACGATGCGCGCCGAGGGGCGGCCGTTGCCGTCGACGGTCGCCAGGGTCATGGCATTGGGTTCGGGAACGTCGGCCTGCATGGCCTCGTCGAACCACTTCGAAAACTGTTTCAGCGGCGTGGAGGCCAGCGACGATTCGAGCAGAACGTCTTTTTCGTATTTTTTGCGCAGATCGGCAAGGGTCATGATGGTTGCTGTGAAGGAGAATAGGCGCCGGAGGCGGTGCAGTGGGAGCCGCCCGGCAAGCATTTGCCATTTTACCCGCCGGATGCGGTCATGGCTGGCTGCCTTGCGCGGCGTCGGGCGGTTTGTCCCGCAGCTGGGCCACCAGCGTTTGCAGCTTGCGGTCGCGTATGCCGGCCAGCTCCAGGGCCTGGGCGGTTTCGAGTATGTATTCCGAGCAGGGCCCGTAGGTGCCCCGCGCGCCTTGCACGATGGCGACCAGTTGTTCTTTGCTCAGGCCGCGCACATAGGCGTCCTTGCTGCGGTCCATGGTAAAGACAAGAGCGCGGATGGCGCCCTCGCGGGTGTGGCAGTTGAGCCATTTGGGAATATAGGCCCCGCTGGGCATTTCGCGTTTCCAAAGTTCCTGCATGGTGTCCTGCACCTGGTGCGAGGCGACGCGGTAGGCCATGCCGCGGCAGGAGCCGCCCACGTCCAGTCCGAACACCAGGCCGGGGCGCTCGGGCGTGCCGCGGTTGATGCGCGACCACAAGCATAATGAACGGTGATAGCCGTTGACCCGCGCATGGCGCTGCTCCAGGAAGTCGAATTCGGGCCGCCATACCAGCGAGCCGTAGCCGAAGACCCAGACGTCGTGATGGGGATGCCAGTGCTTGAGGAAGGCGTTCAGCGACGCCTGGCGCTCACTGTCGGTAAGCAGGCGGAAGCTGGCTCCGCTGGTGGAAATAAGTGATTCGAGGCTGGGAGGCTGGGTCATGGAGGCAAGTCTGTAGATCTGAATCGGCGGCATGATCTAATAATAGTATTAATCGCCTGTCGAGGTGTCGTTTGCGGAACAATGGAAAAGGCCGTGCCGAAAGGCGCGGCGGGAAGGATGGCTGATTTGGACATGGATGCCGATATGGAACGCCGCTTCGGCGGCCTGGAGCGCCTGTACGGCGCGCCGGGCCTGGCACGCTTGATGCAGGCGCATGTGGCTGTGGCCGGCATAGGCGGGGTGGGGTCGTGGTGCGTCGAGGCGCTGGCGCGCTCGGGTATTGGCGCGCTGACCCTGATCGACCTGGATCATGTGGCCGAATCCAACATCAACCGCCAACTGCATGCCCTGACCGAGACGCTGGGCCAGTCCAAGGTCGAGGCCATGGCCGCGCGCGTGCGCGGTATCAATCCGGCCTGCCGGCTGAACCTGGTCGACGACTTCGTCACGCCCGAAAACGTGGAGCAGGTGCTGGCGTCCGACGTGACGCTGCTGGTGGACTGCACCGACCAGATCAGCGCCAAGACCGCCATGATCCTGGCCTGCCGCGACAGAAAGCGGCCCGTGGTGGTTTGCGGCGGGGCGGGCGGCAAGACCGACAGCCTCAGTTTGCGCGCCAGCGATTTGTCGGGCGCGCTGAACGACGCCCTGCTGGCCAAGCTGCGCAATACCCTGCGCCGCAAGCACGGCTATCCCAAGGCGTCGGATCAGGGCGGCAAGGTACGCAGGCGCGTGCCCAAAATGGGCGTCCGCACGCTGTGGTTCGACCAGCCGGCCCAATTGCCCCATTTGTGGCTGGAGGAGACCGCGCAAGCCGAGGCCGCCGGCACGGCGTTGCAAGGCTTGTCGTGCGCGGGCTACGGCTCGTCGGTGACCGTGACCGCCGCCATGGGGATGGCGGCGGCCAATGAAGCCATTACCTGGCTGTTGACGGGCCGGTTCGGCTCCTGACTTTGCGGCGTTGCTGGCCGCCAGGCAATGCGGCATGACATCGCCCGCCGTGCGCCCGGCCACTCAACCTTCCTGGGCCATCCGCACCGGGGCGATGCCTTGCATTGGCGACGGTTATCTTCGCATCGTGGTCAAGCCGCGTTGACATCGCGGTCGGCGAGCTTTGCAGTGTGCATGAACTCTTTCAGCACGGCTCCCGTATGCGAAACGGCATGGCGCTGCATGATGTGCTCGGGCGAGCCGGCGGCGACCAGGCGCCCGCCGCCCGTCCCGCCCTCGGGCCCCATGTCCACGATCCAGTCCGCTTCCGCGATGACGTCCAGGTTGTGCTCGATGACCACCACGGTGTTGCCGGCCTCGACCAAGCGATGCAGTACGTGGATGAGCTTTTCCACGTCGGCCATCGACAGCCCAACCGTGGGTTCGTCCAGCACGTACAAGGTGTGCGGAATGCGCGAGGCGCGGCCGGTGGTGATGACGCCGTCGGTCAGCCTGGCTTTCGTCAATTCGGTCACCAGCTTGATGCGCTGCGCCTCGCCGCCCGAAAGCGTGGGCGAGGGCTGGCCCAGCGTAAGGTAGCCCAGGCCGACGTCCTGCATGAGCTTCAGCGTGCGCGATATTTTGGAGTGCGACGCGAAATAGCCGATGGCGTCGTCGACTTCCATCTTGAGCACCTCGCCGGCGCTTTTGTCCAGCCACTTCACGCTTAGTGTGTCGCGGTTGAAGCGTTCGCCGCCGCAGGCGTCGCAAGGCACTTTCACGTCGGGCAGGAAGCTCATTTCGATGGTGCGCATGCCCTGGCCTTCGCACAACGGGCAACGCCCTTCGCCGGTGTTGAACGAGAAGCGGGCCTGCGACCAGCCGCGCACCCGCGCTTCGCGCGTGCCGGCGAACAGCTTGCGCACATCGTCCCAGAATCCCACATAGGTGGCGGGGCAGGAGCGCGGCGTCTTGCCGATGGGTGTCTGATCGACTTCGAGCACGCGGTCGATGTGCTCCCAGCCGGTAATGCTGTCGCAGCCCAGCCATTCGGGAGCCTTGCGCTGGCTGACGGCATGCGCCAGGTTGTGCAGCAGGACTTCGCGCGCCAGGGTCGATTTGCCCGACCCCGATACGCCGGTCACCACGCTGAGCCGTCCGATGGGGATGTCCACGTCGGCATGGCGCAGGTTATGCATGTGCGCGCCATGGATGCGCAGCATGGCGGTTTTGGCATCGACCGGCCGCCTGCCCTGCAGCGGATGGGGCAGGGGAGTTTTCAGGTATTTGCCCGTCAAGGAAGCGGGGTTATCGATGATGTCCTGCACCGTGCCCTGCGCCACGACTTGCCCGCCGCGTATGCCGGCGCCGGGGCCGATGTCGATGACGTGGGAGGCCCGTCGTATGGTGTCCTCGTCGTGCTCCACCACCACCAGGGTATTGCCGTTGCCCTCCAGTTGGGAAAGGGCGTTGAGCAGGATCTGGTTGTCGCGCGGATGCAGGCCGATGGTGGGCTCGTCCAGCACGTAGCATACGCCTTGCAGGTTGGAGCCCAGTTGGGCGGCCAGGCGGATGCGCTGGGCTTCGCCGCCGGACAGCGTGGGCGCGGCGCGATCCAGCGCCAGGTAGCCCAGCCCGACTTCGTGCATGAAGTTCAGGCGGCCGCGGATCTCGGCGAGAATGTCGCGCGCGATCTCCACTTCGCGGCCCCGGCTGACCAGGCCCGCGAAGAAGGTTTGCGCTTCGGAAACCGACAGGCCCGCCAGTTGCGCGATGGAGCGGTCGCGCCAGAGAAAAGCGCGCGCCACCGGATTGAGCCGTTCGCCGTGGCAGCTTTGGCAGACGGTGGCCTCGCCCTCGTACCAGGCATTCCAGGCGGCTTCTTCGCCGGTCTGCTCGGCGTCGAAGTCCTTGAGCTGCAGTCCCGTGCCGAAGCAGCTGGTGCACCAGCCATGCTTGGAGTTGTACGAGAACATGCGTGGATCGGGTTCGGGGAAACTGGTGCCGCAGCTTGGGCAGGCGCGTTTCACGGAGAAGTGCATTTGCCGGGGGCTGCCTGCCACACCGGCTTCGCGCCGGTCGGCCAGCGTCGCGCCGTCCGTGGTCAGGTCGAGCAGCACGCTGAGGCTGCCGTGGCCGTGCTCGAGCGCGGCGCGTATGGCCTCGCGCAGTTGCGGCTCTTGCCGCGCATCGACCAGCAGGTCGGCGACCGGCAGCTCGATGGTGTGCTCCTTGTAGCGATCCAGGCGCGGCCAGGGCGCGACGGGAATGAATTCGCCGTCGACCCGCAAATGGCTGTGGCCCTTGCCGCCGGCCCATTTGGCCAGATCCGTGTAATAGCCTTTGCGCGCGGTGACCAGCGGCGCCAGAATGCCGATATGCCGCCCCTTGTAGTCGCGCAGCAACTGCGCCGCGATCTGGTCGGCGGTTTGTGGCGCTACGGGCACATGGCAGTCGGGACACATTTGCGTGCCCAGCTTCACGTACAGCAAGCGCAGGAAATGGTGGATTTCCGTCATGGTGGCGACGGTGGATTTGCGCCCGCCGCGGCTGGTGCGCTGTTCGATGGCGACGGTGGGCGGTATGCCGTAGATGGCATCGACGTCCGGCTTGCCGGCAGGCTGGACGATGGCGCGCGCGTAGGCGTTCAGCGACTCCAGGTAGCGGCGCTGGCCCTCGTTGAAAAGAATGTCGAAGGCCAGGGTGGATTTGCCCGAACCCGACACGCCGGTGATGACGGTGAACGTGTCGCGCGGGATCGAGACATTGATGCCCTTGAGATTGTGTTCCCGCGCATTGAGGATGTCGATGCTGTGCGCCTGGCGCTGCCGCTGTATGGCCGACTGCAGGGGCGTGCCGGCGTCGTCCTCATAGCTGGCCGGGGGTTCGGCCGCCAGCATGGCCTGGCGCGAACGGTCTTCGTAGACGATGGCCGTGGTGTAGTCGGCCAGCGCGCGGCCGGTGTGCGAAGCCGTGTTGCCCATGAGGTCCTGGGGCGTGCCCTGGCCCACGATATACCCGCCGGCGTCGCCGCCTTCCGGCCCCAGGTCGATGATCCAGTCCGCGGCGCGCAGGACGTCCAGGTTGTGCTCGATGATGAGCAGCGAATGGCCGGCCGCCAGCAGCTTCCGGAAGGCGCGCATCAGCCGCGCCACGTCGTCGAAGTGCAGGCCGGTGGTGGGTTCGTCGAACAGGAACAGACTGCCTTTTTTGGCGACCCGCGCCGAGGATATGCCGTTGCGGGCGGCCGCCGCCAGGTGGCCGGCCAGCTTGAGCCGCTGCGCCTCGCCGCCCGACAGCGTGGGCACGGGCTGTCCCAGCCGCACGTATTCCAGCCCCACGTCGGCCAGCGGCGCCAGGCCGTACTGCACGTCGCGCAGGCCGCTGAAAAACTCCAGGGCTTCGCTGACCGTCATCTCCAGGACTTCGTCGATGGAGGCGCTGCGGCCCAGGTGCTCGACGCGAACTTCCAGGATGTCGGGGCGGAAGCGCTTGCCGTCGCAGTCGGGGCAGCGAAGGTAGACGTCGGACAGGAACTGCATTTCCACGTGTTCGAAACCCGTGCCGCCGCAAGTGGGGCAGCGGCCGTCGCCGGTGTTGAAGCTGAACGTGCCTGCGGTGTAGCCCCGCTCGCGCGAGACGCCGGCCTGGGCGAACAGCTTGCGGATGGCGTCGAAAGCGCCCACGTAGCTGGCCGGATTCGAGCGTGCCGTCTTGCCGATGGGGGTTTGATCCACCATGACGACGTCGGCGATCTGCTCGACACCCAGCAAATGCGTGTAGGCGCCTGGGGACTCGGTGGGCTTGCCTTGCAGCTTGAGGATGGCGGGATACAGCACGTCCTGGATCAAGGTGGACTTGCCTGACCCCGACACACCGCTGACGCACACCAGGCGGCCCAGCGGAACCGAGAGCGACACGTTCTTGAGGTTGTTGGCGGTAACGCCTTCCAGCAGCAGCCGGGGCGTGTTGTCGGCGACCGGCATGGGGCGCGGCGCCTCGACGTGCAGGCGTCCGCCCAGATAGTTGCCGGTCAGGGTGTCGCTGTTGCGCAGCTGCTCGGGCGTGCCGTCGAAGACGATGCGTCCGCCGCGCTCGCCCGGCCCTGGGCCGATGTCCATGATGCGGTCGGCCGCCACCATGACCTGCGGATCGTGCTCCACCACCACCAGAGTGTTGCCGCTGGCGCGCAGGCGGTGCATGACTTCCACCACGCGGTGCATGTCGCGCGGGTGCAGGCCGATGGAGGGTTCGTCCAGCACGAACAGGGTATTGACCAGCGAGGTGCCCAGCGCGGTGGTCAGATTGATGCGCTGGACTTCGCCGCCGGACAGCGTGCGGCTTTGCCGATCCAGGGACAAATAGCCCAGGCCCACGTCGCACAGGAATTTGAGCCGCGTGCGCACTTCTTCGAGCAGCAGTTCGAGCGCGGCATCCAGCGCGCTGCCGAAACTGAGTTCGGCGAAGAACTCGCGTACGTGCTGGATGGGCAGGCGCATGAGGTCGTGCAGGCCCAGGCCGGGCAGATCGTCGAGCTGCTCGCGGCTCCAGGCGGCCTGCACGGGCATGAACCTGGGGTAGGCGTCGTCCGCCTTGCCTTTGACGTCGCCCAGCCGCCATAGCGTGGCGTCGGGCTTGAGGCGCGCGCCGCCGCAGGCCGGGCAGGGCGTGTACGAACGGTACTTGGACAGCAGCACGCGCACGTGCATTTTGTAGGCGCGCGATTCCAGCCAGTCGAAGAAGCGCTGGGCGCCGTACCACTGGGTTTTCCAGGCGTGCTGGCCGCCCTTCCAGTCGGGCGTTCCGCCTATGACCCATTGCTTTTCCGCTTCGCTGAGCTGGGCCCAGGGAATGTCCAGGCGTATGCCCGCCGGGCCGGCGTATTTTTCCAGCTCGGTCTGGCATTCCTTGTAGCTATTGGTTTGCCAGGGTTTGATGGCGCCGCCCCGCAGCGTCTTCTTTTCGTCGGGGATGACCAGCCCGTAGTCGATGCCCATGACGCGGCCGAATCCCCGGCACGATTCGCAGGCGCCCAGCGGCGAGTTGAACGAGAAGGTGCTGGGCAGCGGGGCCGTGTATTCGATGTTGCATTGCGCGCAATGCAGGCGGTTGCTGAAGCGCCATGCGGTCTCGGGGGACTGCGCGTCGGACGAGGCATAGATGGTGATATGCCCGTCGCCCTGCTTGAGCGCGGCGTCCAGCGCCTCCATGGCACGCGGCGTTTCGGCATTGCTGTAGCGGAAGCGATCCTGGATGACGTGCAGGACGCGCTGTTGCTGGGGCTTGCCCGCCGCGCGTTTGGCCTTGCCTTTTTTCGCGGGCGCTTCATCGGGCGCTACGTCGACGGTTTCTTCGTGGTGGATGCGGGTGTAGCCCTGCTGATCCAGATAGCCGCGTACTTCGTCTTCGGTGAAATTGGAGGGGACGGCGACGGGGAAGGTAACGACCAGCCTGGGGTCGTCGGCCTTTGTGCGCTGCGCCAGCTCGCGGTAGATGGATTCGGCGCTGTCGCGCTGCACCCTGGCGCCGCAGCACCGGCAGTACAGTTTGCCCATGCGGGCGTACAGCAGCTTGAGGTGGTCGTTGAGTTCGGTCATGGTGCCCACGGTGCTGCGCGAGTTGCGCACCGGATTGACCTGGTCGATGGCGATGGCGGGCAGGATGCCTTCTATACGGTCGACCTGCGGCTTGTCCATGCGGTCGAGGAACTGGCGCGCGTAGGGCGAAAACGTTTCCACATAGCGCCGCTGGCCTTCGGCGTACAGCGTGTCGAAGGCCAGCGAGCTTTTACCGGAGCCCGAGACCCCCGTCAACACCAGCAGTTCACCGGTGTTGATGGAAACGTCGAGGTTCTTGAGATTGTTCTGGCGCGCGCCAACGATGCGAATTTGAGAGCTCATGACTACACTATGAATACTGTTCTGGCCGTATTGCGGCGGCGGGCCGATTTTGACCGAAGCCCGAGTTACGGTAGAATGGCAGGTTAGGTAAAGTTTCAACGTTCTGACTGGCCCGGCCGTTTGGGGTTATGCCAGCCAATTAAAGTTCCGGAGATTATTGTGGCAGAAATCAAACGTACGCGCCGTAACACCCTCGAGCGCCGTTGCCTGGGCAAGGCTTTCAAGCGCCTTTTCATCAAGTCGCCCAAAGGCGTATTCAAGATGCTTGAAAAAGTAAAGCGCGTTTAAAGGTTTGTATCTTAAGTAAAAAAACCATGAGTTTTCGAACTTGTGGTTTTTTTTTGGCTATCATGGCAAAAAACAGCGACAACAAGGCATATTCATAAAAATGTCGAGCAGACCACGTTCGCGACGCCATCTTTTCACCGTCCTTACCCCCACCTATAACCGAGCCGATACGCTGCCGCGGGTTTATGCCTCGTTGACCGAGCAGACCTTCCAGGACTTCGAGTGGGTCGTGATCGACGACGGCTCCAGCGACAACACGCGGGAAGTGGTTCAGGCATGGCAGCAGCAGGCCCGCTTTCCCATACGCTACATCTGGCAGACCAACCAGCATAAAAAGGCCGCCTTCAACCGGGGAGTGGCGGAATCCAGCGGCGAGCTGGTGGTGGCGCTCGATAGCGACGACAGCCTCGACCTGAACGCGCTGGACGCCATGGCGCGCGCCTGGCACGGCATTCCCGAGCGGGATCGATCCCGCTACGTGGCCATTACGGGCTTGTGCGCCCGCCCCAACGGCAGCATCGTCGGCGATATGTTTCCGCAGGACGAGTTCGACGCCACCGCCATCGATATGTCGTTCAAGTATCGCGTCGGCGGCGAAAAGTTCGGCTGCATGAGCGTGGACGTGTTGCGCCAGTTTCCCTTTCCCGAGGACATTGCCGGCTTCGTGCCCGAAAGCCTGGTGTGGCGCGCCATTGCGCGCGCGGGATACCTGACGCGGTTCGTGAACCAGGTGTTCAGAACGTATTACGACAGCGCCGACTCCTTGTCGGCGCAGGGCCGCGCCAGCGGGGCGCAGCATGCGGCGGGGCTGTGGCTGCTGGCCCAGGACACCGTGGTCGAATGCCTGCCGTGGTTCCGCTACCAGCCTGCCGAGTTTTTCAAGGCGGCGGCGCGTTACACCCGGTTTGCCATGCATTTGAAGCACGCCGGCACGCCGGTTCCGCTGGCGGGGCGTGGGCTGAAGGGCCTGGGCGCCCATGCGCTTGTCTGGCTGATGTGGCCCGTCGGCGCCATGCTTTACTGGCGCGACAGGCGCAGGGCCTGATCGGCGCAGAACCCGGCGAGGGCCGCCGCGACTTCACGGACAGGCATTCAAAGCGCGGGGGGCTTTGTCAGTGCAGTGTGCGGTGGGGCGGCTCGTCGAATAGATTCTTCAGGTCGTCGTCGCCGTCATCGTCGTTGTCTTCGTCCAGATCGTCATCGTCATCGTCATCCGGCAAGGGCGCGTCGGTGAGCTCGAACGGCAGGACGCTGCGCAAATCGTCGCTCCAGGCGATTTCCTCGCCGTCCTGATCCACCTTGATGAATCGCACGCCCTCGATGTCCGACAGTTGCACTGCCCAAAGGTATTCGCAGTCGTAGACGTCGTCGCCGGGCTCCAGCCCGCCCTTGTTGCCGACGATGCGGGCGCCGGGCCCGCCGATCTGCACGATGACCTTGTCTTCGCCGCCGTCTTCGACGTCCAGGGGAATGGCGAAAATCACCCATTCGAATCCGGTTTCGCTGGCATCGACGACCTCGGCCAGCACGGGCTTGCCCATATAGGCGCTTAGCGCGTCGGCGGTGCGCCCCAGCAGGTCGAGTTCTTCGGCGGTGAAATTCAAGTCTGGATCGGCGGCGGATGGCATGTCGGTGGCTCAGGCGGAGTGTGGGGCCGTTCGCGCTGCAGTGGTGCCGCGGCCGGCCGATGGCGTTGCAGCCTGATTTTAATGCATGTCCCGCGGGGCACGCCTGGAATGAGGTTTTATTTTGCGGGCCGGCCTACAATGGGAACCTTTGCAATTCTTAATTTCGTCTATCTGGTGTCATGGCTCAATACGTTTATACGATGAATCGGGTCGGCAAGATCGTGCCGCCCAAGCGGCAGATCCTGCGCGACATTTCCCTGTCGTTTTTTCCGGGCGCGAAAATCGGGGTGTTGGGCCTGAACGGCGCCGGCAAGTCCACCCTGCTCAAGATCATGGCGGGCGTGGACAAGGAAATCGAGGGCGAAGCCGTTCCCATGCCCGGCATCAAGGTGGGCTATCTGTCGCAGGAGCCTCAGCTCAACCCGGAGCACACGGTGCGCGCCTCGGTCGAGGAAGGCCTGGGCGAACTGTTCTCGGCGCGCAAGCGGCTGGACGAGGTGTATGCGGCCTATTCCGAGCCCGATGCCGATTTCGATGCGCTGGCCACGGAACAGGCCGAACTCGAAGCCGTCATCGCGGCGGCGGCGTCCAGCGGTTCGGACGACATCGAGCATCAACTGGAGATCGCCGCCGATGCCTTGCGCCTGCCGCCCTGGGATGCCGTCGTCGGCAAGCTGTCGGGCGGCGAGAAGCGCCGGGTGGCCCTGTGCCGGCTGCTGCTTTCCAAGCCCGACATGCTGCTGCTGGACGAACCCACCAACCAC
>CALMPB010000249.1 GCA_937871985.1 uncultured Burkholderiaceae bacterium
GCCTCCGAAGCCAGGCGCTTTACCTGGCTGGTCGACGTTTTCTACGACCATCGCGTCAAGCTGATCATGTCGGCCGAATGCGAGGTCGAAGAGTTATATACTCAAGGGCCTATGGCCAACGAGTTCCAGCGCACCGTGTCGCGCATCATGGAAATGCAGTCGCGCGAATACCTTGAATCCGAACGCCGCGCGACCGTGACGCTGTAAGGGTTTGGCGGCCTCCATCATTTGCACTCAGAATCTATGACTACCCGTGTATTAACTGGCATTACCACTTCCGGCACTCCGCATCTGGGCAACTATGCCGGAGCCATCCGGCCCTCCATCCAGGCCAGCGTGCAGCCCGGGGTCGACGCCTTCTATTTCATGGCCGACTACCACGCGCTCATCAAATGCGACGATCCGCAGCGCATTGCGCGGTCGCGGCTGGAAATCGCCGCCACCTGGCTGGCGGCCGGCCTGGATGCCGACAAGGTGACGTTCTACCGGCAGTCCGATATTCCCGAGATTCCCGAATTGTGCTGGATGCTCACCTGCGTCACGGCCAAGGGCCTGATGAATCGCGCGCATGCCTACAAGGCGTCGGTCGACCAGAACGTCGCCCGGCAGGCCGAGCCCGACGACGGCATCACCATGGGGCTGTTCTCGTACCCCATCCTCATGGCGGCCGACATCCTCATGTTCAATGCGCACAAAGTGCCGGTGGGCCGCGACCAGATCCAGCATCTGGAAATGGCGCGCGACATCGCGCAGCGCTTCAATTATCTGTACGGCGGCGGCAAGGACTTCTTCGTGATGCCCGAAGCGCAGATCGACGACGACGTCGCGACGCTGCCGGGCCTGGACGGGCGCAAGATGTCCAAGAGCTACGACAACACCATTCCCTTGTTCGAGGGCGGTGCCAAGGCCATGCGGGCCGCGGTGGCGCGCATCGTGACGGATTCGCGCGAGCCGGGCGAGCCCAAGGATGCCGAAGGGTCGCATCTGTATACCTTGTATCGCGCGTTCGCCACGCAGGAAGAGTCCAGCCGGTTCCGCCGCGAGCTCGAAGAGGGCATGGGCTGGGGCGATGCCAAGGTTCGCCTGTGCGATCGCATCGAGCAGGAACTGGCGCCCATGCGCGAGCGCTATGCCCAGCTCATCGCCGCGCCGCAGCGCATCGAGGACATCCTGCAGGCCGGCGCGGCCAAGGCGCGCCGGCTTTCGGCGCCGTTCATCGCGCAATTGCGCGAGGCGGTCGGGCTGCGCCAGACGGCTGCGACCGCGTCCAAGCCGGCCAAGTCCAAGGCCGGAAAAAAAGCGCGTTTCGCCAGCTTTCGCGACGAGGCGGGCATGTTCCGCTTCCGCTTCCTGGCCGAGGACGGCGCCGAGCTGTTCCTGTCCGAAGGTTTCGAGAATCCCAAGGCGGCGGGGGATGCCGTCAAGCGCTTGCAGGCCGAGGGCCTGGATGGCTTTGTCGTTCAACAGGACGGCCAGGCTTCGATATGCGTGGACGGCGTGCAGATATGCCGTCTCGAGGCGGATGCGCTCGAGCGGGTGCGCCAAGCCATCGCCGGCATGGCCGAAGACGCCTAGCTCCGGCCTGTTTTGCTTTTATTGGCAGAGTCCGGCTTCCAGGCCCAGCTCTTTGCAGAGGGCCAGGAATCCTTCCACCTTGTCCCGATATATGAGCACGGTCTGGAAATCGTGGCTGTAGCTTTGCCCGAAATGAATCAGGCGGTATCTGGGGTGATGGGCCAGCAACTGTGCTTCCAGCCACTGGAAATAATCTGAGACGGTTTCGAAGTTGTTGTCGTCGTACGGGTAGTCCGGCAATTCAGGGCTTTCGAACGCCGCGATGATTTCCTCGTGAAGCTCGTCCACGGTGTCGGCGACGGCGAAGAAGTCCTCCAGCTCGATGAAGATGATGAAAGCGGTAACGCCTTTGGGGTCGTATTGCGCGACCTGGGCGGCGTCTTTGCCGTAGTTGGACGACAGGGTTTCAGCCGGGGCTTCTTGGGCCTGCAGGCAAAGATTCACGATGCGTGTGGTTTCGTGTTCGTCCAGGTCGCCGCAGCTCAGCGTATCGAGCACGCTGGCCAGCTTGAGTTCCAGATCGGGAAGGGTGGCGGGCATGATGGCTATTTGTTGAGTTTGGCGAAGGCGGCGGCCATGGCGCCCATGCCGCTGTCGGGGGCTTGCCGGTTGGGCGTTTTGCCGGCGCCGGCGGGCTTGCCGCCGCCCTGGCCGCGCCGCAAGGCGGGGCCGTCGTCGTTCAGGCGCATGGTCAGCCCGACGCGCTTGCGGGCGACGTCGACTTCCTGAACCTTGACCTGCACGGTTTGCCCGACCCGGACGACGTCGCGCGGGTCTTTGACGAATTTGTCGGCCAGGGCCGAAATATGCACCAGGCCGTCCTGGTGCACGCCGATGTCGACAAAGGCCCCGAAGTTCGCCACATTGGTGATGACGCCTTCAAGGATCATGCCCTCGTGCAGGTCGTTCAGCGAGTTGACGCCTTCCTTGAAGGTTGCCGTCTTGAATTCGGGCCGCGGGTCGCGGCCGGGCTTTTCGAGTTCGGAAAAAATGTCCTTGACGGTGGGCAGCCCGAAGCGCTCATCGGTGAAATCCGCCGGCGACACGCCTTTCAGCGCCCCCTGCTGGCCCATGACCTTGCGCGCGTCGGCATTGATCTTGGCCAGGATGCGCTCGGCCACCGGATAGGCTTCGGGGTGGACCGACGAGGCGTCCAGGGGGTTGTCGCCGTTGGCGATGCGCAGAAAGCCGGCTGCCTGTTCGAACGCCTTGTCGCCGAAGCGCGCCACCTTGAGCAGGGTCTTGCGGTTGGGGAAGGCGCCGTTCTCGTCGCGCCAGGCGACGATGTTCTTGGCGAGCGAGGCGTTCAGGCCCGAAACCCGGCTGAGCAGCGGCGCCGAGGCGGTATTGACGTCCACGCCCACGGCATTGACGCAATCCTCGATGACGGCGTCGAGCGAGCGGGCCAGCTCGCGCTGGTTGACGTCGTGCTGGTACTGGCCCACGCCGATGGCCTTGGGTTCGATCTTGACGAGCTCGGCCAGGGGATCCTGCAGGCGCCGCGCAATGGATACCGCGCCCCGCAGGCTGACGTCCATGTCCGGAAATTCCTGAGCCGCCAGCTCCGAGGCGGAGTAGACCGAGGCGCCGGCCTCCGAGACCACGACGCGCGTCAGGGACAGCTCGGGGAAGGCCTGCAGCAGGTCGCCGACCAACTTCTCGGTTTCGCGCGAGGCGGTGCCGTTGCCGATGGCGGCCAGTTCGACCTTGTGGCGGGCCGCCAGGGCGGCAAGCGTCCTGATGGAGCCCTCGCGGTCGCGGCGGGGTTCGAACGGGTAGATGGTGGCGGTGTCCAGCACCTTGCCGGTGGCGTCGATGACGGCCACCTTGACGCCGGTGCGGATGCCCGGATCCAGGCCCATGACCGCCTTGGGGCCGGCGGGGGCCGCCAGCAGCAGGTCTTTGAGGTTGGCCGCGAAGACGCGGATGGCTTCTTGCTCGGCCTCGTCCCGCAGGCGGCCGATGAGCTCGGTTTCGAAAGCCGTTATCAGCTTGACGCGCCAGGTCCAGCGGCAGACTTCGCCCAGCCAGCGTCCGCGCGCGGGAGCGTCGAGCGAGAAATCCGCGCCGATTTTCAACGACTGCGCGATGCGGGCGACGCAGGGGTGGGGAGTCTGGGCCTCGAGTTCGGCCTTGAGCCCCAGGCGCAAATCCAGCACGCCTTGCTGGCGGCCGCGCAGCAGCGCCAGCACGCGGTGCGAGGGCAAGGTGCGCAAGGGTTCCTGGAAGTCGAACCAGTCGCGGAAATTGTCGCCGTCGTTTTCCTTGCCTTCGACCACTTTCGAGTACAGCAGGCCGGTGTTCCACAGATGGTCGCGCAATTCGGCCAGCAGGTCGGCGTTTTCGGCGTAGCGTTCGGCCAGGATGTCGCGTGCGCCATCGAGGGCGGCCTTGGCGTCGTTGATCGAGGCTTCGGCGTTGAGGTAGCCTTGCGCCAGTTCGGCGGGGTCGCAGGCGGCGTCCGCCAGTATGGCGTCGGCCAGCGGCTCCAGCCCGGCCTCGCGGGCGATTTGCGCGCGTGTACGGCGCTTGGGCTTGTAGGGGGCGTAGAGGTCTTCGAGGCGCTGTTTGGTGTCGGCCGCCTCGAGCTCTTTTTGCAGCTCGGGAGTGAGCTTGCCCAATTGGGTGACGGACTCGAGGATGGCGGCGCGCCGGCCTTCGAGTTCGCGCACATACAGCAGACGCACTTCCAGGTTGCGCAGCACGGTGTCGTCCAGCCCGCCGGTGGCCTCTTTGCGGTAGCGGGCGATGAAGGGTACGGTGGCGCCGCCGTCAAGCAGCTCGACGGCCGCGGCGACCTGGGTGGCGCGGACTCCCAGTTCGTTGGAAAGCAGGGCGAGGATGCGGGCGGGGTCGCTGCCCTGGCTGGACGGAGACTGGGTCTGGACTGCGGAAATGGTCATGGATCGATCAGAAAAAACGTCATTCAAGCGGGGCATTTTGCCACAAGCCGGGCCCAAGCATGCAGGCGGGGGGGTATCATTTACCCTTGATCCTCTATTATGACGACGTCATCGCCCGGATGCTGTTTCAAGAACTTTCCGATATTTTCTCGCCCAATGGCCCCATTGCGTCGGCCGTGCCTGATTTCCGCTCCAGGCCGGCGCAGCTCGAGCTCGCCCAAGCCATAGAAAAAGCGGTTCAGGCGCGGCAGGTTCTGGTGGCCGAGGCGGGTACGGGCACGGGCAAGACCTGGGCCTACCTGGTGCCCGCATTTTTATGCGGCGGCAAGGTTCTGGTGTCCACAGGCACCCGCACGCTGCAGGATCAGCTTTTCCGGCGCGACCTGCCGCGCTTGCGCGCCGCGCTGGCCCTGCCTATTACGGTGGCGCTGCTCAAGGGCCGCGGCAATTACGTATGCCATTATCATCTCGAGCGCCTGGGGGGTGACGACCGCGCGCTCAAGTCCCGCGCCGAAATCGCGCAGCTGCGCCATATACAGGTCTTCGCCCAGCAGTCCAAGACCGGCGACCGTGCCGATCTGGTTCAGGTTCCCGAAGACGCCGACATCTGGAATCGCGTGACTTCCACGCGCGAGAACTGCCTGGGCCAGGAGTGCCCCCATGTGCGCGACTGCTTTGTGCTGAAGGCCAGGCGCTATGCCCAGGATGCCGACCTGGTCGTTGTCAACCATGCCCTGTTCATGGCCGACCTGGCCTTGCGCGAGGATGGCATTACCGACTTGCTGCCGGCGGCCGACGTGGTGGTGTTCGACGAAGCGCATCAGTTGCCCGATATCGCCACGCGCTTTCTGGGCACCAGCGTGTCGTCCCACCAGCTTCTGGACCTGGCCCGCCTGGTCGAAGCGGCCGGGCTGGCGCATGCCCGCGAGTCCACCAACTGGAGCGAAGCCGGCAAGAAAATCGAGCATGCGGCACGCGAACTCCGGCTGGCGGCCGGAGCCATCGACAAACTGCCGGGGCGCAAGGCCACCTACGACGCCATTCCCAACGCCGAACAG
The DNA here is from genome assembly GCA_937871985.1 of uncultured Burkholderiaceae bacterium. Next base: position 5,537 of record CALMPB010000249.1, read on the forward strand.
TTCGACACGGCCCTGGAAGAGCTGCTGCAGGTGCTGGATCGCAGCGCGCAGCTTCTGCACGTGGTGTCGGAAAAACACCCTGACCTGGGCGCCGCGCATAAAACCTGCCTGGATCTGCGCGCCAAGCTGTTTCAATGGAGCCAGCCCGACAGGCAGGGCCGCAATGCGCTGGCGCCGGCGGAGGCGGCGGCGCAGGGCGAGGCTGACGTGGCCGGCGGGATTGCGGCGGCTCCGTCAGCCTCGCCGGCCGTGCGCTGGGTGGAACAAAGCCTGCACCATATGCGCCTGCACAGCGCGCCCTTGTCGGTGGCGCAAATTTTCTCGCGCTATCGTCGCGACGATCAAGCATGGGTATTCACATCCGCCACCTTGTCGGTGGGCGGCAATTTCGCGCATTTCCAGAAGCAGTTGGGCCTCTGGGACGCCACGACGCTGCGCTGGGATTCGCCCTTCGACTATGCGCAGCAGGGCGTCCTGTTCGTCCCGAAGAACCTGTCCCTGCCCAACGATGCCTTGTTCAACGAAAAATTCGTGGCGGCGCTGCGGCCGCTGGTCGAAATTTCTTCGGGCGGGGTTCTGGTGCTGTGCACGACGCTGCGCTCCGTGGAGCGCATTGCCGAGCTGTTGCAGGACGAGCTGGACGCCGCCGGCAGCGATCGTGTGCTGCTGCGCCAGGGAGAAAGTTCGCGACGCGTGCTGCTCGAACGCTTCCGGTCGGAAAAGAACGCCGTGCTGGTCGGCAGCGCCAGCTTCTGGGAGGGCATCGACGTGCCGGGCGACGCTTTGACTCTGGTGGCCATCGACAAGCTGCCGTTCGCGCCTCCCGACGACCCGGTGCTCGAGGCGCGGCTGAAGCTGTGCCGCAACGAAGGGGGAAATCCCTTCATGGAGTATCAGGTGCCGGAGGCGGCCATTGCCCTGAAGCAGGGGGCGGGAAGGCTGATACGTTCGGAAAGGGATTGGGGCGTGCTGATGGTGGGCGACAGCCGCATCGTCGACAAGCCCTACGGCAAACTGTTGTGGCGCGGCCTGCCGCCTTTCGCGCGCACGCGCGACCCTGCGCAGGTGCTGGAGTTCTTCAATAGAAAACAGGCGCCCGGGGCGCCTGTGGAAGATACTGAAGAAACCATGCCTTCGGTGTAATTGTGGAAGGGATCCCGCCGGAAATCTCCGGGCTTCATTGCCGGTAATCAAGCGGGCCTCGCACAGCGGGAATCTCTATAGCCAGTTTATCGGGTTCCAGGCGCTTTTGGGTTCGTTGAGCCCCTGCTTGTAGTATTTGCTGTTGGGGAAGTTCTTGTCCAGAACGCGCTTGGCGTCGTCCCGCAGTTCCGTCATGTTCAGCTTGTCGTACGACATATACATGATGTACAGAGCCTTTTCGGCGGCGGGTACGCCCTGGAAGTCGGTAATGACCGTTTGCGCGCGGTTGACGGCGGCCAGGTAGGCGTGCCGCTCGTAATAGTATTGGGCGACATGCACTTCGTTGTCGGCCAGCGTGTTGACCAGCCACGCCACCCTTTTTTTCGCGTCGTCGGTGTAGCGGCTATCGGGGTAGCGCTTGATGAGCTCGTTGAAGGCTTCGTAGGATTCGCGCAGGCCCTTGGGGTCGCGCTCGCTGGGATCCTGGCGGGTGATTTTGGTGAATGCGGCGCTGGGGGGCGTGAAGGTGATGAGCCCCTTCAGGTACAGCATGTAATCGGTGCCCTCGTGGTTGGGGTATTGCTGCTGGAAGCGGTCGATGGCCGCCAGGGCCTGTTCCGGCTCGTCGTCGCGCCAATTCACGTAGGCCAGCTCGATGAGCGCCTGCTGGGCATAGCCGCCGAAGGGGTAGCGCGATTCCAGGGCTTCGAGGTGGGTGCGGGCTTCCTTCCAGTTGCCGTCGCTGACTTCGGAGTGGGCTTCCTTGTACAAGCGTTCGGCGCTCCAGCCGGCGGTTTTATCGACGTCTCCCTTGAAAGCGCCGCAGCCGGCAAGGACAATGGCCGCAAGCAGGAAAACTGCCGGGCGGATAAGCCTTTTCAGGCGGTTGGTGCCGGGGGTATTGGAGTTTGGGCGAGTCACAAAAGCGTCCTTGGTGTTAGCATTGCAGGCTGATTATATGATTAGTCGCCATGCCTGACACAGATATTGCCAAAGAAAGTTCAAACTTCGTTCAACCGCTGGAGTTCGAACTGCCGCTCAAGACTCTGCCCGAGCGTCTGGACAAGGTGCTGGCGCGGCTGATTCCCGAGCACTCCCGCAGCCGTCTCCAGGCCTGGATAGAAGGGGGGCATGTGCAGGTGAACGGCCAGGCCGCCCGCGTGCGGCAAATGGTCAACCCGGGCGACAAGCTGACCGTCTGGGAGCAACTGCCGCCCGAGTCGCAGGCTTTCTCGCCCGAGCCGGTGCCGTTCGGCGTCGTGGCGCAAAGTCCGGACTGGATCGTGGTGAACAAGCCCGCCGGGCTGGTGACGCATCCGGGCGCGGGCAACTGGAGCGGCACCTTGCTGAACGGCCTGCTGCACCGGTTTCCCGAACTGAAAATGGTGGCGCGCGCCGGCATCGTGCATCGGCTGGACAAGGACACGTCGGGCCTGCTGGTGGTGGCCCGCCACGAAAAGGCGCAAACACACCTGATTCGCCAATTGCAGGACAGAACCGTCAGCCGCGAGTACGTGGCGCTGGCGCACGGCAATATCGTCCGGGCGGGCACGGTGGATCAGGCCATCGGGCGCGATTCGCGGGTGCCCGTGCGCATGACGGTCGATCATCCCATCGCGCCCAAGCAGGCCATTACGCATTACGAGCCGCTGCGGATCGGCGAGACCGCCGAAGGCCAGTTGGTGACCGAAGTCGTGTGCCGCCTGGAAACCGGCCGCACGCACCAGATCCGCGTGCATCTGGCCAGCCTGCGCCATCCATTGGTCGCCGACGTGCTGTACGGCGGCAAGCCGGCCGGCGGCGCCACCCGCCAGTTGCTGCATGCTCGCGCCTTGCGGTTCGACGACTTTTCCACCGGGCGGCGCGTGGAGTTCGAGGCGCCGCTGGCCGACGATTTTCTTGAAGTGCTGCAAGGCATTGCGTGGCGGACATGAGTACGGACATGAGCATGGGCGAAGAAAACCTGGAGTGCGTCACCGGCGAGCCTTGGAACGGGGTGCGCTATTTCTGCACGACGCGGCAGGGCGGCGTCAGCGCCGGGCCGCGCGCTTCCCTGAATCTTGGCCGGCACGTCGGTGACGATGCCTTGCTGGTCGAGGAAAACCGGCGGCGGCTGGCCCGCCTTCTGCCGGCCGCACCGCGCTGGCTCGAGCAGGTTCACGGGACGCAGGTCTTCGATGCGGATGCCGCCTGGGAAAGCGCCGAACCGCCGCGGGCCGACGCCGCGGTCACGACGATCGCCGGCCGGGTGCTGGCGATCATGACGGCCGATTGCCTGCCCGTGGTCATTGCCGATCCGGACGGCGGCGCGCTGGGCGTGGCGCATGCCGGCTGGCGCGGCCTGGCCGGCGGGGTTCTGGAAAATACCGTGGGCAGGCTGCGCGCCAAGCATCCGCGGGCCGCGGCCTGGCGAGCCTGGATAGGCCCGGGCATCAGTCAGCCCCACTTCGAGGTCGGCGACGAGGTGCGCGCGGCCTTTGTGGGCCAAGACCCGGACTGCTCGGTGTTTTTTGCCGCGGGCCGCCGACCTGGCAAGTGGCTGGCCGATTTGCCTGGACTGGCCCGGGCGCGGCTGCTGAAGGCGGGCGTTCAGCAGGTGCAGGCCAGTGGCTATTGCACCTATGCCCAGTCCGACATGTTTTATTCGTATCGGCGCGATTCCGCCGGCGGGCGCATGGCCACGCTCGCGTGGCTAGGGTCCGCCAGCACGTAGCAAGAAGATCGCGCAGGGGCTGGAACCGGCCGCTCGCGGCGTTGCCGTCGCCGCAATATTTCATTCGTCCAGAGAACTTACCCTGATTGACATTGCCGTAAATGATCAGCACCATGGCTTACAAGTAGGTTTAAAAGCATAGGGTTCGATATGACTGCTCCATATCCAGTGCAATGGCCCTTTCCTGGCGGGGTTGCTCCCGACAAGCTTGCAGAAATCCAAGCCGAGTTTTCCCGGGAATGGGCGCGTATTACAGAGCAGGCGCGACAAGGCGCGCTTCAGGCGCCGGCCGACCGTCGCTTCAGTTCTCCCGAATGGGCGGCAAGGCCAGACCACCTGCTTACTGCGCATGCGTATTTGCTTTCAAGCCGGGCCATGCAGCAAATGGTCGATGCCGCGCAGGTGCCCGAGCCGCTCCGGCGGCGCTTGCGGTTTTCCGTCATGCAATGGGTCGAAGCCGTATCGCCGGCCAATTTCCTGGCCACCAATCCCGATGTCCAAAAGCGCGTGGTCGACAGCAATGGCGTTTCATTGGCGCATGGGCTGAACAATCTGCTCGGCGATTTGCAAAAGGGCCGCATGTCGCAAACCGACGAGTCCCGGTTCGCGGTGGGCGAGAACGTGGCGGTCACCCAGGGGGCGGTGGTATTCGAAAACCGCCTCATGCAGGTCATCCAGTACGCGCCCGTGGCGGCGCGGGTATACAAGACCCCGCTGCTCATCGTGCCGCCTTGCATCAACAAGTTCTATATTCTCGACCTGCAGCCCGAAAGCTCGCTGGTGCGCTATGCGCTTGAACAAGGCTTCAGCGTGTTTCTGGTTTCGTGGCGCAACCCGCTGGCGTCCGACGACGACGGCATCGACGCGGCCACCTGGGACGACTACCTGCAGGAAGGCGTGCTGGAAGCCGTCCGGGTCGTACAGAACGTTTCCGGCCAGGACAGCATCAATGCGCTGGGCTTTTGCGTGGGCGGCACCCTGCTGGCGTCGGCCCTGGCCCTGGCCCATGCGCAGGGCGATCACCCGGTTCAGTCGCTTACCTTGCTGACCACCTTGCTCGATTTCAACGATACGGGCGTTCTGGACGTCTTCGTCGACGAAGCGCACGCGCAAACCCGCGAGCGCCAGTTGGGGCAGGGCGGCCTGATGTCCGCACGCGAGCTTGGCACCACGTTTTCGTTTTTGCGGCCAAGCGAACTGGTCTGGAACTATGTGGTCGGCAACTATCTGAAAGGCGAATCTCCTCCCGCCTTCGACCTCCTGTTCTGGAATTCCGACGGCACCAATCTTCCGGGGCCGTTCTTTGCCTGGTATTTTCGCAATACCTATCTCGAAAACAATTTGAAAGAGCCGGGCCACGTAAAAATAAGCGGACACCCCATCGACCTGACCAGTCTTTCCATGCCGGCCTACGTGTATGGCTCGCGCGACGACCACATCGTGCCCTGGCAGGCGGCTTATGCGTCCACGGCCATTCTGCGCGGGCCGCAGCGGTTCGTCCTTGGGGCTTCGGGGCACATTGCGGGGGTCATCAATCCGCCGTCCAAGAACCGTCGCCATTATTGGGCCGAGTCCCGCGGCGCTGCCGCCCGGCCGCTGCCGGGCGACCCCGAGGCCTGGTTCGAGCAGGCCGAGCGGCAGGCTGGCAGCTGGTGGCCAGATTGGTCGGCGTGGCTGGCGGAGCATTCCGGCGCGCTTGGCCGCCCGTCGGCCAGGCTGGGCAATAAACGTTATGCGCCTATCGAAGACGCGCCCGGTCGGTACGTGAAGGTGCGTGCGGTATAGGCGGGGCAGGCCTTGTGCCTTGCCATGCAAAGTAGTACCCAAGTAGCAACCCAGTCGAGGAGAAGAAGATGAGTGGAAAATTGGCGTATGTGACAGGTGGAATGGGTGGTATCGGAACAGCGATCTGCCAGCGGCTGGCCAAAGATGGATTCACGGTTGTCGCGGGCTGCGGGCCCAGCCGGGATTTTCAGCAATGGCTGGACGAGCAGGCGGCGCTGGGCTATAAGTTCCATGCATCGGTAGGTAATGTGTCCGATTGGGATTCGACGGTCCTCGCATTCGAGAAAGTCGTCAAAGAACTGGGACCGGTCGACGTCCTGGTCAATAATGCGGGCATTACGCGAGACGGCGTGTTCCGCAAGATGTCGCAGGACGATTGGCGGGCCGTCATCGATACCAATCTGAACAGCCTGTTCAACGTCACCAAGCAGGTCATCGAAGGCATGGTCGACCGGCAATGGGGGCGCATCATCAATATCAGCTCCGTCAACGGCCAGAAAGGGCAGTTCGGGCAAACCAACTACTCCACGGCCAAGGCGGGCATCCACGGGTTTACCATGGCGCTGGCCCAGGAGGTCGCCAGCAAGGGCGTCACGGTCAATACGATTTCCCCGGGGTATATCGGCACCGATATGGTGCGCGCCATCCGGCCCGATGTACTTGAAAAAATCGTGGCCACCATACCGGTAAAACGCCTCGGCACACCCGAGGAAATCGGCGGCATGGTCGCCTGGCTGTCCTCGGACGATGCGGGTTTTGCGACCGGCGCCGACTTTTCCCTGAACGGCGGCTTGCACATGGGGTAGGCAAAAAGCGCCCCCTTTTTTGCCGCCGGGCCGCCCCAAGGCAAAAAGCTCCCCCTCGGGGGGGCGGCAAGCCGCGTCAGCGGCGCAGCGTGGGGGGCTTTTTTTTGGGGGCGCCGGCCGAGCCGGCGGTGCAGCGCAGGGGGCGCTTTTTGCAATTCTTTATCAGCGTGCTTATAGTCTTACCGTGAGCTACTGAATAATTCCAGTTTTCCTCGAAGATTCGCGGGCATATGGCCCTTTTCGTTTTTTTACGCACTTGGTTGAACTCATGACGCAAGCACCATCTTCGGCAGCAGACCGGCTGATAAAAAAATATCCCAACCGTCGTTTGTACGACACCAAGACCAGCGCCTATATCACGTTGGCCGATGTCAAGCAGTTGGTGCTCGATAACGAAGCCTTCCAGGTCGTCGACGCGAAATCCGGCGAAGACCTGACCCGCAGCATTCTTCTGCAAATCATCCTGGAAGAGGAAAGCGGCGGCGTTCCCATGTTCTCGTCGGTGGCGCTGGCGCAGATCATCCGGTTCTACGGCCATTCCATGCAGGGCATCATGGGCACCTTCCTGGAAAAAAACATCATGGCCTTCATGGAAATCCAGGAGCGTGTGGCCGAGCAGTCCAAGGGGGTGTACGGCGGCACGCAGTTCGGCCCCGAAACCTGGGCCCAGTTCATGAATATCCAGACCCCCATGCTGCAAAACATGATGAACAGCTACATCGACCAAAGCAAGAACCTGTTCGTCCAGATGCAGGATCAAATGCAGGATCAAACCCGTTCCATGTTCTCGGCGTTTCCCTTCAACCCCGTCTCGTCCAGCGAACCCAAGAAAAAATAACTCCCCCGGGTTTGCCGCAGGCGCGCCAGTCTCGATTCCCTCGAGGATCTAGACTGGTTTGTTTTTGCGGGGCAGCCAGCCGCGCAAGCGGCGCGATAGAATTCAGGCGCCAGTTAGCGTAGCGTGATAGATTAATGAGAATTAGACTTGTTTTTGTTTGGCTCTATAATGCTTACCAGCAAAGGATGTCGGCGAGCAGCGCGAGGCCGCGCGTAGCATCCATCGTATCACCGGCGGTTATTTTATCTGGAGCGCAGTAAAGATGATGAAACACTTGCTAACGGCGGCAGTATTGGGCCTGGGCCTGACCGTATCGGCGGTTGCCGCCGAATACCCCATCGGCAAACCTGTCGAACAGGCCGGCATGGAAATCGCCGCCGTGTATTTGCAGCCCATCGAAATGGCCCCCGCGGGAATGATGCGGCCGGCCAAGGATTCCGATATCCACCTCGAAGCCGATATCCACGCCATCGCCGACAACCCCAATGGTTTCTCGGAAGGCTCCTGGATGCCGTATCTGGTCATCACCTATGAATTGCAGAAAAAGGGCAGCGACAAAGTCATCAAGGGCCCGTTGATGCCCATGGTGGCCAACGACGGCCCGCATTACGGCGACAACGTCAAGCTCGATGGTCCCGGCAAGTACTCGCTTACCTTTTCCATCTCCGCGCCTTCGGCCGATCCCATGAACCACTTCGGCCGCCACATCGACAAGGAAACCGGCGTTGCCGACTGGTTCAAGCCTTTCACGGTTCATTACGAGTTCGTGTACGCCGGCACCGGCAAGAAGGGCGGGTATTGATATGCGTTGGCCCGGATTCGCCGCGTTCGTTCTTTGTTTCGTCCTGGGCATGGGCGGGCCGGCCCAGGCCGCCGAGCTGCCCACCTACACGCTTACGTTCAAGGCCGGCGGCCAGTTCGAACCCGCCCGCCTCGAAGTCCCGGCAGGCAAGTTCAAGCTCATACTCATCAACGAAAGCAACGAGCCCGTAGAGTTCGAAAGCTTGCCGCTGCGCAAGGAAAAAGTGCTTGGCCCGGGGGTCAAGTCCTTTGTGGTCATTACGGTTTCCCGGCCCGGCGAGTACCCGTTTTTCGACGATTTTCATCAAGATACTAAAGGCACCCTGGTTGTTACCGACAAGTAGGGCGTAAAGCATTATGGAACAAGTGGCATTTATCGTTTGGCGGGAAAGCGTCGAGGCACTCCTGGTTGTCGGCATCCTGTACAGCTGGTTGAGCGCCACGCCCGATGGCCGCAAAGGCTTGCGATGGCTGTGGGGCGGCGTGGCGGTCGGGCTGGCCGTGGCTTGCGCGCTGGCCCTGGTGCTGCTGGGTATTTCGTCCTGGCTTTCCGACAGCGGGCAAGAATGGTTCCAGGCCATCATGGGGCTGGTGGCCTGCGTGCTGGTCGTGCAAATGGTGTTGTGGATGCGGCATCACGGCCGAACCCTCAAGCGCGAGCTGGAAAGCGGCGTCACCCAGCAGATACGGCAATCCAATTGGTGGGGCCTGCTCGTTCTCGTTGCCATCGCGGTGGCGCGCGAGGGCAGCGAAACCGTCGTGTTCTTGTACGGCATGATCGCATCGGGCGAAACCACCGGAAAGTCCTGGACGCTGGCGCTGGCGGGCGTCATCGGGTTTCTGCTGGCCCTGTTCACGTTCTGGCTGCTGCAGTTGGGCGGCAAGATCATTACCTGGCGCCGTTTCTTCAAGCTCACCGAGGCCTTGCTGCTGCTTCTGGCGGGGGCCTTGCTCGTCAATGGCCTGGATCACCTTATTTCCCTCGACGTCCTGCCCACGCTGATGGATCCCGTCTGGGACAGCGCCTGGCTGCTGGACGACAGCCATGGCATTGGCAAGATACTGGCCGATTTCGCGGGCTATCGCGCCTATCCGGCTCTGTCCGAGCTCTTGATATGGCTGGCCTACTGGGCCGTCGTATGGGTCTTGCTGCACCGGGCCGGCGCGCGTGCCGGCCGCGCTTCCCAGCCGGCGGCTTCGGCGGCATCGTAACATCATGAGCGCGGCCTTGAACCGAGCGGCGGGGACCGCCGCGGACTTCCTGCGCGACCATGCGCCATTGCTGCGCAAGCTGCAATGGTGCATTGTGGGCTTCTATCTTTTTTTGTTGATCGTTCCCGCGTTTCTGCCGCTGCCGGGCAATACCGCATCCATCTTCAACAACCTGACCATCTTTGCGCAATTCGCCTTCTGGGGCATCTGGTGGCCGTTCGTGCTGGTATCCATGCCTTTGCTGGGGCGCGCCTGGTGCGGGCTGTTCTGTCCCGAGGGCATGCTCACCGAATGGGCCAGCGAGCATGGGCGGGGCAAGGCCATTCCCCGGTGGATACGCTGGGGCGGCTGGCCTTTCGTGGCTTTTTCCCTGACGACCATTTACGGCCAACTGGTCAGTGTTTATCAGTACCCGTTGGCGGTGCTGGCCGTCCTGGGCGGCTCCACGGCCGGCGCCATCGTCATCGGCTGGATGTATGGCCGCAAAAAAAGGGTCTGGTGCAAATACCTCTGTCCGGTGAATGGCGTCTTCAATTTGCTGGCCAAGCTGGCCCCGTGGCACTACAAGGTCGATGAAGAAGCGTGGCGGCATCCGGTGCGGCGCACCGAAAGCATCAATTGCGCGCCCTTGGTGCCCTTGCGCAATATGCAGGGCGCCGGCGACTGCCATATGTGCGGGCGGTGCAGCGACTACCGCGGCGCCATCCATCTGACGCCGCGCTCGCCCGAAGAGGAAATCGTGCATATCGCCGGCGGCGACCACTGGCAGACGGCGCTCATCGTGTTCGGCCTGATGGGGCTGGCGGTGGGGGCGTTTCTCTGGAGCGCCAGTCCCTGGTTCGTCACCATCAAGCAGGCCAGCGCCACATGGCTGGTGGAGCACGACATCTACTGGCCCTTGGCCCAGAATGCGCCATGGTTCATCCTGACGCATTATCCGGAAGTCAACGACAGTTTTTCATGGCTGGATGGCGCCGGCATATTGCTGTTCATCTTTGGCTCCGCCCTGGTGGTGGGCGGGCCTTTGTATGTGGCGCTTTGGCTGGCCGATTGCGTGCTGCCCGGCGTGCGCGCCCAGGACACGGCCGCCCGGCCCAAATGGCTGGGCCGGCTTGGACGGCCGGGCGTGCACCGGATTGCGCAAGGCCTCATTCCCGCCGCCGGCGCGGGGGTGTTTCTTGGGTTGTCGGCAACTACGCTCACCCTTCTCAAGAACGAGGGCGTGCCCATGTTCTGGGCGACCAGCGCGCGTTTCTTGATTCTCGGCTTCGCACTGCTGTGGAGCCTGCGCCTGGTCTGGCGCATTCTCGGCAAGCGCCGGGCCGACGTGGGTGTCCGGGTGCTCGCCACCATGGTGGTTACGCTGGGCCTGCTGCCGTTTTGCGCCGCCTGGTATCTGTTCTTCGTGGTCTGGTAGGCGGCGAACCGCGGGCTTGCCGCGGCCGGCCTTTCGGCGCGGATATTCCTATTGCCCGTCTTCTGGAGCTTGCGGCCCGCGATCCTTGAAGGGGCTGTGTTCTTCCAGGACTTCCATGTAATCGTCGATCGCGGCGGTTTCCTGGGCGAGGAAGTCGGCGATGGCTTGGGCGTAGCGCTGGTCGCGTATCCAATGGGCTGAAAACGTCTTCACCGGCAACATGCCGCGCGACAGCTTGTGCTCGCCCTGCGCGCCGCCTTCGAAGGTGCGCAGTCCATGGCGGATGCAGAATTCGATGGCCTGCATATAGCAGGTTTCGAAATGCAGGCCCGATACGAATTTTACGGATCCCCAGTAGCGTCCATAGAGTTTGTCGGCGCTGCGGATGTTCAGCGCGCAGGCGATGGGCTCACCGCCTTGTTCAGCCACGATCAGCACCATGCTGTCGGCCATGGTTCGATGCAGCTGTGTGAAGAATTCGAAGTTCAGGTACGGAGGATTGCCGTGTTCGTAATAAGTGCGGCAATAGCATTCGTAAAAGAATTCCAGGGCCTTGGCGTCGATGCCGCTGCCTTGCAGCCAGCGGAACGCCACACCGGCCTCCTGGGTTTTTTTTCGATCCTGCTTGAGTTTTTTGCGCTTTTGCTGGCTCATGCCCGCCAGAAAGTCGTCCATGTCCCGGTAGCCGCGGTTGTGCCAGTGGAATTGCACGTTTTCGCGGAACATGCAGCCGGCGTCGCGCAGCGCATCGCAGTCCTCTTCCGACGGAAACAGAATATGCAGCGACGAGAGCTCGTTCTGCCTGGTCAGTTCGATGGCCTGGCGCGCCAGGAGCACGCGATCCGCATGGCTGGCGGCCAGCAGGCGCGGGCCGGGCACGGGAGTGAACGGAATCGATGCCAGCAGCTTGGGGTAATAGTCCAGGCCGTGCTGCATAAAGGCGCGGGCCCAGCCGGTGTCGAACACGTATTCGCCCCGCGAGTGCGATTTCAGGTACAGGGGCATGGCGCCGGCCAGACGGCCATGGCGATGCAACAGCAGATAGTGGGGCGCCCAGCCGGTTTTCGCCGCCGCGCAGCCGGTTTGGTCCAGGGCAAGAAGAAATTCGTGACGCACTAAAGGCTGGTCGCCCGCCAGGCTGTTCCATTGCGCGGCGTCTATGGCGCGCAAATCGCGGGAGATCGAAAAGGTTTCGGACAAATCGGCGGACCCTGGCTGTGGTGGGGATTAGAATGGCAAGCAACGTGCGGATGATTGCGTGCGTGAGCCGGCCGTCCGGCGGGCTCATCGCCCCATTTTAGTGGATGAAATCGGATCGATGGAACAGGCAAGGAAAATCCCGGTTACGGTCCTGACGGGTTTTTTGGGCAGTGGAAAGACGACGTTGCTGAATCGTCTTTTGCACTCGGCGGGCCGCGTATCGCCCGATCCGTCGAGAATCGCCATCGTCGTCAATGAGCTGGGCAGCGTGGCGCTGGATCATCATCTGATCCGGCACGTCGGCAACAGCATCGCCATACTGGATTCGGGCTGCATCTGCTGCAGTGTGCGCGGCGAGCTGGTCGATGCCCTGCAAGAATTGTTCATGGCGGCGCTGCAAAGAAGGATTCCGGTGTTTTCCCATGTGCTGATCGAAACCACGGGCATGGCCGATCCGGCGCCCATCATGTACACCCTGAGCTATCAGGCCTTCCTGCGTGAACGCTACGTGTATGAAGGGTGCATTACCGTGGTGGACAGCGTTCACGCGCTGCGGCAATGGCGCGAACAGCCCGAGGCGCTGCGGCAACTGGCTCTGGCCGACGTGGTGGTTCTTGGCAAGGCCGATCTTGTGCAGCAGGATCGGCTGGCGCTCATCGAGCCGGCGCTGCGCGGCATCAACCGGGATGCGCCGGTGTATTCGTCGCAAGCCTTGCCTTCGTTGCACGAACTGTTGCAGGCCGCCTCCCGAGGTCGGGAAACGCTACGCCCGCGGGGGCAGCGCTTGTTCGGGGACGAACCCGATACGATTCTTCCGAAGGAACTGGACTCGCGGGCGTCGGCGCATCCGGCAGTGTCCGTTTTCATTCTGCGTTGGAGCAAGGCTCCGCCGCGTTCCGGGTTCATCAAGGGCATGAGCGGCCTGCAGGCTGCCCTGGGCGCCCGTTTGCTGCGCGCCAAAGGCCTGCTGCGCTTTGCCGGAGAGACGCAATACAGCGTGATTCATGGTATTCACGAACAGTTGTATCCTCTTCAAAGCTTGCCGCAAGGCGGGAGCGTTTGGGGACGGGCCGACGAGGTTGAATCGCCCGCGGTGGGTTCGCCGGAAGCGGAACCGCAAGAGGCGGCCATCGTATTCATTCTGCGTGGCATCACAGTGGACGAGTTCAGGGCCAAAGCCGAGTCATGTTTGCCGTCGGCCACGTGCGAGGAAGCATAGTGCACCCTTTTCAAGCGCAAGGGGCGTTGTGGATATGCCGCGCGGTTGCCGGGGCCGGCACGCCAAATGTAGCCGCTTCTTGCCAGGGATGTTGCATTGGCGGCTCGGGGATGGTGTAATATGGCTTATTGAAGCTGATAGACTTACCGCTGCGGCCTCGATGTCGTTTTTACCGCCGCGAAAATGCGGCCCGATAATGCAGGCAGCGGTGTGAACAACGGTGCAAAGATTTTTTCTTCGAATAAGCCACCGTTCAAACGCTTGTTGGCTACGGCCCGGGAAGATCTTGTCTCGCCAGCCGCCGCAATCCGATATTTTAAAATTTTAAGCAAGCCCCAGACCGCAAGCTAGGCCATGGCGTATTCGGCCCACATGCACCCAGGCGGGGCTTGGCCGATTGAACCAAGAATCTTCTGCGTTGTGAATGCCATTGCCTGGTGTGCTGCTTGGCTGATGCCTAATATTCGAATCCTATTCGCACTATTAACCTCGACGTGCCGTCGGCTTGCCGAATCCGGCCAGATCCGGTTGCGCGCGCTGTTGCGTGTAATGCCCTTGTGTTGGAGCGGCCTGCTGGGTGGTTTACCGGCTCGTCTGCCGGCTCGCGGCGTTTTGCCGCGCTTGGCGCCTGGTTTGGTGTTTTGTGTGGTGCCTGGTTTGGTGCCTGATTTGGCGCCTGCTGCGAACACCCGGGAACCGAAGGCGAAAAAACTGAGGATGCAAAACCTGAGGCTTCAAAACTTGAAGGCCAAAATGAAAACTGGCCAATCGCTTGTGGCAATTGACCAGTCTTTGAACTTGGTTGCGGGGGCAGGATTTGAACCTACGACCTTCGGGTTATGAGCCCGACGAGCTGCCAGACTGCTCCACCCCGCGTCTGAAAGAATGAAACTATACACTAAATCCATGACCCTTGCAACGCAAGGACTGCCCTGCGTAATCAATGACAGAATCTGAAATCACCCGAGTCCTGGAAGCTGCGCTGCTGTGCGCGGATCAACCCATGCAGTTGACGGAACTGCGCAAACTGTTTTTGACGGATGACGTTTCGAACGACGACCTGAGGCGCTATCTGGCCGTGCTGCAGATGGACTGGGCCGAAAAAGGGCTGGAGCTGGTCAACCTGGCCAGCGGCTGGCGGTTTCAAAGCCGCCCCGAAATGCAGCGCTACCTCGAGCGATTGAATCCGGAAAAACCGCCGCGCTATTCACGCGCCGTGCTGGAAACCCTGGCCATCATTGCATGGCGACAGCCCGTTACGCGCGGCGACATCGAAGATATCCGGGGCGTGTCGGTTTCGTCGCAAATCGTCAAGTCGCTGGAAGACCGGGGATGGATCGAGGTTCTGGGGCATCGCGATGCGCCCGGACGTCCGGCGCTGTTCGGCACGACCCGCCAGTTTCTCGACGACCTGGGCCTGCGGTCGCTGGACGAGCTTCCCGCTTTGGAGTCGCAGGACGCCATGGCGGCGCTGGCGGGCTTCGAGCTCGAGGAGCTGCCCGCGGACGGCTCCGATGGCCCGGCGGGCGAACAGGCCGCGGGCGAGACTCCGCAAGATTCGGCTGCGCTGCCGGAAAACGAAAACGGCGAGGTGGCCGTTGCGGTGGCAGACACTGCAGAAATCCCTGACGGCCTGGGCGCCGAGGCAGCCATGGTCGCTGCGGATGCAGGCGATGTCGAGGCTGCGGAGGATATCGAGGCTACGGAGAATATCGAAAATGCCGAGGATGACGGGGAAGTCGAGGGTATCGAGGATGCCGCTGGCGGCGACGCCGATCCTGATGCGGACGACTCCCGGCATGGCGACGAGCCCGGCAACGAATTGAGTGCGGAAACCAATACAGAAATAAACGAGGCGGATGAGGATCGGCAGTAATGCCTTTCATCCGCGCTATGGAATGATACGGAGTGTCTTATCAATATGAATGAAACAAATCAAGATGGCGTGCCGTTGGCCGCCGGCCCGGAAGCGCCTGCTGGCGGCGAGGCGGAAACGGGGACTTCGCCGGCCCGGCGCGGTCGCAAGCTAAGGACGCCGTTCCGCCGCAGGCGCGGCGATGCCGCCGCCGACGGCACGCCGGCAGCGGGACAGCCCGGCGAGGCGCAGCCGCCGGCCGTCAAGCGAACACGCAAGCCGCGAGCCGAGGCCGCGCAAGACCAGGCCCAGGATCAGTCCGAAAGCCAGGGCCAGCCTCAAGGCCAGGAGCAAAGCCAGAGCCGGGGCCGCCAGGGTCAGGGCAAGAACCGGTCGCGGCAAGGCAGAAAACAAGGGCAGGGACGTAGTCCGGGGCAGACGCCGGTTGTTCAGCAGGGCAGCGAAAAAGAGTCCGAGCTGGCCCTGGCCTACCTGGACAAGACCGAAAAAATGGAGCAGCGCCTGGGTAAATACCTGAGCAGCGATGCGGTAACTCCCAAATTGCACAAGGTGCTGGCTGATGCCGGCATCGGTTCGCGCCGGGAGATGGAAGAGCTGATCATTGCCGGCCGGGTGTCGGTCAATGGCGAGCCGGCCCATATCGGCCAGCGCGTCGGCGCCAACGACGTCGTAAAGGTGAACGGTCGGCCCATTACGCGGCCCAATGCGTCCAAGCCTCCGCGGATCATCCTTTATCACAAACCCGCCGGCGAAATCGTCAGCCATGACGATCCGGCAGGCCGGGCCACGGTTTTCGCCCGCTTGCCCAAGATCCGCGTCGGTAAATGGCTGTCCGTGGGGCGGCTGGATCTGAATACCGAAGGTTTGCTCATTCTTACGACTTCCGGCGAATTGGCCAACCGGCTCATGCATCCTCGTTATGGCGCCGAGCGCGAGTACGCGGTGCGGGTGCTGGGCGAACTGGGCGAAGAGCAGCAGGCTCAATTGCTCAAGGGCATCGAGCTCGAAGACGGCAAGGCCCAGTTCGGCTCGTTCGAGTACCTGGGCGGCGAGGGCAGCAATCGCTGGTATCGCGTCACCCTGAACGAAGGGCGCAATCGAGAAGTGCGCCGCATGTTCGAGGCCGTCGGCGTCACGGTCAGCCGTCTCATCCGGACACGCTTCGGCGAGGTGGTTCTGCCCCGCAATCTGCGCCGCGGGCGCTGGGAAGAGCTGGACGGCACGCTTGTTACCGCCCTGATGGTTCAATTGGGACTGTTGCGCGACGACGGCGAAGCCTCGGCGGGCGGCCGTCGCGGGCAGCGCGGCATGAGCCAGCCTTTGTCCCACGACAGCGCCTTGCCGCCGGGCTTCGGCACGATGGAGCGCAACGGGCTGAACGGAGCCAAGATCAGCCGCCGCGGCAAACTGTCCGGCGGCCGTATCGGCAAGACCGCCACGCACCAGGCGTTTCCGTCCGATCCCTTTGGAACCGGCATCATGTTCAGCGGCGGCCTGGCCAATGGACACCCCGATGGCAATAAAGCCAAGGGCCGCGGCAAAGCGCGGCGCGGCCCGCAAGCCGAAGGGCAGCCGTCGGTCGACGCGCCCAGGGGCCCCCGCGGCGGCGCCCGCAAAGACGGTCGCGGCAATGGCTCCAAAGGGGCTAAGGCCGGCAAGCCGAAGGCCAGCCGGGGCGGCAAGGACTCGGCCGCCGGCCGCGGTGACGACTGGCAGCCGCGCGGCGCCTCCGCCCACGAATCCCATCTGGGCTTTTTAGGCGGCAAAGGGCGCGGCTAGGGCCTGTTCCAGCTCCAGCGCGATCTCCTCATAGGGGTCGGGCCCTGGCCTTTACGTTCCCGTGAGGGCCGGTGTTGCGGGATCAAGGATATTTGGTAATTGGCCTGCCAGGCTCCGTATGCGCAAGGGTGCATTTCCGAATGGTCAGAACGCGAGACATCGCTTCCGAAGCCTGTCTCATGGGTTTCAGATAGCGCTCGAGCACGGTATCGAGCGCCATGACCTCTGGAATCCATACCATTGCCAGGCTGGCCAGGCAGCTCGATTGTGAAAAGACCGGCACGGCCAGTGCGCCGTAGCTCGCGGGCGAGTTGGGTGATGCGCGCGTCGAATCGTAGACCGCATAGCCTTGCTTGCGAATGCGCGACAGTTCCTCGAGGAGGGTTCCCCGATCGAAGTCGCTGCCGACGCGGCGGTGCCGCAAGGCGGCGTCGATCCAGGTCTTCGACTGATCGCTCTTGCTCCAGGCCAGAAAGGCCTTGCCCACGGCGGTGAACAGCAGCGGCGGCCTGAACCCCAGTGCGTGGTAGTTCGGAGTCAGGCTGCAACGGCTGTCGCCGTCGACGATGATCATCTCGAAGCGATCCAGCACGGCCAAGTTGGTCGGCCAGGGTACTTTGCGCTCGAGCATCCGGCGCATTGGCGCGGTGAGCTCGGATAGCAGTCTGCGCTGCTCGGACAGCGGCGGCTCGTCCGGGGCGGTGGCGCTAATGACGTAGCGGCCGTTCATAGGGTTGCGATCCACGTGTCCGGCTTCTGCAAGTGTCTTGAGGACACGCAGCAGCGTGGCGCGGGCCATGCCGGTGCCAGTCATCAGGTCGGGCATGCTCATGCTTTTCTCGTACTGCAACAGGCGCAATACCGCAAGTCCCCGCGCCAATGCTTCGATGGACTTCACCTTGGTTCTGATTGGGTGCATGGCGTCGATAAAAATGTTCACTAGATGAACTCGATGCTACTACGGTGCGCCTGTTTTCGCTAGAGTGGGAGCCGCTCGATAGCGGGAATCATTGACGACATTCGGAGGAAGTAATCATGGCTGCAGGCATCGACGACATCCAGTGCGTGGAAGATGCGCGCCAGCGGGCGCGCCAGCGGATTCCGGCCATGTTCTACGACTTCGTGGATTCGGGCTCATGGAGCGGCGCGACCTATGCGGCCAACGAGTCGGCTTTTGCCCGGCTGAAGTTCCGCCAGCGTATCGGCAAGAACATCGCCCAAGGCGATGCATCGGCCACGATGCTGGGCCGCAAGACGACGTTGCCGCTGGCCATCGCGCCAACCGGTCTTGCCGGCTTCGTGTGGCCCGATGCCGAAATTCTCGGGGCGCGGGCCGCGCATCGATTCGGCGTGCCTTATTGCCTTTCCATAGGTAGTGTCTGTTCGCTGGAGGAAGTGCGCCGGCGCAGCGATGGGCCGTTGTGGATGCAGGTGTCGCTGCTAAAGGATCGGGAGTATCTTGAAGGCTTGCTGGAGCGCGCCAGGAATGCCGGTTGTGAAGCGCTCATCCTGACCATGGACTATCACGTGGCAGGGCGCCGCTATTGCGATGCGCGCAACGGCCTGGCGCTACCCCCGCGCCACTCGCTGCGGCAGATCATGGATATGTTGTCGGCGCCGCGCTGGTGCCTGGGCATGCTGCGCACTTCCAACCGTGGCTTTGGAAACGTGGTCGGCCATGCCAAAGGCGTGACCGACCTGGCCTCGTTCGCCAAATGGCATGCCGATCAATTCGTAATGGACATCGACTGGAAGCAGGTGGCGCGGCTCAAGGAGGCATGGGGCGGCCCCCTGATCGTCAAGGGCGTGCTCGATGCCGAAGACGCGCTGCTGGCCATCGACGCGGGCGCCGACGCGCTGAGTGTGAGCAACCAGGGCGGACGCCAGCTCGACGGGGCACCCGCGGCGATCGAGGTGCTGCCGTCCATTGTGGAGGCGGTGCGCGGCAGGGTCGAAGTCCTGATGGACGGCGGCGTGCGCAGTGGTCAGGATATCGTGCGGGCCTGCGCCCTGGGCGCCCGCGGTGTGCTGGCCGGCCGTGCCTGGCTTTACGGGGTGGCGGCCGGAGGCGAGCCGGGCGTGTACCGCGTGCTGCGGATATTGCAACAAGAGATGCTCAGCACCATGGCCTTTTGCGGCGTCAGATCCACTGCCGAGATCGATACTCATATTCTATGGGGAGATCCGCCTCGCGCGCACGGGGAGGTTCGGGCGCGCGTTCGGTAGCCTCTGTCGCCCGGGTGTGTTCCCCAGCCACAATGTCTTGCCTAAGCTCGTGACGTAGCAGGTTTTTTTATGAAAATCTGCTAGAATAGCGAGTTCAACAGTCATGTGCGTTTGTTGTAAGCGCATGGCGGCGCATATTCGAATGCGCCCGGTGGTTTATGGGTGTTTATGTTGCAGGCGGCGGTTTTTTGGCGGCTTTGCCTGCGCCGGCTGCAAGGTTTGCAGGCCGGCCGCACCGATACGGCTTGGGCGTGGTAACAATGGGCTGGGCATGCGCAGCCCTTTTTTTTTGAGTTTATGGCAGATATATTCGCATTGACGCAACAGGCACTGACCGGCATGGATATCGAGCTGGTCGACGTGGAACGCGCGCCCCTGGGGCTGCTGCGCGTCACCATTGATCGCCCGGGCGGTGTGCGAATCGAAGACTGCGAGCAAGCATCCAGGCAGCTGTCGCGGGTGTTCGAAGTCGAAAACATCGACTACAAACGCCTGGAAGTCGGCTCCCCCGGCATCGACCGTCCATTGAAAAAACCGGCGGATTTTCTGCGGTTTGCCAACGAACGCATCGAAATCCGGCTGCGCGAGGCCGTCAACAGCCGCAAGGTGTTCACAGGAATGCTGCGGGTGCCGGAAAACGCCGCGATAGACGATATAACGCCCGATTTTGTCTTTGGCCTCGAGCTTGAACCCGAGGGCAAGGCAGGCAAAGCGGAAACGCTCGGCTTCACTTTCGAAGGCATAGATCGAGCCAAACTAGATCCCGTACTTGATTTCAAGGGTAAAAAGCGATGAGTCGCGAAATTCTTCTATTGGTTGACGCCTTAGCGCGTGAAAAAAACGTAGAGCGTGAAGTGGTTTTCGGCGCACTTGAAAACGCGCTGGCTTCCGCCATGAAAAAACGCTTCAAGGAAGAGGCCGATATTCGTGTCTCCATCGATCGCACCAGCGGTGAGCACGAAGGTTTTCGGCGCTGGCTGGTCGTGCCCGACGATGCCGGTCTGCAGGAGCCCGACCAGCAAGAACTTTACTCCGAAGCCCAGGAAATCGTACCCGGGATCGAAGTGGGCGAATACATCGAAGAGCCGCTCGAGCCCGTCGAGTTCGGCCGTATCGGCGCCCAGGCCGCCAAGCAGGCCATTCTGCAGAAAATCCGCGACGCGGAGCGCGAGCAGGTGCTCAACGACTTCCTCGATCGCGGCGAAACCATTATTTCGGGCACGGTCAAGCGCATGGATAAGGGCGACGCCATTATCGAAACCGGCAAAATCGAAGCCCGGCTGCCGCGCTCCGAGATGATCCCCAAGGAAAACATCCGGGTCGGCGACCGCATCCGCGCCTGGGTGCTGAAGGTCGATCACGCCGCTCGCGGCCAGCAGGTCATTCTGTCGCGCACCGCGCCCGAGTTCATTCGCCAGCTGTTCGAAAACGAAGTGCCTGAAATCGAACAGGGTCTGCTCGAAATCAAGGCGGCGGCTCGCGACCCCGGCGTGCGCGCCAAGATCGCCGTGGTGGCGTACGATAAACGCATCGATCCCATCGGCACTTGCGTCGGCATGCGCGGTTCCCGCGTCACCGCCGTGCGCAACGAGCTGGGCGGCGAGCAGGTCGACATCGTGTTGTGGGCCGACGATCCGGCCGAGTTCGTGATCGGCGCCCTGGCGCCGGCCCACGTCGATTCCATCGTCGTCGACGAAGACAAGCACGCCATGGACGTCGTCGTCGACGCCGAGAACCTGCCCAAGGCCATTGGCGCGCGCGGCCAGAACGTGCGCCTCGCCTCCGAGCTTACCGGGTGGCAGATCAACATCATGACGCCCGAAGAAAGCCAGAGCCGCCAGGACGAAGAGCGCGCCGAACTGCGCCGAACCTTCATCAGCAAGCTGGACGTCGACGAGGAAGTCGCCGACATCCTCATCGACGAAGGCTTCACCGGGCTGGAAGAGGTTGCTTACGTGCCCATGCAGGAGTTGCTGGAAATCGAAGCGTTCGACGAGGAAACCGTCAACGAGTTGCGCACGCGCGCCCGCAATGCGCTACTCACCGAAGCCATCGCCAACGAAGAGCGCGTGCAGAAAACCGAACAGGCCTTGCTCGACCTGGAAGGCGTGACGCCGGAGCTGGTGGTCAAGCTGTCGGGGAACGATATTTACACGCTGGACGAACTGGCCGAGTTGTCCACCGACGAGCTGTCCGAGATTACCGGGCTGGATCAGCAGGCAGCTAGCGATATGATCATGCGCGCCCGGGCTCACTGGTTTGACGACGAAGCCTGATTCAAGCCGATAAGCCGTCGAACCGCGTTTACTGAAAATAGTAGTTGCAAGGAAGAGAGAGTCGAATGTCGAGTAACACCGTCGCCCAGTTCGCCATCGAGCTGAAAATGCCCGCAGACGTACTGCTGGAACAGCTACGTGCAGCAGGCGTTGAAATCAAGTCGGTCGACGAGAACGTCACCGATGCGGATAAGGCGAAACTGCTCGAATCATTGCGCCGGTCTCACGGCGGCTCGGACGGACAGAAAATTACGCTGACCCGCCGCCAGACCTCCGAAATCCGGCAAGCCGATGGTTCGGGCCGTTCTCGAACCATCTCGGTCGAAGTGCGCAAGAAACGCGTATTCGTCAAGCGCGATCCGTCCGAGCTGGCCGCCGAGGCCGCCAAGGCCGCCGCCGAACAGGCAAGCGCGTCTGCCGCCGAACAGCCAAAAATCGCCCAGCCCGAGCAGCCGGATGCGCCGGCGGCTCCTGTCGAGGCCGCTCCCGTCATCACGGCTGCGCCGGAACCGGCTGCCGAGCCCGAAGCTCCCGCGGCGCAGCCGCCCGCTGAAGCCGCGGCCGCCAGCCACGAGTCTCCCGCCCAGGACGAGCCCGCCGCCCAAGAGGCGCCTGTGGCCGGCAACGAAGAGGCGTCCGCCGGCAAGCCGGAACCCGAGCCCGAACAGGCCCCGGAAGAAGCCAAGGCCCAGGCTGAACCTGACGAACAGGCCGAGCCGGAAGCTGCGCAGGAAGCTCCCGCTGCCAAAGCCCCCTCGGAAGCTGCCGAGGCCGCTCCCGCGCCCGCTCGCAAGTCGGCCAAGGTAAAAGGCGCGGCGCCCGCGGCATCGTCCAACGCCAACGAAGAGCGCGAACGCGCGCGCAAGGCGGCCGAGGCGGAAGCCGCGGCCCTGCGCCAAATGTTGAATCGGCCGCGCAAGGTCCTGAAGGCTCCCGAGCCCGAAGAGGGCGGCAATTTGTCGGGTACTCTGCACAAGCCGGCGGGCAAGTCCGCAGGCAAGAAAGAGGCCAAGGTCGGCGCCGCCACCGAGATCAAAAAGAAGGGCGAAGCCACTTCGTGGGTCGACGATGGCTCGCGCAAGAAGCCGGCCTCCCGCGCCGACGCCTCCCCGGGCAACGCCGGCCGCGATGGCTGGCGCGCCTCTGGCAAGGCGGGCAAGGGCGGCAAAGGGGGGCGCAACAACCGCAACGCCCAGCCCGAGCGCAATGAGCCTCAAGTGGCCGAGTTCATCGCCCGCGAGGTCCACGTGCCCGAAACCATTACCGTGGCCGATCTGGCTCACAAAATGTCGGTCAAGGCCGCCGAAGTCATCAAGCATCTGATGAAGCTGGGCCAGATGGTCACCATCAACCAGGTGCTCGACCAGGAAACCGCCATGATCGTGGTCGAAGAGCTTGGGCATACGGCCATCGCCGCCAAGCTGGACGACCCCGAAGCCTTCCTGGACGATGCCGACAACGAGGCTTCCGAAGCCGAAGCCTTGCCGCGCGCGCCGGTGGTTACCGTCATGGGCCACGTCGATCACGGCAAGACCTCGCTGCTGGATTACATCCGCCGCGCCAAGGTAGCGTCGGGCGAAGCGGGCGGAATCACGCAGCACATCGGCGCGTACAGCGTCAAGACCGATCGCGGCATCGTGACTTTCCTGGACACTCCGGGTCACGAGGCATTTACGGCCATGCGCGCCCGCGGCGCACAGGCCACCGACATCGTCATCCTGGTGGTGGCGGCCGACGACGGCGTGATGCCGCAAACCCGCGAAGCCATTCACCACGCCAAGGCGGCGGGCGTGCCGCTGGTCGTGGCCATCAACAAGATCGACAAGCCCGACGCCAATCCCGAACGGGTCAAGCAGGAGCTGGTGGCCGAGGAAGTCGTGCCTGAAGAATACGGCGGCGACGTGCCGTTCATCCCCGTCTCGGCCAAAACCGGGCAGGGCATCGACGAGTTGCTGGAAAACCTTTTGCTGCAAGCCGAAATGCTCGAGCTCAAGGCGCCCGTCGACGCGCCCGCCAAGGGCATCGTCATCGAGGCCCGCCTGGACAAGGGCCGGGGCCCCGTGGCGACCATCCTGGTTCAAAGCGGTACCCTGTCGCGCGGCGACGCGGTTCTGGCCGGCGCCAGCTACGGCCGCGTGCGCGCCATGCTCAACGAAAACGGCAAGCCCATCAATTCCGCCGGGCCTTCGACGCCCGTCGAAATCCAGGGCCTGACCGACGTGCCGGCGGCCGGCGATGAAGTCATCGCCATGGCCGACGAGCGCAAGGCGCGCGAAATCGCGCTGTTCCGCCAGGGCAAGTTCCGCGACGTCAAGCTGGCCCGCCAGCAGGCCGCCAAGCTCGAGTCCATGTTCGACAATGTCGGCGAAGGCGCTCAAACGCTGGCTCTCATCGTCAAGACCGACGTGCAGGGCTCGCAGGAAGCGCTGGTGCAGTCGCTGGTCAAGCTTTCCACCGACGAAGTGCGCGTGCAGGTCGTGCATGCGGCCGTCGGCGGCATCTCGGAAAGCGACGTCAACCTGGCCATCGCCTCGCACGCCGTCATCATCGGCTTCAATGTGCGGGCCGAGCAAAGCGCCAAGAAGCTGGCCGAACACAACGGCATCGACCTGCGCTACTACAACATCATCTACGACGCCATCGACGACGTGCGCAACGCCATGTCGGGCATGCTGGCTCCCGAAAAACGCGAAGAAGTCATCGGCACGGTGGAAATCCGCGAAATCTTCACGGTTTCGAAGGTCGGCAACATTGCCGGCTGCATGGTTACCGACGGTGTCGTGCGGCGCGATTCGCAAGTCCGTTTGCTGCGCAACCACGTGGTGCACTGGACGGGCTATCTGGAGTCCCTGCGCCGCTTCAAAGACGACGTCAAGGAAGTCAAGGCCGGTTTCGACTGCGGTATCACCCTCAGGGGCAATAACGATATCCAGGTCGGCGACCAGCTTGAAATCTTTGAAATCAAAGAAATTGCCCGGACGCTTTAACGATGGGACGCCATAGGTCCAAACCGAATCCGGGGCGCAATACCCGGCTGGCCGACCAGATCCAGAAGGATCTGGCCGGGCTCATTCAGCGCGAGCTCGATGTTTCGCGCGCCGGCCTGGTTACGCTCACCGGAGTCGACCTGTCGGCCGATTACGCGCACGCCAAAGTGTATTTTTCGGTGCTGGGCGCCGAGCCCGAGGTTGCGGCCGCCGCGCTCAACGAAAAGGCGGGCTGGCTGCATTCCTTGCTGTTCAAGCTTTTGCATATCCATACCGTTCCGACATTGCGGTTCATCCACGATGATCAACTGGCGCGGGGCATCGAGCTTTCCCAGATCATCGACCAGGCCAACAAGCCGCAAACGTATTCCGCGGTTCCTGACGACGACCCCGACGAACAGCCCTGAGCGGCTGTCGTTTTATTTTATTGAACGAGAATAGACGATGGCTTCCCGACGCGGGCAGATGCTCGATGGTGTCCTGTTGCTCGACAAGCCCGAAGGCCTGTCGAGCAATCACGCCCTGCAGCGCGCCAAGCGCGCGCTGGATGCGCGCAAGGCGGGGCATACGGGCACGCTGGATCCTTTCGCCAGCGGCCTGCTCGTCTGTTGCTTTGGTCGAGCCACCAAGATCTCGGGCAATATGCTCGAGGCGGACAAAGTCTATTCGGCCACCCTGCGCTTCGGCGAGGAAACCGATAGCGGCGACTTGACCGGCAACATTACGTTCCAGGCGCCCGCTTCGTTCCAAGGGGTGCAGCGGCATGAACTGGAGGCGGCGCTGGGGGGCTTCCGGGGCGAAATCGAACAGATTCCGCCCATGTATTCGGCGCTCAAGCGCGACGGCAAGCCGCTGTACGAGTATGCCCGCCAGGGAATCGAGCTGGAACGGCCCGCCCGGCGATTGACGATTTACGAGTTGGAAATACAGAGTTTCACGGGGCGGGAAGCTCAACTGCTGGTGCATTGCAGCAAAGGCACGTATATCCGGACGCTGGCGCAGGATATTGGCCGCCGGCTCGGCTGCGGCGCTCATTTGATTGCCCTGCGCCGAACCAAGGCGGGGCCGTTCGACCTGAAGGACGGCATCGCCCTGGATGCTTTGCAAACCATGTCTGCGCCTCAGACCACATTATTGGCACTGGATGCCGTCCCTGCCGGCCTCTTGCCGGCGGGTTTCAAATTAAAGGACGAATTATGAATCGCGCTTTGCGCAACGTAGCCATTATTGCGCACGTTGACCATGGAAAAACCACATTGGTGGATCAGTTGCTGCGTCAGTCGGGCACGTTCCGGGACAACCAGCAGGTTTCCGAGCGTGTCATGGACTCCGGCGACATCGAGAAGGAACGCGGGATCACCATTCTTTCCAAGAATTGCGCCGTCGAGTACGAAGGCACCCACATCAACATCGTCGACACCCCGGGACACGCCGATTTCGGCGGCGAGGTCGAGCGCGTGCTGTCCATGGTGGACGGCGTGCTGCTGCTGGTCGACGCGGTCGAAGGCCCCATGCCCCAGACCCGGTTCGTGACGCGCAAGGCGCTGGCGCTGGGGCTCAAGCCCATCGTCGTCGTCAACAAGGTGGATCGCCCGGGCGCCCGCATCGATCACGTCATCAACGCCACGTTCGACCTGTTCGACAAGCTGGGCGCCACCGAAGAGCAACTGGACTTCCCCATCGTCTACGCCTCGGGCCTGGCCGGCTACGCGGGCCTGGATCCGGACGTGCGCGAGGGCGACATGCGTCCTTTGTTCGAAGCGATACTCAAGTACGTGCCCCAGCGCCATGACGACATCGACGGCGCCATGCAGCTGCAGATCATTTCGCTGGACTACAACAGCTACGTCGGCAAGATCGGCATCGGCCGGGTCAATCGCGGGCGTGTACGCGCCGGCCAGGACGTCGTGGTCAAGTTCGGCCCCGAGGGCGAGCCCATCAAGGGCCGCATCAATCAGGTGCTGCAGTTCCACGGACTGGAGCGCGTGCAGGTTCCCGAGGCCGAAGCCGGCGACATCGTGCTGATCAACGGCATCGAGGAGATCGGCATCGGCTGCACGGTGACCGATCCGCTGGTGCAGGAAGCCTTGCCGATGCTGCGCATCGACGAGCCGACCTTGACCATGAACTTCATGGTCAATTCCTCGCCGCTGGCCGGCCGCGAGGGCAAGTTCGTGACCAGCCGCCAGTTGCGCGACCGCCTGGAGCGCGAGCTCAAGTCCAATGTGGCGCTGCGCGTCAACCCCACCGCCGACGACATGGTGTTCGAAGTGCGCGGCCGGGGCGAGCTGCATTTGACCATTCTGCTGGAAAACATGCGCCGCGAAGGCTACGAGCTGGCCGTGTCGCGTCCGCAGGTGCTGCTCAAGGAAATCGACGGCGTCCGCATGGAACCGTTCGAGCTGCTGACGGTGGACGTCGAGGACGGCCACCAGGGCGCGGTCATGGAAGAGCTGGGCCGCCGCAAGGGCGATCTGCAGGACATGCAGCCCGATGGCCGCGGCCGCACGCGCCTGGAGTACCGCATTCCCGCCCGCGGGCTTATCGGGTTCCAGAGCGAATTCCTGACCCTGACGCGCGGCACCGGCCTGATGAGCCATATTTTCGATGACTACGCGCCGATGCGCGAGGGCGGCGTCGGCGACCGCCGCAACGGGGTGCTGATCAGCCAGGACGACGGGGCCGCGGTGGCCTACGCCTTGTGGAAGCTGCAGGATCGCGGCCGCATGTTCGTCAGCCCCGGCGATGCCCTGTACGAAGGCATGATCATCGGCATCCACAGCCGCGACAACGACCTGGTCGTCAATCCGATCAAGGAAAAGAAGCTGACCAACATCCGCACCACCAGCAAGGACGAGCATATCGATCTGGTGCCGCCAATTCGCATGTCGCTTGAGTACGCCGTCGAGTTCATCAGCGACGACGAGCTGGTGGAAGTCACGCCCAAGTCCATCCGCCTGCGCAAGCGCCATCTGCAAGAGCACGAACGCCGCCGCGCCGCGCGCGAAGGCAGCTGATCGCTCCTCCCGTCCGAAAACGCAGCCTGTCCGGGCTGCGTTTTTTTTTGGATGGGAGGGTTGCGCCAGGGCGATCGCTCCGTGTTTTCCCTCCTTCTGCAGTTCCGGGATAACGATTTGCAGGGCGAGGATAGTGGAATCCGGCCGGATACTCATAATGGTCTCGAGGATGAATAAAAAATACTCAACAGGAGACCATCATCATGAAAGGACTACAGGGCAAGACCGTCATCGTGACGGGGGCTGCCACCATCATCGGGGCGGCCGTCGCGCGGGAGTTCCATGCACGCGGCGCGCGCGCGGTCATCGCGGACATCGATGAAGCGGGGGGCGAGGCGCTTGCCGGGGAATTGGGCGAGGGCGCGCTGTTCGTCAAGACGGACATCACCGACGACGGGCAGATCGAGCATTGCGTGCGCCGCGCCGTCGATATGTTCGGCGGCGTGGATTTCCTGGTCAACCTGGCTTGCAGCTATGTGGACAACGGCATCGAGGCGACCCGCGACGACTGGCTGGGCAGCTACAACGTCAACGTGGTGGGCGCGGTCATGATGATGAAGGCGTGCCGTCCCGAGATGATCAAGCGGGGCGGCGGAGCCATCGTCAATTTCAGCAGCATCAGCGCCAAGGTGGCGCAGACCGGCCGCTGGCTCTACCCCGTCAGCAAGGCCGCCATGGCCCAGCTCACGCGGAACATGGCCATGGATCTGGCGCCCGACAAGATACGCGTCAATTCGGTTTCCCCGGGCTGGACATGGTCGCGCGTGATGGACGAGCTCAGCCAGGGCAATCGGGCCAAGACCGACAAGGTGGCCGCGCCCTACCATTTGCTGGGGCGTGTCGGCGACCCCGAGGAAGTGGCGCAGGGAGTGGTCTTCCTGTGTTCGTCGAACGCCTCGTTCATCACCGGCACCGATCTGGCTGTCGACGGCGGCTATTCGGCCATGGGGCCGGAGCAGGCCGTCCCCGCGATTCCCCGTCTTTGCGAATGATTCCAGGAGCTTCGTCATGAAAATAGCGATTATCGGCGCCGGTTTTGGCGGCCTGAGCTCGGCCAAGGTACTCAAGCAGTTCGGACACGACGTCATCGTCTTCGAAAAAGCTCCGGACGTCGGCGGCGTGTGGAGCGCCACGCGCCGCTATCCCGGCTTGCGCACGCAGAACAATAAAGACACTTATTGCCTTTCCGACTTTCCCATGCCCAAGTCCTACCCGGAGTGGCCTTCGGGCCAACAGGTGCAGGAATACCTGGCCGCCTATGCCCGGCATTTCGATCTCGATCCGCTGGTCCAACTGCATACCGAGGTGCTGCAGGCCGAGCCCGTCGGCGAAAGCGGCTGGATGCTGACGGTGCGCGACACGCACACCGGCCAGACGGCTCAGCATACCGCGGAGCATCTCGTGGTGGCCAACGGCATTTTTTCCGAGCCTTTCATCCCCCCCTATGCCGGCGCCGCGGAATACCAGGCGGCGGGCGGAGTGCTGTGCGCCACCTCGCAGTTCAACGATCTGGAACAGGCGCGTGGCAAGAACGTACTGGTCGTGGGATACGGCAAATCGTCCTGCGACGTGGCGGCGGCGGTCGGCGAGGTGGCCGCCTCGACCACTGTCGTGGCCAAGGAGCTCATATGGAAGATGCCGCGCAAGATCCTCAATGTGCTCAATTTCAAATACCTGATGCTGACCCGGCTGGGCGAGGGGCTTTTCCCGTACATCGAGCTGCGCGGGTTCGAGCGCTTTTTGCACGGGCCGGGCAAGGCGGTGCGAAACAACATGCTGGGCAGCCTGCAGTCGGTCGCAACCCGCCAGCTTGGCCTCAAGAAGCTGGGGCTGGTGCCGCCTGGATCGTTCGAGCGCATCGCCCGCAGCACCGTCAGCCTGGCGACGGACGAACTGTATGACCAGGTCGCCAAGGGAACGACCCAGGTGGCCAGGGAATGCGAGATCGTGCGCCTGCTGGCGCAGGACGGCCGTCCTGCCGCGCAATTGAGCGACGGGCGCACGGTCTATGCGGATTATGTGATTTGCGGAACGGGCTTCCGGCAGGTCGTGCCGTTTTTCTCCGAGGCGCTGCAAAAGCGGCTTACCGACGAGCGCGGCAATTTCCAGCTTTATCACCAGGTGCATCCGGTGGACGTGCCCAGGCTGTCGTTCTGCGGCTATAACTCGTCGTTCTTCAGCCCCCTTAGCGCCGAGGTCGCCGCGCTATGGACGGCGAACTACCTGATGGGACAGGCGCGCCTGCCTTCCCGCGACGAAATGCTGGCCCATGTGCAGAAACGCTTGAAATGGATGGAGGAGCGCACCGAGGGCAAGCACGCCAGGGGCACGAACATCATCCCGTTCTCCATGCACAACGTGGACGAGATGCTGGGCGACATCGGCATCAATGTCAGCGGGTTCAAGCGATTCAAGCAGTGGCTGATGCCGCCCAGCGCCAAGGATTACCAGGTGATCACGAAGCGCCTGCTGAAACGGCAGGAGTCCGGCGCGGCCGGAGCCCGCGTGGGCAGGCTGCAGCCCGGCGACTGAGGGTGCGAACCGGCGGGCGGGCAGCTCGGCGCGGCTCGCTTGAGCGTGCCGGCGCCTAGCCGCGCAGGGTTTGCGACGGCAGTTCGTTGAATTGCTGCCGGTAGGCGGCGGTGAAGTGGCCAAGATGCCCGAATCCCCAGGCCATGGCGATTTGCGTGACGTTGCTGCGGGCGCCGGTATCGCGGGCCTGGATCAGCGTTTCGCGCACGCGCTGCAGGCGCACCAGGCGCAGGTAGGCCATGGGGGTGGTGCCATGGTATTGCTGGAAGCCTGCGTACAGGCTGCGCACGCTTACCGCCGCATGCCGGGCGATGTCGCCGACGGTGATGGGCTGGCCGCAATGCTCGGCGATGTAGGCCTGGGCGCGCTGGATGTAGCCGGGAGCCGGCGTGGGGGCGTTATGTTGCAGTGCACTGCTGTAGTTATGGGGCTGGCCCAGAAGCAGGGACGAGACCAGCAGTTGCTCCACCTGGGCGGCAAGCAGGGGATGTTGCGCTGCGTTATCGGTGAATTGGCTGCCGGCGAGGAAAAGCACCAGATTGCGCCAGGCTTGTCCCTGCCCCTGGCGTAGATCCATGCCCAGTTCGAACTCCAGGGGCTTGGGCAGCGCATGGCCCAGCAAATTGCCGCAGGCGGTTTCCAGGGCGGGCCGTTCGATGCGCACGATGAGCTGGTCGCATTGGCCCTGCCAGCGCATGTGCAGCGGCAGCGACGGGGTGACGACCGACGCGCAGGCGGGGTCGGAGACGATGGTGCGCGCGCCGCACTGGATGCGGGCGGAGCCCGCCAGGGGCATTTGCACCAGCAGGAAGTCGTCGAGGCATTCGGGTTCGATGGTGACGTCGGCGCCGTAGCGCAGGCGGTTCAGCGAGATGCCGCCGATGGCGAGGTGATCCATTTGCGCGTCCAGGCGCTGGCGCCTGCCGCATACGCCCAGGGCGTGGGGCTTGAAGATGCGCCCGACGTTGCTGCGGGTTTCGTCGAGGTCTTTCGAGTGGAATAGCCGATAGGGGGCCAGGCCCGTGGCGGGTTGAGGCGTGGTAGGCAGGGTATTCATCGCGCCCTCGCTGGATTCGCGTCGCGCGCTTGGGGGGCGCTGCGACGAACACGAATTGATTGACTGATGCAGCGTTAGTGTATTAATTTAAGGTTAAAGCAACTGATTTGTAAAGAGGGGATAACACCGTGCTTCCCGCAGGGCGTTGCGGTGCTAAAACCTGCATAATCCCTTTAGATTTTCCACGTTAATAATCCATGGAGACTTTCATGAGCAACGCCGCTATTTCCCTTGTCGAACAACTGGCGCAGGGCAAACTCCAGGTCATCGACCTCACCCACACCCTTTCTCCCGATTTCCCGCCCTTGCAGCTGCCCCCCCAGTTCGGCCAGGTTACCGCGTTCAAAATGGAAACCATTTCGCATTACGACGAGGCCGGCCCCGCCTGGTACTGGAACAACTTCACCTGTGGCGAACACACCGGCACGCACTTCGATGCGCCCGCGCACTGGGTTACCGGCAAAGACTACCCCCATAACACGGTCGACACCATCGAGGCCGAAAACTTCATCGCGCCGGCCGTCGTCATCGACGCCAGCAAAGAGGTCGCCCAGAACGAAGACTGGCTGCTGACCGTCGATTTCCTCAAAAAATGGGAAGCCGAACACGGCAAGATTCCGGCCGGGGCCTGGGTGCTGTTCCGCACCGACTGGTCGCACCGCCTCAGCAACCCGGCTTCCTACGTCAACATGAAGGAAGACGGCGCCCATACGCCCGGGCCCACCCAGGAGACGGTCGAATGGCTCATCAAGGAACGCAATGTGCACGGGTTCGGGGTGGAAACCATCAATACCGATGCCGGCCAGTCCTATGCCTGGCCCGTTCCCTATCCTTGCCACACTCTCATGCATGGCGCCAACAAGTACGGCCTGCAATGCCTGAACAATCTGGACAAGCTGCCGGCCACCGGCGTCGTCATCATTTCGGCGCCCCTCAAGATCCAGAAAGGTTCGGGCAGCCCGCTGCGCGTGCTGGCCGTGCTGGGCGCCTAAGGCGTTAACCAGGACGTTTTCCCATAAAGGACGGGTATGGCTACTTCGAATACACAGATCATCGTCATCGGCAGCGGCATGAACTCCCTGGTTTGCGCCGCTGTGCTGGCCAAGCGGGGCAAATCGGTGCTGGTGCTGGAACGCAACGACCGGGCCGGGGGGTGCATACGCACCGAAGAGCTTTTCCCCGGCTTCCAGCACGAGGTCATGTCCTCCTGGTATCCGTTGTTCGTGTCCGGAGGCGCCTACCCTGAACTCAAGGACGACCTGGCCGCCGCCGGGGTCGAGTTCGTGTCCAACGGCTATTCCACCGGCATCGTCATGCCCGACGGCCGCTCGCTGGCCCTGCGCGAGGACATCGAAGACTCCATCAAGCGCATCGAAGCCATCGCGCCAGGCGACGGCCAGGCCTTCGGCGCCATGGCTTCGCAGCTGTTCGGCAAGGACGCCGCGCTTACCTTCGGCCTGCTGGGCAATTCGCCCTATGGCTGGAAAATGGTTCGCCTGCTGTTTTCCGAGTGGCGCAAGCGCGGCATGGACGGCCTGATGGAGTTCGGCTCCGAGTCCATCGAAAGCTTCCGGCGCTGGGCCGAGCGCAGCATACAGTCCGACCTCGTGCGGGCCATGATCAGCCCCTGGGTGCTGCATACGGGCCTGGGGCCCGACGAGGCCAGTTCCGCCCTGATCGGCAAGCTTACCTTCGCGGCCGTGGTGGCGGGCGGCATGCCCATTGTAAAAGGCGGCAGCCAGAACATCGTCAAGGGCCTGCAGGCCATCATCGAAAAGCACGGTGGGCGCGTGCAAACCGGCACCAACGTCGATTCCATCCAGATCGAGGGCGGCCGCGCCACGGGCGTGGTGGCCGGCGGCGCCACGTATGCGGCCTCGGAGGCCGTGGTGTGCAACGTGACGCCGCCCCAGTTGTACGGCAAGCTGCTGACCGACGCGCCCGAGGCTCTGCGCGGCCGCGCCAAGGCGTATCGCTTCGGGCGGGGCTGCATGCAGATCCATTTTGCCCTGAACGCTCCGCCGGCCTGGCGCGACCCCGAATTGCTGAAGATGCCGCTGGTGCACCTCACCGAAAGCATGGAAAACGTATGCGCTTCGGTGGTGCAGGCCAACAACGGCCTGCTGCCCAGCCATTCCACCATCGCCATCGGCCAGCCCGTGGCCATCGATCCTTCCCGCGCCCCTGAAGGCAAATGGATTCTATGGCTGCAACTGCAGGAAATGCCCAACAAGGTCAGGGGCGATGCCCTCAACCAGATTCCGGCGCCGGCCGACGGGCGCTGGACCGAGGCGGTGCGCGAGGCGGTCGCCGACCGCATCCAGGCCCGCATCGAGACCGTCATGCCGGGGCTGTCGTCGTCCATCATCGGCCGGCGCGCCTATTCGCCCGCCGACCTGGAAGCCATGAATTGCAATCTGGTGGGCGGCGATCCCTATTCCGGCGTATGCTCGCCCGACCAGTTTTTCTGGCTCAGGCCGTTTGCGGGCGCAAACGGCGTGCGCGGCCACCGCACCTCGTGCAAAAACGTCTACCAGATCGGGGCGTCCACGCATCCCGGCCCCGGCCTGGGCGGCGGCTCGGGCTACATGGTGGCCCAGCAACTGGCTCCGAAGGCCGCTCGGTAACTCTGTCTGGCCCCCCCGTGCCATCGGACGAGGGTGCGTCCTGAAGCCGTTGGCTGGGCGGCTGTTATCTCGCAGCGGCTAGAACCCGCCCAGACAGACGTATTTGGTCTCCATGAACTCTTCGATGCCGTATGTCGAACCCTCGCGGCCCAGGCCGGATTGCTTCACGCCGCCGAAGGGCGCGACCTCGTTCGAGATCTTGCCCGTGTTGACCCCGACCATGCCGTATTCCAGCGCCTCGGCGACCCGGAAGATGCGGTGTATGTCGCGGCTGTAAAAATACGAGGCCAGGCCGTATTCGGTATTGTTGGCCAGCTCGATGACGTGGGCTTCGTCGGTGAACTTGACCACCGGCGCCACGGGCCCGAAGGTTTCTTCCCGCATGCACAGCATGGTTTCGGTGACGCCGGCCAGGACGGTGGGTTCGAAGTAGCGCCCGCCCAGCGCATGCGGCTTGCCGCCGGTTACCGCCGTGGCGCCATGCTTCAGGGCATCGTCGACATGGCTGGCGACCTTTTTGACGGCATCGTCGTCGATGAGAGGGCCCTGCACGACCGAGTCGGCGAAGCCGTCGCCCACCTGCAGTTCGCGCACCTTGGCGGCGAGTTTTTCGACGAATGGATCGTAGACGCTTTGGTGGACGTAGAACCGGTTGGTGCAGACGCAGGTCTGCCCCGCGTTGCGGTATTTGGACGCTACCGCGCCTTCGACGGCGGCGTCGATGTCGGCATCGTCAAAGACGATGAAAGGGGCCAGCCCGCCCAGTTCCAAGGACAGTTTCTTGATGGTGGGGGCGCTTTGCTGCATGAGTATGCGGCCGACCGGGGTCGATCCGGTGAACGTGAGCTTGCGCACAGTGGGGCTGTCGCACAGGGTTTTGCCGACGGCTATTGATTTCTGGCTGTCGGCAGTGACGATGTTGAGCACGCCGGCAGGCAGCCCGGCCCGCCCCGCCAGTTCGGCCAGGGCCAGCGCCGACAGCGGCGTTTGCTCGGCCGGCTTGAGCACCACGGTGCAGCCCGCCGCCAGGGCGGGGGCCACTTTGCGGGTGATCATGGCGTTGGGGAAGTTCCACGGCGTGATGGCGGCGCATACGCCGATGGGCTCTTTGAGAACCAGCATCCGGCTGGAGGCGCTGGGTGACGCGAGCACGTCGCCGCTGACGCGCTTGGCCTGTTCGGCGAACCATTCGATGAACGACGCGCCATAGACGATTTCGCCGCGCGACTCGATAAGGGGCTTGCCTTGTTCCAGCGTCATGAGCCTGGCGAGATCTTCGGCGTTTTCCAACACTAGGTCGAACCATTTGCGCAGGATTTTGGCTCGGTTCTTGGCCGTGCTTGCCCGCCAGCCCTTGAGCGCCGTATGTGCCGCCGCTATGGCCCGCTCGGTTTCGGCGGCCCCCAGATTGCTGACCTGGGCGATGATTTGCCCGTTGGCGGGGTTGTCGACGTCGAAGACCGCCCCGTCGTCCGCGCTGACCCATTGCCCGTCCAGGTAAGAGCGGGTCTGGAACAGGGATTTATCGTTCAGATGAATGGGCAGGTTGGTGGTCATGGCGGTATGGGCTCGATGAAGGGTTGCGGGATGAAAACCGTCCGGGCGGGGCCGCGCGCTTATTCGGGCAGGATGGCCGTGTCGCCCAGCTGCTCGGAGTATTCGGCGCAAAAAGCCTGTATTTGCCGTACGATGAGATCGACGTCGTCGGTGACGGTTAGCAGATCCATGGAGTCGCCGTCGATGAGCCTGGCGGGCAGCAGCTGCTCTTTCACCCAGTCGATCATGCCGCCCCAGAATTGCGTGCCGACCAGCACCACGGGCACCTGGGGAATCTTGCGGGTTTGAATGAGCGTCAGCACCTCGAAAAGCTCGTCCAGCGTGCCGAAGCCGCCGGGCAGCGCGATATAGGCGGCGCTGTGCATGAAGAAGGTGGCCTTGCGCGATACGAAGTATTCGAAATGCAGGCTATGGGTTTGATAAAGATTGGGTTTTTTCTCGTGGGCCAGCTTGATGTTGAGGCCTATGCTTTTGCCGCCGGCGTTGAAGGCGCCCTTGTTGGCCGCCTCCATGATGCCCGGGCCGCCGCCCGCGATGACCGGCAGGCCGGCCTGGGCCAGGCGCCGGCCCAGCGCCTCGCTGATTTCGTAGTAGGGGGAATCGGGGGTGATGCGGGCGCTGCCGAAAATGCTGACGCCCCAGCCGATTTCCTGAAGGGTTTCCGCAGCCGTCTGCATCTCTGACATAATCACAGGAATCTGCTGGCTGGCCGGCGTACGAACTACTTTGTTGCTTATTGTCATGAAAAAAACCTTGTTGCTTGTTGATGGGTCGAGCTATTTGTATCGGGCCTACCATGCTTTGCCCGATCTGCGGAACGCCAAAGGCGAACCCACAGGTGCCCTTTATGGTGTCATATCCATGTTACGTAGACTGGTTCAGGATTACAAGGCGGACTATGCCGCCTGCGTGTTCGACGCCAAGGGGCCGACATTCCGCGACGACATCTATCCTTTGTACAAGGACAACCGGCCGTCCATGCCGGCCGACCTGGCCTCGCAGATCGAGCCCATCCACCAGGCCGTGGCCGCCATGGGCTGGCGGGTGCTCAGCGTCACGGGCGTGGAAGCGGACGACGTCATCGGCACCCTGGCCCGCGAGGCCACCCGGGAGGGGGTTCACACCGTCATTTCCACCGGCGACAAGGATCTGGCGCAGTTGGTCAACGACGATGTCGAATTGGTCAACACCATGAGTGGCGACCGTCAGGATATCGAAGGGGTAGTGCGCAAGTTCGGCGTCAAACCCGAGCAAATCGTCGATTTCCTCATGCTTACCGGTGATGCCGTCGATAACATTCCGGGTGTGACCAAGGTGGGGGCCAAAACCGCCGCCAAGTGGCTCAACGAATATCATACCCTGGACAACCTGGTGGCCAATGCCCATGCCATCAAGGGCGTGTTGGGCGACAACCTGCGCGCGGCCATTCCCAATTTCGAGCTTACCCGCAAGCTGGTCACCATCAAGACCGATTGCGACATTCCGTTTTTGTCCGACGACCTGTCCGATCTCGTGCCTGCTCCGCCCGACCGCGAGACCTTGCTGCGGCTGTACGACGAATACGGGTTCCGGACTTGGCTGCGCGAGCTCAGCGGCGACCCCGAGCGCGTGCCCAGCCAGGACAGCCGTGTGGCGGCCGAGGCGCCCGCCGCCGTCACCGACGTCAACTACGAAACCGTGCAGGATTGGCCGGCGTTCGAACGCTGGCTCGAACGCATCCAGTCAGCAAAGCTCGTGGCGCTCGATACCGAAACGACGTCGCTCGACCCCATGCAGGCCCGCCTGGTGGGCATTTCGCTGTCGGTGGAGCCGGGCGCCGCCTGCTACATTCCCGTGGGACATCGCGGCCCCGACCATCCGGTGCAACTGCCCAGGCAAGAGGTGCTCGACCGCCTGCGTCCCTGGCTGGAGGATTCCTCCGCCGCCAAGCTGCTGCACAACGCCAAGTACGACGCCCATGTGTTCCTGAACGAAGGCGTGGCGCTGGCCGGCATTGCCGAAGACACCATGCTGCAGGCCTATGTGCTGGAGTCGCATCGGCGCGTCAACCTGCAAGAGCTGGGCGAGCGCTGGCTGTCGCGCACCGGCGTCACCTACGAGGACCTGTGCGGCAAGGGCGCCAAGCAGATCGGGTTCGATGAAGTCGAGCTTGAAAAAGCCGGCTATTACGCCAGCGAGGACGCCGACTTCACCTTGCAGCTGCACAACGTGCTGCGGCCCAAGGTGGCCGCCGAACCCGGACTGGAAGCCATTTACCGGCTCGAAATCAAGACTTCCGCGGTGCTGACCACCATCGAGCACAACGGCGTGCGCATCGATGCCAAGGCCCTGGCGCAGCAAAGCCACGAGCTGGGCCAGCAAATGCTGCAGCTCGAGCAAAAGGCCCACGAGCTGGGCGGCCAGCCTTTCAACCTGAATTCTCCCAAGCAGGTGGGCGAAATCCTGTTCCAGCGCCTGCAATTGCCCACTGTGCGCAAGACCGCCAGCGGGGCGCCTTCCACCGACGAAGACGTCCTCACCAAGCTGGCGGCCGACTATCCCTTGCCGCAAGTGCTGCTGGACTACCGCGGCCTGGCCAAGCTCAAGTCCACGTATACCGACAAGCTGCCCAAAATGATCGATCCCCGGACCGGGCGCGTGCATACGCGCTACGCCCAGGCGGCGGTCATCACGGGGCGCCTGGCGTCCTCCGACCCCAATCTCCAGAACATTCCGGTGCGCACTCCCGAAGGGCGCCGGGTGCGCACGGCATTCGTGGCGACCGACGGCAAGATCATCTCGGCCGACTATTCCCAGATCGAATTGCGCGTCATGGCCCATGTTTCCGGCGACGCGAATCTGCAAAGCGCCTTCGAGCGCGGCGAGGACATCCACCGGGCGACGGCCTCGGAGGTGTTCGGGGTGGCGCTGGATCAGGTTTCTTCCGAACAGCGCCGCTTTGCCAAAACCATCAATTTCGGGCTTATCTACGGCATGGGCGAGTTCGGTCTGGCCTCCAGTCTGGGCATTACCCGCGATGCGGCGAAATCCTACATCGACCGCTATTTCACGCGCTATCCCGGCGTAGCGGCCTATATGGAGCAAACCAAGGCCAAGGCGCGCGAACTGGGCTACGTGGAAACGGTGTTCGGACGCCGCTTGTGGCTGCCCGACTTGCGCGGCGCCAAGGGACCCAGGCAGGCGGCCGCCGAGCGCGCCGCCATCAACGCGCCCATGCAGGGCACGGCCGCCGACCTCATCAAGATGGCCATGGTGGCCGTGCAGGACTGGCTTGACGAGCGCCGGTTCAAGACCTTGCTCGTCATGCAGGTGCATGACGAGCTGGTGCTGGACGCACCCGCCGCCGAGGTCGACGAAGTCGCCCGGCGTCTGCCCGAGCTGATGTGCGGGGTCGCGCAGCTGGCCGTACCCTTGCTGGCCGAGGTCGGCATTGGCGATAATTGGGAACAGGCGCATTGATGCCGTTGCCGGCGTCGCCGCACGTCCGGCCTCACGATCCAGCGGCATTGCGGCAACACGACTATTTGCAACGCGACGGGTGCGAAAAGCCCGTCCTTCAGGAGATGAAATGACCGTTACACCTAAACCCGGAGAGGCCCCCACGACCATCCACACGCCGGCCGAGGGCCTGGAGCAGGGCGACTTCGACCTGGCGACCTTCGACGGTACGATCAAGGCCTATTACGCCGCGCCCGCCGGCCAGTCCAATGTGCCCGTCATCCTGGTCATCCAGGAAATCTTCGGCGTGAACGAGCACGTCCGCGACATATGCCGGCGCTTTGCCAAGCAGGGCTACCTGGCGGTCGCGGCCGAACTCTACCAGCGCCAGGGGGATCCCGCGCCGTACACCGATATTCCCAAGCTGATCGGCGACATTGTGTCCAAGGTGCCCGACCAGCAGGTCATGGCCGACCTGGACGCCTGCGTCAGATGGGCGGCCACCCGGGGCGCCAATGTGGCGCAGCTGGGGGTAACCGGATTTTGCTGGGGCGGGCGCCTGACCTGGATGTATGCCGCCCACAATCCGGCCTGCAAGGCGGCCGTGGCCTGGTACGGCAAGCTGGCCACCGGCCATGGGCCCTTGCAGACGCGCAATCCCGTGGATGTGGCGGCCGAAGTTCATGCGCCGGTGCTGGGCTTGTACGGCGCCCAGGATGCCAGCATTCCGGTGGACGACGTGCGCCGGGTCGAGGGCATTCTTGCGCAAGGCAACGAAGCC
Source organism: uncultured Burkholderiaceae bacterium (assembly GCA_937871985.1). The sequence goes on from CALMPB010000249.1 coordinate 44,824, forward strand.
GCCAGGGCGTCGCAGATGGTGGTGTATCCCGAGTCGAGCCATGCCTTTTTTGCCGACTACCGGCCCAGCTACCGCGCCCAGGACGCCAAGGACGCCTGGGCCAGGGCGCTGGAGTGGTTCCGCAAATACCTGGCCTGATTCCGGTCAGGCGGCTTTGGCCGTCTGCAGGGCCTGGATGCGGTCGGCAATGGGGGGATGGGTGGCGAATAGCGCGCTTATCCCCTGGCCGCCGGAAATCCCCGCCGCCTCGAACGACTTGGGCAGTTCGCCGGGCTGCAATCCGCCCAGCCGCGCCAGGGCCCGTATCATGGGCTGGCCCGAGCCCATCAGGCGCGCGGAGCCCGCGTCGGCGCGGTATTCGCGTCGGCGCGAGAACCAGGCCACGATCACCGAGGCCAGAATGCCGAATATGATTTCGCAGGCGATCACCGTTACGTAATAGCCGATGCCTATGCTGTCGCGATCGTTCTTGAGTACCACGCGATCGACGAAATAGCCGACCACCCGGGCCAGGAAAACCACGAAGGTATTGACCACGCCCTGTATCAAGGTCAGCGTGATCATGTCGCCGTTGGCGATGTGGGCCACTTCGTGCCCCAGCACGGCGGCGACTTCCTCCTCGTTCATGCTTTCCAGCAGGCCGGTCGAGACGGCGACCAGGGCGTCGTTGCGAAAGGCGCCCGTGGCGAATGCATTGGGCTCGCCCTGGTAGATGGCGACCTCCGGGCGACCGATGCCGGCGCGGTCGGCCAACTGGTGCACGGTGTCGACCAGCCAGGCCTCGCGCGCATTGCGGGGCGATTGCGGGTCGATGACCTGGGCGCCGGTGCTTTGCTTGGCCATCCATTTGCTCATCAGCAATGAAATGATCGAGCCGGTAAAGCCCACCAGCGCCGAAAAGACCAGCAGTTGCCCAAGATCCAGCCCGTTGGCGTTCAGGAAGCGGCCAACGCCCAGCACGCTCATGGTGATGCTGAGCACCAGCATGACGGCCAGGTTGGTAAGCAGGAACAGGAAGATTCGTTTCATGATTTCAGTTTCCCCGACGAATTGAAGTGTTTTGTAGGAGTTATAGAGTCCGATATGAGGGCATAGTTCCGGGCTTAAAGGGCGTTGGCGGCAAATATGCCGTGAGGCGGGTATAGTGTTGTCTTTTCCGGATCCTGAACCCGCGCCTGGTGCACCATGCAGTCATTATGGATGTTGTTGGCAAGTGCCATGTTCGCCATCATGGGCGCCTGCATCAAGCTGGCGTCCGATTACGACGCGTCGCTGCCGCAAATCGTGTTGTTCCGGGGCATGCCCTCGATACTGCTGCTGTACGGCTGGGCAATCTGCACGCACCGGCGCATTGCGCCGACTAGCTGGAAGCTCCACATCTGGCGCAATTTGTCGGGGATCGCGGCCATGTGGCTGGGGTTTTACGCACTGTCCCACCTGCCTCTTTCCACCGCGGTCAGCCTGAACTACACCTCGCCGCTCTTCATCGGCGTCGGCATGCTGCTTTGGGGCGGCTCGCAGCGCGACCCGGTGCGCATCCTCGCGGTGATCCTCGGTTTTCTCGGCGTCGTGGGCGTGCTCAGGCCCAGCATCGAGCACGAGCATTTCCTGGCGGCCCTGCTTGGCCTGGCGGGCGGAGCCATGGGCGCGGTGGCGATGATGCAGGTTCGGCAACTGGGCCGCGCCGGCGAAGCCGAGTGGCGCACGGTGCTTATTTTTTCCAGTTTCGTCTGCCTCAGCAGCCTGGCGGGCCTGGGCTTGGGAGGCTGGCGCGAGCTGAACGGCCATGCCTGGCTGGCCCTGGTGGGGCTGGGCACGTCCGGCCTGGTCGGGCAACTGGCCATGACCCGGGCCTTCGGCCTGGGCTCGGCGCTGCTGACGGCGGCCCTGCAGTATTCGACGATTATTTTTGCTACCCTGTTGGGCATGGCGTTCTGGGGCGACCATCCCGATGCCATCGCCTGGGCGGGGATGATCTGCATCATCGGCTCGGGCCTGGTGTCGGTCTGGCGCACGGTCGTCGTGGCCAAGGCTTCCCGTAAATCGGCCGCGCGCGCCACCGCCGCGGGCTGCAAAAGCTGAAGCCGGCCGGGCGCGCCGTGTTCCGTGCACAGGGAGGCGCCGGGCGGAACGAATCGGCAGGCTGAAAATCATGGAGGAACGGACATGTTCAATTTACTGATCAGTGCGGCGCAATTGCGCGAGGGCCTTGCGGCGCGGGGATGGCTGGTCTTCGATGTGCGCCACGACCTGGCCGATCATGAGGCGGGGCGGCGCGCCTACGAAGCGGGGCATGTGCCGGGGGCCATTTATCTGGATCACGAGCTTCAGCTGGCCGCGCCGAAAACCGGAAGCAATGGCCGCCATCCCTTGCCTGCGCTGTCCGATTTTGCCGCGCTGATGCGCGCCCAGGGCCTGACGTCGGGCACCCAGGTGGTTGTCTACGACGCGGGCAACAGCATGTTCGCCGCGCATTTGTGGTGGATGCTGCGCTGGCTGGGCCACGAAAACGTGGCGGTGCTGGACGGCGGCTGGCAGGCCTGGCTTGCCGCCGGGGGCGCCGTCGAAACGCGGGTCAATACCGGCTCGGTCACCGAGGCCCAGGCCCTGCAGGGCCGCGGCTATGGCTCCGCGCCGGCGATGCCTGCCGTGGATGCGTCCGCGGTGCTGGCCAACCTGGATGAGCCGGCATTCACGGTGGTCGACGCGCGCGCGGCAAACCGCTACCGGGGCGAGGTCGAACCCATGGATCCGGTTGCGGGGCATATTCCGGGGGCGCTCAATCGTCCCAACTCGCTGAACGTGGAATCCGACGGGCGCTTCAAGCCGCCCGCCGTGCTGCGCGCCGAGTTCGAGGCGCTGCTGGGCGGCGTGCCCGCGGCCGATGTGGTGCATCAGTGCGGATCGGGCATTACCGCCTGCCACAATCTGTTTGCCATGGAATTGGCCGGGCTGAAGGGGTCGAAGCTGTATCCAGGTTCGTGGAGCGAATGGTGCAGCGACCCCGGCCGCCCCGTGGCGCGCGGCGCCGGCTAGAAACAGCGCGCCGGGCCGTGCCCAAGAGCCGTGCCTAGGCCGCGCTGTCCATCATGCGCCCATACCACGAATGGAAGTGCAGCATGCCGTCTTCCATGGGCGACTGGTAAGGGCCGGTTTCGTTGACGCCGCGCTGCATCAGGGCCTTGCGCCCGGCATCCATGCGTTCGGCGATTTCGTCGTCCTCGACCGCGGTTTCCATATAGGCCGCGCGTTGCGCCTCGACGAATTCGCGTTCGAACGCGGCGATTTCCTCGGGGTAGTAGAACTCGACGACGTTCACGGTTTCCTGGGGGCTGACGGGATGTAGGGTGGACAGCACCAGGACATGAGGATAGAGCTCGATCATGTGCGTGGGAAAGTACGTGACCCAGATGGCGCCGAAATCGGGAGCCTGGCCCGAGCGGTATTCCAGCAGGCGTTCGTGCCATTGCCGGTACACCGCGCTGCCTGGCTGGCTTAGCGCGTTGTGGATGCCCACGCGTTGCAGGCTGTAGGTGTCCGAGAATTCCCAGCTGAGGTCGTCGCAGGTAACGAAGCGGCCCAGCCCCGGATGGAACGGCCCGACATGGTAGTCTTCGAGGTAGACCTCGATGAAGGTCTTCCAGTTGTAATGGCACTGGTGGACTTCGACGTGGTCGAGCACATAGTCGGAAAAGTCGAACTCGGGCCGCTGGAACAGGGGCGCCAGGTCGCCGGCGGGGTCGCGCGGGCCTTCGAACAACAGCCCATGGCAGTTCTTGAGCGTGAATTTTTGCAGGTTCATGCCGGGCGTTTCGGGAAACTGGGGCGCGCCCAGCAACTGGCCTTGCTTGCTGTAGGTCCAGCGGTGCACCGGGCATACGATATTGCCGCCGGTTTCGCGCAGGTTGCCGCAGGCGGGCTTGTCGAACCCCAGCATGACCGCCTGCCTGTGGCGGCATACATTGGACAGCAGCTCGACCCCCTGGGAGTTGCGAACCAGCACCCGCCCGGCGTTTTCGTGCGCGAGCGCGCGCCAGTCGCCGATCTCGGGGACGAGCTTTTCGTGCCCGATGTAGCGGGCTGAATTCTTGAAGATGAGCGCCTGTTCGCGAGCAAAGATTGCGTCGTCGAAATAGCTGTCAACGGATAATTGCGCGTGCGCCAGCGCAAAGTGCGCTTCCCGACCAATGTCGGTCATGGATTTCCCCCCCGCCTGGATAAAACCGGAAAGCCCTGCAAAGTGCAAAAAAGCCCCGGTGCGAAGAAAAACGGCCCTGGCCGGTGAAAACAAAGACAATGATTGTACCTTGTTTTTTCTTTATAAAACAAGACCTATCCCGCCCACGGCCGGCACGGGAGCGGGCCGGGTTCGCGGTGCGGGACGTTTCCAGTAGGATGTCCGGGCGCGCTTCTCGTACAATCTGGGTATGCAATGAAACCAGGGCGGCGCCAGCCGGCCGTTTTTTGGGAACACCCTACCGATGGTCGATAAACAAGACGCCGTCCGTTCAAAAGAAAGCCCGCCCGCAAGCGGTGCCAAGGCAAAAAAAGAGCCACTGCCTCAGGATTTCGAAACGGCGCTTGCGCAGCTCGAGGCGCTGGTCGCCCAGATGGAAGGCGGTTCGCTGCCGCTGGAGCAATCGTTGGCTGCCTACGAAAAAGGCGTCGACCTGGCCAGAATCTGCCAGAACCTGCTCGATTCGGCGGAGCAGCAGGTCAAGGTCTTGCAGGGCAACCTTCTCAAACCGTTTGCCCAGACGCCCGACGGCGACGAGGACTGAACAGCATGAGCGGGCAACAAAAGGATTTTTCCTCCTGGCTGGGCGAGCGTGCGCAACATATCGAGGCTGTGCTCGACGGCTTCCTGCCCGAGGCGTCGATGCAGCCCGCGCGTCTGCACGAAGCCATGCGCTACGCGGTGCTGGGCGGCGGCAAACGAGTGCGGGCCGCCCTGGTCTACGCGGCCGGCGAGGCCTCGGCCGCGTCCGGCGGCGCGCTGTCCCCGGCCCAGAACATTGCGCTGGATCATGCGGCGGCGGCCGTCGAGCTCATCCATGCCTATTCGCTGGTGCACGACGATCTGCCTTGCATGGACGACGATGCCTTGCGGCGCGGCCGCCCTACGGTTCACGTGCGGTTCGACGAAGCAACCGCCATGCTGGCGGGCGACGCCCTGCAGCCGCTGGCCTTCGAGCTGCTGTCCCAGATGCCGATCGCGCCTGCGCTCATCGTGCAGGCCACCGAAGTGCTGGCCCGCGCGGCGGGCAGCCTGGGCATGGCCGGGGGGCAGGCCATCGATTGCGCCAGCGTCGGCATGCTTCTTACCCGCGAGCAACTGCAAACCATGCACAGCCTGAAAACCGGGGCGCTGCTGCAGGCCAGCATCCTGCTGGGCGGCATCGTGGCCGGCGCCAGCTCGACGACGCGCGCCGGGCTGGAAAGCTATGCTCAGGCCGTGGGGCTGGCCTTCCAGGTGGCCGACGATATTCTGGACGTAACGGCCGATACCTCCACCCTGGGCAAGACGGCCGGCAAAGATGCGGCCGACAGCAAGCCCACGTATGTTTCCCTGCTGGGGCTGGAGGGTTCGCGCGAGCTGCTGCATGCCTTGCGTGACGAAGCCCATGCGGCGCTGCTGTCGCTGGGTTCAGCGGGCACGCGCCTGCTCGAAGTGGCTGATTTCATAGTAAAAAGAGACCGTTGATTCGTATGACTATCGTCTCACTAGACCAAATCCATTCGCCAGCCGACGTCCGATCCCTGGATCGGCGTCAGCTCAAAGAGCTTGCGGGGCAACTGCGCGAGTTCGTCCTGCAATCGGTGTCGAAGACCGGAGGGCATCTGTCCTCCAATCTGGGTACGGTCGAGCTTACACTGGCCCTGCATCATGTTTTCAACACGCCCGACGACCGCATCGTCTGGGACGTGGGGCATCAGTCCTATCCGCACAAAATATTGACGGGCCGCCGCGAGGCCATGGCCCATCTGCGCCAGCAGGGCGGTATTTCGGGTTTTCCAAAGCGCAGCGAGTCCGAGTTCGACGCCTTCGGCACGGCGCATTCATCGACGTCGATTTCGGCGGTGCTGGGCATGGCGGTGGCCTCGCGCAATCTAGGGCGCGATCGCCAGCACATCGCGGTCATCGGCGACGGCGCCATGACGGCGGGCATGGCGTTCGAGGCCCTGAACAACGCCGGCGTCACCCCCGGCGTCAATGTCCTGGTGGTGCTCAACGACAACGACATGTCGATTTCCCCGCCGGTCGGGGCGCTCAATCACTATCTGGCCCGCCTGATGTCCGGACGCTTTTACGCCGCGGCCAAGAACGTGGGCCGCGCCGTGCTGCAGCACGTGCCGCCGGTGCTCGAACTGGCGCGACGCTTCGAGGGCCATGCCAAGGGCATGATGTCGCCGGCCACCTTGTTCGAGGAACTGGGCTTCAATTATGTCGGCCCCATCGACGGCCACGATCTCGACGCCCTGGTTCCCACACTGGAAAACCTGAAGGAACTGGGCGGCCTGCAGTTCTTGCATGTGGTAACAAAAAAAGGGCAGGGCTACAAGCTGGCCGAGGCCGATCCCGTGCTGTATCACGGCCCGGGCAAGTTCGATCCTTCGATCGGCATCCAGAAGCCCGCGACGCCGCCCCGGCAAACCTTCACGCAGGTTTTCGGGCGCTGGCTGTGCGATATGGCGCAAGCCGACGAACGCCTCGTCGGCGTGACGCCGGCCATGCGGGAAGGCAGCGGGATGGTCGAATTCCACAAGCGCTTCGCGCAGCGGTATTTCGATGTGGGCATCGCCGAACAGCATGCGGTGACGTTCGCCGCCGGGCTGGCCTGCGAAGGTTTGAAGCCGGTCGTGGCCATCTACTCCACTTTCTTGCAGCGCGCCTACGATCAGCTCATTCATGACGTCGCGCTGCAAAACCTGGATGTCACTTTCGCCCTGGACAGGGCGGGCCTGGTCGGCGCCGACGGCGCCACCCACGCGGGCAATTACGACATCGCCTTCCTGCGCTGCATTCCCAATATGGTGGTAGCCGCGCCGTCCGACGAAAACGAGGCGCGGCTGCTGCTCAATACCTGTTACCAGCATCCCGGGCCGGCCTCGGTGCGCTATCCGCGCGGAGCGGGTTGCGGCGCCGAAGTCGTCGCCGGGCTGGAAACCGTGCCCATCGGCGAAGGCCGCGTATTGCGCGAAGGGCGCCGCATTGCCATCCTGGGCTTCGGCACGCTGGTTCCCGAAGGCCTGAAGGCGGCCCAGGCGCTTGACGCTACAATGGTCGACATGCGCTTCGTGAAACCGCTGGATGAAAAACTGCTGGGCAGGCTGGTGCTTTCCCATGATGCGTTCGTCACACTCGAGGAGGGCGCCGTCATGGGCGGTGCGGGCAGCGCGGTGCTGGAGTACTTCAGCACGCACGCCATGACTCCCGCCGTGCTGCAACTGGGCCTGCCCGACCGCTTCATCGATCACGGCGAGCAGGCCGCCTTGCTGAGGTCGCTCGGACTGGATGCCTCGGGCATCGAAAGCGCCGTCCGGGCGCGCTTCATGAAAGTCCAGGCGCAGGACAAATGCGCCTGAACTTCCGCTCGAGGCGGTCGCGGGAATGTTCCGGCGGCTTTTTGCATCATATATAGTGTGTAGTGTCTTTGATCCACGCCCGGAGCCATCCGGGCACATTCAGGTTGAATTATGAATTCCTTGATTGATTCGGCAGTTGCCATGCCCGACGTTCAAAGCAGCGAGGATACTCGCCACATGCCCATCCAGCGGGTTGGCGTGCGGGGCGTGCGCTATCCCTTGCTGGTGGCGGCGGCGGACGGCCAGGCGCTGCCCACGGTGGCCACCTGGGAGCTGACGGTTGCCTTGCCTGCCCACGAAAAGGGCACCCACATGTCGCGTTTCGTGGCCTTGCTTGAAGAGCATCGCTCCAAGCCCATGACGCCGCAGTTGTTCCTCGGCATGGCCCGGGCCATGCTGGTGCTGCTGCATGCCGAACAGGGCGACATGTCGGCCAGGTTTCCGTATTTCGTCAACAAGGCGGCTCCGGTTTCAGGCGTAACCAGCTTGATGGACTACGAGGTCAAATGGACGGTCAGGGCCAGGGCCGACGGCTCGGACGAGTTCGAACTGGGCCTGCTGGTGCCGGTCACCAGCCTTTGCCCGTGCTCCAAGGCCATTTCCGAATACGGCGCGCATAACCAGCGCTCGCACGTGTCCGTCGACCTGGCGTTCGACGATGTCGGCGAGCTCGATGTCGATGGGCTCATCGGCCTGGTCGAACAGCAGGCTTCGTGCGAGCTGTGGGGCTTGCTGAAGCGGCCCGACGAAAAATACGTGACCGAGCGCGCCTACGAGAACCCCAAGTTCGTCGAAGACCTGGTGCGCGACGTCGCGGTGCGCATCAAGACGGTGCCCGGTGTAAGCCGCTTTCGCGTCGAAGCCGAGAATTTCGAATCCATCCATAACCATTCCGCCTACGCCGTGGTGGAAGGCTGAAAGGGCCTGGGGCTGGGCAGCAAGAAAGGCCCCTCGCTGCGCCGCATTTTTGCGGCCCTGGCTAATTTTTGCCCAGCATGGTATTATTAGCGGTTTCTTGCTCGACTCGTGCCTGTAATTTATGGTATCGGGCGGGCTGTCCCTTTTGATGGCTGGCTGTTTTTTCGGGTTTCTTGCGATGCCCGGTGCTTGCTGCCAAAAGATTTCCTCAAGGAGTGTAGTTTATGCGTCACTACGAAGTAGTGTTTATCGTGCATCCCGATCAAAGCGAGCAAGTGCCCGCCATGACCGAACGCTATCAGTCCCTGGTTACCGGCAACGGCGGCCAGGTGCATCGTCTGGAAGACTGGGGCCGCCGCCAACTGGCCTACCCGATCCAAAAGCTGGTCAAGGCCCATTACGTGTGCCTGAACATCGAGTGCAACCAGGCCACCCTGGACGAGCTCGAGCATTCGTTCCGCTACAACGACGCGGTGCTGCGTCATCTGGTCATCAAGACCAAGAAGGCCGAAACCGGCGCTTCCGTGATGATGAAGTCGGTCGAGCGCGAAGAAGCGCGCAAGACCAGCGCGGAAGCTGCTGCGGCCAATACCGGCAACCAAGAGTAAGCGCCAGTCGTCGCCCTGGACTTTAGCGTGAATCAGCTTGCATTGACAGCGGCAGCCATCGAGGTCAAGCCTTTAAGGTATACCCCGGCCGGACTGCCAGCCCTGGAAATGCTGTTGAGCCACGAATCCGAAATCGTCGAGGCAGGAATCGCCCGACGCGTCGAGTTCGTCATTCCCGCCATCGCTCTCGGAGACATCGCCTTGTTGCTGGTTGACACCCCCTTGGGTGCGTCGCTGTCGATAGAAGGGTTTCTAGCCCCTGTCCGGAAAGGCGCAAGCAAGCTGGTGTTGCATATGCAGCAGGCAAATCGGGCCTTTGCCGGAGGCGCAACCGCCACCGTTTAGCAAGGCCGCTGGCAAATTCGAATTGCTCGAGTCGTCCATCCACTCGATGCATGAACCAACATAGCGGGGGACATCCCCCAAATCAAAGAGGCACATTATGGCTTTCTTCAAAAAAGGCAAAGAAAAACGCAAGTTCACCCAACAGAATCCGCTGTTCAAGCGCCGCAAGTTCTGCCGCTTCACGGCAGCCGGCGTCGAACAGATCGACTACAAGGATCTGGACACCCTGCGTGACTTCATCCAGGAAAACGGCAAGATCATCCCCGCGCGCCTGACCGGCACCAAGGCCCACTATCAGCGCCAGCTGGACACCGCCATCAAGCGCGCCCGCTTCCTGGCTTTGTTGCCTTACACCGATAACCACAACTGATCCGAGGCCCATCGTCATGCAAGTCATTCTGCTCGAAAAAGTCGTCAATCTGGGTAACCTCGGTGAAGTCGTTCGCGTGCGCGACGGCTATGCCCGCAATTACCTGATTCCCCAAAAAATCGCCCGTCGCGCCACGGATGCGGCCCTGAAGGAATTCGAAGCCCGCCGCGCCGAAATCGAAAAAGCCCAGGCCGAAAAACTGGCAGCCGCCCAGGCCGCCGGCGAGAAGCTCAATGGTCTGACCCTCAAGCTTTCCCAGAAAGCGGGTGTCGACGGCCGCCTGTTCGGTTCGGTCACCACCATGGATATCGCCGCCGCGCTGGCCAAGGAAGGTTTCGACATGGTCGCGAAATCGCAAGTACGCCTGACCGACGGTTCCATCAAGGCTGTCGGCGAGTTCCCCGCGCAAGTCGCCTTGCACGCTGACGTCGTCTCCGACATCACCGTGGTTGTCGTCGGCGAAATGGCCTGAGCGCCCGCAGGGGCGTGGTACATTGCTGATTCCTGGCAGTGTCGGCGCCACGCTGTAAAAAAAGCCGGCCCATGGCCGGCTTTTTTCTTTTGTATTCTATCGATGCCGCGGGCCGGCCGGCCTGCCGCATTCGCCGTCCTGGCGGTTTGCCGCGCAAGACCCGGGGGTAATGATTTTGGAAAGCACACAATTGTCCGGCGACACGCAACTGGATTACTTGCGCGTGCCTCCGCATTCCATCGAGGCCGAGCAATCGGTTCTGGGCGGCTTGCTGCTGGACAATGCCGCCTGGGATCGCATTTCCGACGTCGTGGGCGACGAGGACTTCTACCGGTTCGATCACCGCATCATCTGGCAGCACGTCACGCGTCTCATCGGGCTCTCGCGCCCGGCCGACGTGGTCACCGTGCATGAGTCCCTCGCCATCGCGGGCAAGGCCGAAGAGGTGGGAGGGCTGGCCTATCTGAACGCCCTGGCCCACAATACCCCGTCGGCCGCCAATATCCGCCGCTATGCCGAAATCGTGCGCGAACGCTCCATGCTGCGCAAGCTGGTTTCGGTGGCCGACGAAATCTCCGCCGCCGCCTTCAACCCCAAAGGCAAAGAGGCCCGGCAACTGCTGGACGAAGCCGAGTCGCGCGTGTTCCAGATCGCGCAGGAAGGTTCGCGCGGCGTGTCCGGCTTCCAGGACATCCAGCCCTTGCTGACGCAGGTGGTCGAGCGCATCGACGAGCTTTATCACCGGGAAGGGGATTCGGACATTACCGGCGTTCCCACCGGTTTCAGCGACCTGGATCGCATGACGTCGGGCCTGCAGCCCGGCGACCTCGTCATCGTTGCGGGGCGCCCCTCCATGGGGAAGACCTCGTTCTCCATGAATATCGGCGAGCACGTGGCCATCGAGCAGGGTTTGCCGGTGGCGGTGTTTTCCATGGAAATGGGCGCGGTGCAATTGGCCATGCGCATGGTGGGGTCGGTGGGCATGCTGGACCAGCACCGCATGCGCACCGGCAAGCTGACCGCCGACGACTGGCCGCGCCTGACGCACGCCGTGCAGCAGGTGCAGGAAGCCCAGATCTACATCGACGAAACCCCGGCGCTCAGCTCCATGGAAGTGCGCGCCCGCGCCCGGCGCCTGGCGCGCCAGTGCGGCCAGCTCGGCCTGATCATCATCGACTACATGCAGCTCATGTCCGCCAATTCGGCGGGCGAGAACCGGGCGACCGAAATCTCCGAAATCAGCCGTTCGCTCAAGGGCCTGGCCAAAGAGCTCAACTGCCCGCTCATCGCGTTGTCGCAGCTCAACCGCAGCCTGGAGCAGCGCCCCAACAAGCGTCCCGTCATGAGCGATCTGCGCGAGTCGGGCGCCATCGAGCAGGATGCCGACCTGATTCTTTTCATCTATCGGGACGAAGTCTACAACCCCGATTCTCCCGACAAGGGCACGGCCGAAATCATCATCGGCAAGCAGCGTAACGGCCCCATTGGCAGCGTGCGGCTCACGTTCCAGGGCTCCAGCACCCGCTTCCTGAACTTCTCGTCGGGCATGGGCGGCGGCATGTAGCGCGCGTCCGTTGCCGGACGCATCCACGCAACGGGATCATCAACGCCAGCCAGGCCAGCGCCTGCCGCGGCAAGAGCGGCCCGTTCAGGCCCGCTCGGGCGTCATGGCCAGGGCCAGGTCGTAGGCGGCGCGCAGCGAGCTGGGATCCGCGATGCCCTGGCCGGCGATGTCGAAGGCCGTGCCGTGATCGACGCTGGTGCGCACGAACGGCAGCCCCACGGTGACATTGACGCCGTGATCCACACCCAGATACTTGACGGGGATAAGCCCCTGGTCATGGTATTGGGCGACGACGATGTCGAATTCGCCCCGACGCGCCCGCATGAACACCGTGTCTCCGGGCCAGGGCCCGCTGGCGTCGATGCCTTCGCGGCGCGCCTGTTCGATGGCGGGGCCGATGGCTTGCACCTCTTCAAGGCCGAAACGGCCGTTTTCCCCGGCATGCGGATTCAGCCCAGCCACGGCCACGCGCGGCGCCGCCACGCCCGCCTGCAGACAGGCCTTGTGGGCCAGGCGTATGGTGTTCAATTCGGCTTCGGGCGTAATAAGGGCGCTGACATTGGCCAGGGCGGTATGGATGGTCACCAGAATGACGCGCAGCTCGGGGTTGGCCAGCATCATGGCGTAATGTTCGGTGCCGGTGCGCTCGGCCAGGATCTCGGTGTGGCCCGGATAGTCGGCGCCGCCGGCCTGCATGGCTTCCTTGTTGAGCGGCGCCGTCACGATGGCACGCAGCAGGCCGCGGCTGGCGTCGTCGATGGCCTGGCACAGGTATTCGTAGGCGCCCCTGCCAGCCTGCGCGCTAAGCCTTCCGGGAGGCAGATCGGCCGGCAGGGGCTGCCAGCGATTGAGCACGGGCATGATGCCGGGGACGGGGGCGCTGCCGGGAGAGTCCAGTTCCTGGATCCGCAGCATGGCGTCCAGTTCCAGTCGCCTCAGCGTGCTTTGCAGTACGCCCGCATCGCCGTACACCACACCGTGGTAGGGCAAGCCCTGGGCGAACAGTTTGGCGATGATTTCGGGGCCGATGCCCGCGGCATCACCCATGGTGATGCCGACGGGCGGCGCGGCCTGGGTCATAGCGCTTCGCTGGCGTAGTCGGCCAGGCGCGAGCGTTCTCCGCGCTGCAGGGTTATGTGGCCGGCATGCGGCCATCCCTTGAAGCGATCCACGACGTAGGTCAGCCCCGAACTGCCCTCGGTAAGGTAGGGGGTGTCGATTTGCGCGATATTGCCCAGGCACACGATTTTCGTGCCGGGGCCGGCCCGGGTGACCAGGGTCTTCATCTGCTTGGGGGTGAGGTTCTGGGCTTCGTCGATGATGAGGAACTTGTTCAGGAAGGTGCGGCCGCGCATGAAGTTCAGGGACTTGACCTTGATGCGCGAGCGTATGAGCTCCATGGTGGAGTTCTTGCTCCATTCCTGGGCGCCGTTGCCGCCGCCCGAGCCCGACACGACCTCGTTGCCGGCTCCCAGGTGCAGGACTTCCAGGTTGTCCTCCAGGGCGCCCATCCAGGGCAGCATTTTTTCTTCCTCGGTGCCGGGCAGGAAACCGATGTCGTCGCCGACCGGGACGGTGGCGCGGGTGATGATGATTTCGTTGTAGCGCTTGGTTTCCAGCGTCTGGGTCAGCGCCGCAGCCAGGGCCAGCAGCGTCTTGCCGGTGCCGGCCTGGCCCAGCAGCGAGACGAAATCGCATTCGGGGTTCATCAGCAGGTTCAGGGCGAAATTCTGTTCGCGGTTGCGCGCGGTGATGCCCCACACATTGTTCTTGCCGTGGCTGTAGTCGCGCAGCGTCGCCAGCACCGCGCTTTTGCCGGTGACTTCCTTGACCTGGGCGTACAGAGGCAGCTCGCCTTCGAAGTAGACGAACTCATTGACGATGAATTCGGAGCACAGCGGCCCTTTGATGCGGTAATACGTGGTGCCGCCTTGCTGCCAGGACTCCACGTCCTTGCCGTGCTTGGTCCAGAAGTTCTCGGGCAGAGGCAGCACGCCGTCGTACAGCAGATCCGAGTCGTCCAGGACGTGATCGTTGAAGTAGTCTTCGGCCTGCATGCCCAGGGAGAGCGCCTTGAGCCGCATATTGATGTCTTTCGACACCAGCGTGATCTGGCGCTTGGGCATGGTTTCCTGCAGCGCGTGCACGACGCTGAGGATGACGTTGTCGGCCTTGCCGTGCGGCAGTTCGATGGGCAACTGGGAGTGCAGCGCCGTGGTCTGGAAATGCAGGGATCCGAGCGCCTCCTGGTTGCCCAGGGTGTCGAGCGCGATGCCTTCCTTGAGTTTGCTGGAGGTGCCGACCAGGCCGTCCAGAAAGCGGCTGACCTGGCGTGCGTTGCGCGCCACCTCGGACATACCCTTTTTTTGGTGATCGAGCTCTTCGAGCACGATCATGGGCAGGAAAATGTCGTGTTCTTCGAACTTGAACAGCGAGTTGGGATCGTGCAGCAGCACATTGGTGTCCAGAACGAACAGCTTGCGCCGCGCCACGGGCAGGCGGGTTTTTTTCTTGGGGCGCGATCCGCTGACCACCGACAGGCGCGGCGATTCGGGGGATGGCGCGGGGGCTGCCGGGGGTTGTGCGGGTTGCTTGGCAACGGGAGCGGGCGGGGTATCCAGGATGTCGGGCTCCGCCTCGAACCGGGCTTCGGCGGCGCCAACGAGTGCTCCCATCAGGTTTGGCAGCTTGGGTAGCGGCATAAGGTGTGTGCTCCTGTGCGTTGTAAAGTCGTCGAAAATACGAAGAACTAAAAAATACCCCCACGCTGCGCCTTCGGCTTGCTGCCCCCCGAGGGGGCTTTTTTGCCTTGGGGCGGCCCGGCGGCAAAAATACCCCCACGCTGCACCTTCGGCTTGCTGCCTCCAAAGAGGGCTTTTTGCCTTGGGGCAGCCCGGCGGCAAACTACGGCCCCCACGCTGCGCCTTCGGCTTGCTGCCCCCCAAGGGGGCGTTTTTGCCTTGGGGGCGGCCCGGCGGCAAAAAACGGGCTATTTATTTGCAGGTGTGCTCCTGTAGTGCTTGCAGAACTGCGTCGACATGGCCCGGCACGCGCAGC
>CALMPB010000250.1 GCA_937871985.1 uncultured Burkholderiaceae bacterium
CCGGCTGCTGCTTTCCAAGCCCGACATGCTGCTGCTGGACGAACCCACCAACCACTTGGATGCCGAAAGCGTCGAATGGCTGGAACTGTTCCTGCGCCGCTTCCCCGGCACGGTGGTGGCGGTGACGCACGATCGCTATTTCCTGGACAATGCCGCGGAATGGATTCTGGAGCTGGATCGGGGCCACGGCATTCCCTGGAAGGGTAATTACAGCTCCTGGCTCGAACAAAAAGACGAGCGCCTCAAGCAGGAAGAGGCCTCTGAATCGGCGCGCCAGCGCACCATCAAGAAAGAGCTCGAATGGGTGCGGCAGAACCCCAAGGGCCGCCAGGCCAAGGCCAAGGCGCGCCTGGCCCGGTTCGAAGAGCTGTCGTCGCACGAATACCAGAAGCGCAACGAAACCCAGGAAATCTTCGTGCCGGTCGCCGAAAGGCTGGGCAACGAGGTCATCGAGTTCGAGAATGTCAGCAAGGGCTTCGGCGACCGCCTGCTCATCGACAATCTCAGCTTCAAGATACCGGCCGGCGCCATCGTGGGCATCATCGGCGCCAACGGCGCGGGCAAATCCACTCTGTTCCGCATGCTTGCGGGGCAGGACAAGCCCGATGCGGGCACGGTAACCGTCGGCAAGACCGTCAAGCTGGCGTATGTCGACCAGTCGCGCGAGGCCCTGCCCGATGAAAAGACCGTGTTCGACGCGCTGTCCGACGGGGCCGACCTCATCACGATCGGAAAGTTCGAAATGTCGTCCAGGGCCTACCTGGGCCGCTTCAACTTCAAGGGCGGCGACCAGAACAAGCTGGTGGGCAAGCTGTCCGGCGGCGAGCGCGGCCGCTTCCACCTGGCCAAAACCCTGATCGCCGGCGGCAATGTGCTGCTGCTCGACGAACCCTCCAACGACCTCGACGTGGAAACGCTGCGCGCCCTGGAAGACGCCTTGCTGGAGTTTGCCGGTAGCGTGCTGGTCATCAGCCACGACCGCTGGTTCCTGGATCGCATCGCCACCCATATCCTGGCTTTCGAGGGCGATTCCCAGGTCGTGTTCTTCGACGGCAACTATCAGGAATACGAGGCGGACAAAAAGCGCCGCCTGGGCGATGAGGGCGCCAAACCCCGGCGATTGCGCTACAAAGCGCTTAAGTAAACGTAACATCGGGCGGGAGGCGGCATGCAAACGACGAGGGTCGTTTCGTGTCGGCAGGCCTTCGCGCGCCTCGTTTGTTACAAAGCTAACAACCCGCTACGCAATCCGCTGGTGCTCGATTCCCGAATCGGGTATCGTGGTTACAAGCGTAGCCCTATAGGAGTTTAACTATGAAAATCATCGATCTAGGCAAATTGGCGGCGGTAGGCTTGTTGGCGGTTTCCGCGGCGGGGTGTTCCTCATGGGACAACATGAGCCATCGCCAGAAAAGCGCCGTGACCGGTGCCGGGATAGGCGGTGTCGCGGGCGCGGTAGTGACCGGCGGCGGTGTGCTGGGTACGGTCGGCGGGGCCGCCATCGGCGGCGTCATCGGCGATCAAGTCGGCAAGAACAAATAAAAAGCCGGCTGGATCCGCGTCGGCGAGCGAGCTATTCCGCTCCCTGGCCGGCAAAAGCCAAGGCCTGAGTACCGGTACGGCACCGGGCTCAGGCCTTTTGCTTTGCGTTCGTGGCGGGGTCGGGCTGCTTTGGGATGGGAGCCAAGGGGCGGCAGGGGCCTCGCCGAGGTCGGCGCCGCTGCCCGCGGGGGAGAATCAGGGGCGGGCTTCGGCCTGCGGCATTTCGATCTTGACCTCCAGGATTTCCAGGGAGTCCTGGCGCTCGAGGTTGACCTTGATGTCGTTGGGATTGATTTTGACGTAGCGGGAAATGACCTCGACCAGCTCTTTTTGCAGGCGGGGAAGATAGTCGGGAGCGACGCCGTCGCCGCGTTCATTGATAAGGATGAGCTGCAGGCGGTCTTTGGCGACGCTGGCCGAGGTTTTTTTCTCGCCGAGAAGAAAAGAGAGGAAGGACATGTCATTTCCCTCCGAACAGGCGCTTGAACAGGCCGGGCTTTTCGTAGTCGACGAAACGCAGCGGCTTTTCCTCGCCCAGATAGCGGGCCACGACGTCCTGGTACGCCACCGAGACGTCGCTGTCGCGCAGGTGAATGGCGGGAATGCCCTGGTTGGAGGCCTGCAGCACGTCTTCGGATTCGGGGATGACGCCGATCAGCTTGATGCGCAGGATGTCTTCGATGTCCTGCAGCGAAAGCATTTCGCCGTCGGCGACGCGCTTGGCGTTGTAACGGGTAAGCAGCAGGTATTCCTTGATGGGTTCGTCGTTGTTGACGGCCCGATGGGACTTGGCCGAAAGAATGCCCAGGATGCGGTCGGAGTCGCGCACCGATGAGACCTCGGGGTTGGTGACCACGATGGCGTCGTCGGCGAAGTACGAGGCCATGAGCGCCCCCGTCTCGATGCCGGCGGGCGAGTCGCAGACAATGTACTCGAAGCCCATTTCCTTGAGGTCGTTGAGGGTTTTCTCGACCCCTTCCTGGGTGAGGGCGTCCTTGTCGCGCGTTTGCGAGGCGGGCAGCACGTACAGGTTCTCGAGCTGTTTGTCGCGGATCAGGGCCTGGTTCAGGGTGGCCTCGCCCTGGATGACGTTGACGAAATCGTAGACGACCCGGCGCTCGCAGCCCATGATCAAGTCCAGGTTGCGCAGGCCGACGTCGAAGTCGATGACCACCGTCTTGAATCCACGCATTGCCAATCCCGAGGAAAAGCTGGCGCTGGTGGTTGTCTTGCCCACCCCGCCCTTACCGGAAGTCACTACAACAATTCGCGCCATGTCGATTGAATCCCTTTAGTCTTTGGTTTTATTAAATCACGTAATCGTAATGCAAAAATGCATGGAATTGGCCCTGAACGGCCGTTAAACAGTTATTGGGTTGGCAACAAAACTTATCCTTTCGCCGCCGGCCGCGCATTCGGCCCCAATAACGGGTTTTCATCTTGCGCTGCTCATCCTTTGTCCAGACTGACTATGCGCAGCGTGTCGCCGTCGAGCTGGACGATGGCCGGCTGGTTGTGCAGGCTTTTGTCGAGTTGGGTTTCGATGACCCGGTAAACGCCGGCGATGGCCAGCAGTTCGGGGTCCAGTTGCGTGGTGAAGATGCGGGCGCTGGTGTCGCCGCGCGCGCCCGCCATGGCCTTGCCGCGCAGGGGGCCGTATACGTGGATGTTGCCGTCCGCGATCACTTCCGCCCCCTGGCCGACCACGCCGATGACGATGAGGTCGGTATTGCGGGCGTAAATGCGCTGGCCCGAACGCAATTGGCGGTTGATGATCATGGCGGCGGGCGCCACGGCGGGGACGGTATCGTGGGCGGCTGGCGCGGGAGGCGCCGATGGCGCGACGACGGGCACTTCCTTGTCGGGGGCGGGGGTGCTGGCCGGCCGCACCGGAGCCGCCGACAGGTCGACCAGCGCCAGCCCGCAGGCCTGCGCGGCTTCCAGGTTCGCGCCGGCGGCCACGACGCCGATGGGGTGCAGGGCATGCCCGCGCAGCGCTTTCAGCAGGGCTTTCCAGTCGATGGTTTCTTCGAGGCTCGAAGCGTCGACGACCACAGGCTCGTTTTCAAAGAACGAGCCGGCGTCGCTCATGCGCTGATCCAGCGTGGCGACCAGCGCTTTCAGGTCGTGGTCGTGCAGGACGATGCGCACGGCATACAGCGTGGCGCTTTTGAAGTCGAGCGCGGGTTGTTCTTTGGATGAAGAAGAGTTACTCACGATATGTCTATGTCAGGGAGCTTTGCCTCGACAAAATACCAGAAAGTCGGGGCAAAGCCGAGTGTTTTGCGACGCGGCGGCGGAGGATGAAGGGCTTTTGGGCTTCAAATCCAGGAATCTTTGAGGGTGACCGCGCGATTGATGACGGGTTTTTCCCGAGTGGAGTCGATGCGGTCGGCGACGAAATAGCCCAGCCGTTCGAATTGCCAGCAGGCTTCGGGGTCGGCATGGGTGCCGGGCTCGATCCAGCCTTGCACGGCCTGGAAGGAATCCGGGTTCAGGGCGTCCAGGAAGTTTTTGTCGCCGGAGTCCGGGTGCGGGTCGGCGAACAGCCGGTCGTACAGGCGGATTTCGGCCTGGACGGCGTGCGCCGCGCTGACCCAGGTGATGGTGCCCTTGACCTTGACGGCGTCGGCGCCCGGGGTGCCGCTTTTCGTGTCGGGCAGGTATTCGACGTGCACTTCGGTGATTTCACCGTCGTCGTTCTTGACGCAGCCGGTGCATTTGACGATGTAGCCGTACTTGAGGCGCACCGTATTGCCGGGGAACAGCCGGAAGTATTTCTTGGGCGGGTCTTCGCGGAAATCGTCGCGTTCTATCCATAGCTCGCGCGAAAAGGGGAACTCGCGCAAGCCGGCTTCGGGGTCGTGCGGGTTGCGCGGCGCATGGCAAAGCTCGGACTGGCCTTCGGGGTAGTTGGTGACGACCAGCTTGAGCGGGTCGAGCACGGCCACGCGGCGATCCGCCTTGGGGTCGAGGTCGTCGCGCAGGGCTTGTTCGAGCACGCTGTAGTCGATGCGCGAATCGGATTTGGACACGCCCAGCCGTTCACAGAACAGGCGGATGGATTCCGGCGTGTAGCCGCGCCGGCGCAGCCCGGCCAGCGTGGGCAGGCGTGGGTCGTCCCAGCCATTGACGTAGCCTTCGCGCACCAGTTCCAGCAGCTTGCGCTTGCTGGTTACGACATAGCTGAGGTTGAGCCGGGCGAATTCGTATTGATGCGGCAGGGGGCGGGCCAGCTCGCCCAGGTCGGCCAGCTTGTTCAGTATCCAGTCGTAGAAGGGGCGCTGGTCTTCGAATTCCAGCGTGCAGACGCTGTGGGTGATGCCTTCCAGCGCGTCTTCGACGGGATGGGCCCAGGTGTACATGGGGTAGATGCACCATTTGTTGCCGGTGCGGTGGTGGTGCGCGTGCCGGATGCGGTACAGGGCGGGATCGCGCAGGTTCATATTGGGCGAGGCCATGTCGATTTTGGCGCGCAGAACCAGGCTGCCGTCCGGGTGTTTGCCGTCGCGCATTTCCTGCAGCAGGGCCAGGGATTCTTCGGCGGGGCGATCGCGCCAGGGCGAGTTCGTGCCTTTTTCCGTGAGCGTGCCGCGGGTGGCGCGCATCTGGTCGGCGGTTTGTTCGTCGACGTAGGCGTTGCCCGAGCGGATGAGCGCCTGCGCGAAGCCGTACATGTAGTCGAAGTAGTCGCTGGCGTAGTAAAGATTGTTCTCGCCCTGGTTTTCCCAGGTGAAGCCCAGCCATTTGACTGTGTCGATAATGGCATTGACGTATTCGTCGTCTTCTTTTTCCGGGTTGGTGTCGTCGAAACGCAGGTGGCAGACGCCCTGGAAGTCACGCGCCAGGCCGAAATTCAGGCAGATGCTTTTGGCGTGGCCGATATGCAGATAGCCATTGGGCTCGGGCGGAAAGCGCGTGCGGATTCTGGCGGCGTCCAGGCCGCCTTGCTGTTGCATCGAAGCCGGGCCGGGCTTGCCCGACCAGCGTTTACCGGCATAGGCGCCATTGGCCAGATCCTGCTCGATGATGGTGCGCAGAAAATTGGACGCCGGGGGTGTCGAAGAAGATGAAGTCATACAGGGGTTGGAAAAAGACGGAAGTATCCAGTGAAATAAGCATTTTGCCACGTTCGGCGCCATTTGCCCCGCGCAGGATCCCGATGGCGGCCAAACTCGCTCCAAACTGGCTAAACTAGCGCTCATTATGACAAACTTGAACCTCTGGTTGTCCCAGACGCAGTTCTTCCTGAGCCTCGGCTTTTTATCGATCTTCCTGGCGATCGAAATCGGGCTGGCCTGGGTTCTGCTGTTCTTCAAGATCGGCGCTTCGTTCAGCGAGCGCGCCGGCTGGACGGATGCCTACCGCTTCTGGGTGCGGGTGTTCGCCCTGGCGGTCATTCTTACGCTGGCTTCCAGCATGCCCGTCCTCATCCAGGTCGGCAGCCTGTGGCCGGCCCTCATGGACAAGATCGGCGACGTGGCGGGGCCTTTGCTGGCCGGCGCCATCCTGACCACCTTCATCTTCAAGTCCTGCTTTCTGGGAGCCATGCTGTTCGGGCAGCGCTATGTGTCCGAACGCATCCACACGCTTCTCGTCCTGATGGTTGCCGTGGGCGTGACCGTCGCCGCGGGCTGGCTCGTGGTGCTGCTGGGCTGGATGCAGGCCCCGGCCGGCGCATTGCTGGTGGACGGGCAATATGCGGCGGTGGAGTGGAGTGATATTGTCCTGAACCCCTTCGCGGGCTGGATGTTCGGCCTGCTGCTGGTGGTGGCCGCGCTGACCGTGGCTTTTCTGCTCATGGGAGTCAGCGTGCGCCAGGCCTTTCGTCATCCGCTGGTCGAGGGCGAGCAATTGGCATTTCGCGCCGGGCTGTTCCTGGCCATGGCGGGCGTGGTGGCGCTGGCGGTAACCGTGGCCGGCTACGGGCAGCAAGTGGCCATGCACCAGCCGGGCAAGGCGGCGGCCACGGCCGCCTACTGGCATGGCGGCGTGCAGCCCGACCTCGTTCTGGCGGCCTGGCCCGACCAGGCGCGCGGCGTCAACCGCGCCGCCGTGCTGTGGCATCACGCCGGAGGCCGCTGGCTGGCCCACGACGACAAGGGCGTGCTGATCGGCCTGGATCGGATTTCGGGCATGGAGCCTCCCGTGGCGCTTACTTTCTGGTCGTTCCGCCTGGTGCTCGCGGCCGGACTGGCCATGGCCGTTCTGGCCTGGGGCACCTTCTGGCGCCTGCGCAAAAGGCAGTACGATCCCGGCATCCTGTCGGGAACGTGGCGCCGCCTTATTGCGGGCATGACGTTTTCGGGCTGGGTGCTGGGCCTGGCCATCATGTGCCACATGCTGTTCGGCCTGGCGCCGTATGCGGTCAACGGAACCATCACCTTGGCCGAGATCGTCGGCGATACCAGCCCCAATGTGCTGATGGCCGGCCTGGCGGTGTATGCGCTGGTCTATGCCGTGCTGTTGTATGGATTTTTCCAATTATTGACGCACATCGTGCGCTACGGCGTGGTGCCGATCGCGCGGCGCAGGGGGCGGGCATGATAGATACCTTGGTCAGTCTGCTGGGAATCAACGCCCAGGATCCTTCCTTCTGGATGCCCCTGGTCTTCATGGGGCTGTTGTTCGCGACCATTGTGGCCGGCACGGTGCTGGACGGCTTCGACATCGGCGTGGGCTGCCTGGTGCTGTTCGCGCCGCGCGAGCTGCGTCCGCGCATGCTGTCGCTGCTGAGCCCATGGCGCGACGCCAACGAGTTCTGGCTGTTCCTGGGCATGGGCTTGTTCGTGGCCGCTTTTCCGCATGCCTGGGGCAGCATCATGGGCCAGTTGTATCTGCCCCTGTCTCTGCTGGCCCTGGGCGTATTGCTGCGCTCGGTGTCGTTCGAGCTGCGCCTGCGCTCTCCCATTGAAATGCAGGGGCGCTGGCTGAAGGGTTTTGCGCTGGGATCGCTCATTACCGCCGTGGCGCACGGCGTGCTGCTGGGTCAACTGGTGGTGTCCTACCAGACCGATCTGGGCTATATGTGGTTTTCAGCATTTCTGGGCGTGTGCGCGCTGCTTGCGTACTGCCTGCTGGGGGCGTCGTGGCTCATCATGCGCGTGCGCGGCGAACTGCGCGTGCGCGCCGTCATGTGGGGCCGGCATGTCGTGCGCTGGGCCGCCGCGGGTTCGGTGGGGGTTTCCGTGGTGCTGGCTTTCGCCAACAGCGGGGTGTTCCTGAAATGGAGCGACGGCCCGCAATGGCCCCTGGTCGTGGGCTTGTGGGGGCTGCTGCTGATTTGCTTCGTCACCATCGAAATGTGCTTGCAGCGCATGATCAACAGCAGCTACCGCAATACCGCGCTGCCCTTCGCCATGACCCTGCTGATCTTTCTGGTCACGCTGGGGGGGCTGGGCTACAGCTTTTTCCCCTACCTGGTGCTGGACGACATCACCATCTGGGATGCCGCCGCGTCGGTGGGGTCGCTGCGGCTCATTCTGGCGGCGGCGATCGTGGCCTTGCCGGTCGTGCTGATCTTCAATCTCTGGGTCTACTGGCGCATGTTCGGCCTGTCCAAGCCGCCTTCCCCACCCAAATTCAAGGGCTAGCGCGCCGCTCGGCCAATCCGTATCGTTGACCGTTGCGTCTGAACCGACCAGCCACGTGTTAGGCGGCGGATTCCGGGCCTTCCTCCAGCGGCAGCGTGATGGTGATCTTCAGGCCGCCCCAGGGCGCGTCGCCCAGGGTCAGCGCGCCGCCATGGGCTCGGGCGACGGCATTGGCCAGGGCCAGGCCCAGGCCGACCGAGCCGGTGCGCGTCCGTGCGTCGTCCAGGCGTGAAAACGGCCGCAATGCTTCGGCGCGGCGCGCTTCGGGAATGCCTTCGCCATGGTCTAAAATAGTCAGGATGGCGTTGCCGCCGTCGGCGCCCAAGGTGATTTCGACGGGCGGCGCGGCGTAGTTCATGGCATTCGTGACAAGGTTGTCCAGCAATCGGCCCAGCGCCAGGCGATCGGCCTTGACCATGAGCGGCGCGCTTACCGTTTCCCGCAGCTCGACCTGGCTGCCGGCGCTTTTCCAGGCTTCCACTTGCTCGTCCAGCCACGCCGCCATGTCCATGGAGGCGAAGCGGTAGGTGTTGGGATCGGTGCCGCGCACAAAGCCGATGAACTGGTCGACCATGCGCTGCATGTCCTGGATGTCATGCCGTATGCCGTCCTTGAAAGCCGAGTCGTCGATCATCTCGATACGCAGCCACATGCGCGACAGCGGCCCTTTCAGGTCGTGCGGCAATCCCGCCAGCAAGGTGTGCCGCACGGCGTTCGACTCGGCCAATGCGTCGAGCATGGCGTTGAACCGCTCGCCCAGGATGCGGGTTTCGGATGGGCCCGACGGTACGACGCGCTGCGGCTGTCCGGCCGCGAGCTGGTCGGCGGCGGCCACCAGGCGTGTGATGGGCCGCGTGATATGCCAGGAGAACGCGGCGGAGATCAGCAGCAGCAAGCCCATGCCCGCCAGCCAGACCAGGGTGATCGGCATGGGATCCGGGGGGGCGATGCGATCCAGCGGGATCACCAGCCACTCGCGGCTGTCCCGGGCGTCTTCGTCGTTGGCCGTAGTGGCGTCCGCGTAGGGCAGGTCGGGGATCAAGGAAATGTACAGCCGGGGCACGCGTCCGCGCGACAGGCCGACGCGGGTGCCGTCGTCGAGTTTTTCGTTCAGCGCGTCCACAAACTGCTTGAGATCCTGCCGCATGTCCCGGGGGATGGGCGGGGGAGGCGCGGGCCGGCCGGCGCGCATCTCGCGGAATTCGCGAAACTCGCGGAATTCCCTGAACTGCGGGTCGCGTGGCGGGCCCGGGGGGCCGCCCCTGGGAGGGCCGGGCGGTTCGCCGCGGGGCCCGGGCCGCGGCTCGCGCTGCGACGGACCCATGTCGCGCGACCACAGATGCCATTCGTTATGGGAAGCCTGGCGCACGAATCCGGCGCGCTCGTCGGGAGGAATCTGCGCCAGCGCCGCGCGCACGGTGCGTATGGTAGTGGCCACGACATCGACGGTGACGCCCTGGGTGACTTTTTCACGGTAATAGTTGACCGTGGCCAGCGTGGCCGCCTGCACCAGCAATATCGTGCCCAGCGTCAACAGGATCAGCCGGGCGTGGAGGGACCGCAGGAAGTTCAGAAACCGCATGGCTGGCCGCTATGGCGAGAACCGGTAGCCGACGCCCCAGACGGTTTGTATCCAGCGCGGCTGCTTGGGGTCGTCTTCGATGGCTCGCCGCAGGCGCAGGATGGCGATGTCGATGGCGCGGTCGTTGCGCTCGCCTTCGTCGTCGTCGCGCGCCAGCGCCAGGAGGCGGTCGCGCGAAAGCGGCTTGCCCGCGTTATTGACCAGCGCTTCCAGCAGATTGACTTCGCCGCCGGTAAGCTTGATGAGCTCGCGGCCTTTGGAAAGCTGGCGGGTGGCGGGGTCGAAGACGAACGGCCCGAAGGCCACGGGTTTTTCCTTGACGAGGGCGGAGGCGCCCTTTTTACGGCGCAGAACCGACGTAATGCGCGCCAGCAGTTCGCGCGGATCGAAGGGTTTGCCCAGATAATCGTCGGCGCCCGCTTCCAGCCCAATGACCCGATCCACGGTTTCGTCGCGCCCCGTGAGCAGGATGATGGGGATGTCTTCGCCAAGCTGGCGCAGGCGCCGGCAGGCATCGGCGCCGTCGCCTTCCGGCAGCATGCGGTCGAGGACGACGAGGTCGGGGCTGAAGCGCTGGATGCGGGATTCCAGGTCGCGGGCGTCGGGCGCCAAAAGCGTATCATAGCCGTGTCGGTTAAGATAGTCGGCCAATAATTGCCGCAGGGCGGGGTCGTCGTCGACAACCAGCACTTTGATCAGAATGTCGTCCATGGTGCAAGTGTGCCTATCGATGCTCCGGCTTGCAAGTCGTGCGAAATAAACTGAAATACCTATGGCCCTGTGCGGGCCGCCATCACCCATGGCACATGGAGCGTGAATGAATGACGTGCTGAACGCAACGCGCGATAGACTCAAACGCTGGGAGTGGCTGTCGGCATCGCCCGCCATGTTGTTGTGGGCCGCCGTCGTAGGGGTGCTCGGGGCGCTGGCCACCGTCCTGTTTCACGAAGGCATTTTCCTGGTGCAGCGTTTGTGCACCGGCGGGTCGGGCTCCATTTCCCGGGTCATTGGCGGTTTGCCCTGGTATGGCCGCATCGTGTTCGCGGTTCTGGGCGGTGTCGTTGCCGGCCTGCTTTTGCAGTGGGCCGCCAAAATAAAGGCGGGCAGCAATTCCGACTACATGGAGGCCGTTGCCATCGGCGACGGCCGCCTTTCCATACGGCAAGGCCTGCTCCGATCCTTGTCCTCGCTATCGTCGGTGGCGTCGGGCGGCTCCATCGGGCGCGAGGGCGCCATGGTGCACCTGGCGTCGCTGTGCGCGTCGGCCATTGGCCGCTTCGCGTATTTCGATACGGCCCGCTTGCGCTTGCTGGTCGCCTGCGGCGCGGCGGCCGGCGTGGCCGCCGCGTACGGCTCACCCATTGCCGGCGCGCTGTTCATCGCCGAGATCGTGCTGGGCACCATGGCCATACAAAGCGTCGGGCCCTTGCTCATCGCCGCTGCCGTGTCGCACATCACCATGCGCTGGACGGGGCACTACCACCTTACCTATCCGGTCGCCGACAGCGGCACGGCGCTGAGCGTCGATCATGTCCTGCCGTTCGTGGCGCTCGGCCTGGTGTCGGGCGCCGCGGCGCCGCAGTTCCTCCGGCTGCTCGATCTGGCCCGTAAGGGATTTCGCGGCTTGAACCTGCCGCTGTCGCTGCGGCTTGGCCTGGGCGGCCTGTTCCTGGGCGTCCTGCTGGTGTTCATGCCGACGATGGCCGGCAATGGCTACAGCGTCATCGTGTCGCTGTTGCACGATCCGTGGGCCTGGCAGGCCATTGCCTTGGTGCTGGTGTGCAAGGTGGCCGCCACCATGTTCACCGTGGGTTCCGGCGCCGTGGGCGGTGTGTTCACGCCCACCATTTTCGTGGGGGCGGCGTTCGGCTCCTTGTTCGGCCAGGCCGTGCTGCTGATCTGGCCGGGGCTGGCGATTTCCCCTCATCTGTTCACCCTGGTGGGCATGGGGGCCTTCCTGGGCGCGGCGACGGGTGCGCCGCTCATGGCCATACTCATGATTTTCGAGATGACGCTCAGCTATCAGGTCGTTGTTCCGCTGATGCTGGCTTGCGTGCTGGCCTATTTCATGTCGCGCACCATCGCCGAGGTGGCCATGTACAACGTGACGCTGGCGCGCGAACGCGACATCGTCCTGCGTCGGCGCCTGCGCAATACGCAGTTGGCCGAGCTGGTGCGGCCGGCCCAGACCGTCATACAAACCACGGCGCCGCTCAAGGAGGCCGCGCGGATGTTCCTGGAGTATCCCGTCAAGTATCTCTACGTGGTGAACGAGCGCAATGTCTTTCAGGGCGTGATCGCCCAGCAGGATCTGACCAGCATGCTGCTGGTGCAGGGCGACGTGCACGAAAAAAAGGCCGGCGACGTCCTGCGGCTGGATTTCGTGAAGCCCCTGCATCCGGATATGGGCCTGGACGAGGCCCAGGATCAGTTCATCAATTTTCAGGGCGAGCGCCTGCCAGTCGTCAGCCGCGGCGACGAGCCGGTGCTGCTAGGGGTGGTCTACAAATCGTCGTTGCTGGAAAAATATTCGGCGCTCAAGAAGTCGCTGGATCAAAGCGGCGAAGCCCTGCTTGATACTTCCTCCAGAAAATCCTAGGATTGATCTTTGGCCGTTTCCGGCGCGCCCGGCTTTTGGAAGCCGGCGGGTTCAAAGTTAGTCGTATTTATGCATTTGCTTTTTCACTCCATATGTTTTTGCGCGGCCGCAGGTCTGGCCGGCGGCGCGGTGCAGGCGCAGTCTTATGCCGCGCCGGCCGGGATGGATCAGGATATTTCCGTCAGCTCCGCCTTGCAGGAACTCGCGCCGGCCCAGCCGCACGCCGTCACCCAGATCAGCATCGACCCGCCGGAGCCTTTGCCCGAGCCCCTGCCTTTCGATGGCACGGGCGAAATCGATGCTCCGGGCACCGGCAATTCCATGTTGCCGCCGCCCGAGGCCATTCTGCAGATCGATCCCGCGTATTCGCGCAACTTGTCGTCGTCCGCATTGCGGGCTGGCGCCGGCAAGACGGGCATTCGGCTGCAGGCTGCCGGCACGTCCAGGCAAGTATCGGTCATGGGCGCGGGCAAGACGGACACCTGGACGCTGGGCACCGACAACTGGCGATATTCGCGTTCCGACGGCACGAACCTGGTGCTGGGCAATGACTGGTCCAACGGCTCGGTGCTGGACGACAAGGCCCGTCTGGGAGGTGTCGCGCTCACGCAATCCAGCCTGGGCGGCGCCAAAGAGGGCAGTTGGCAGTATTCCGTCCGCATCGGCGCCCTGGATTACTCGGGCGACCCCGGCAAGCCGGGAGGGCTCACCTACGGGCCCCGGGCCGGCGAGGGCGTGCTGCAATACGGCGTAAGCCGGCAGTTGTCGCTGGAGACGCAAACGCAGTGGGCGTCGGGGCTGAGCGTAGGCGGTATCGGCGGCAAGTACGCAACGCAGAACTGGGGCGCCTGGCAATTGGCGGTGGCCAAGGCGTCGCGCAACCTGAACGATGGGTGGCGCTATCGTGTCGGCTACCAGGCCGATGTGCTGGACTCGCTGAGCCTGGGCTGGGTTCACGATGAAAGCAGCAATGGCTTTTCCGACCTGGCCAGCTATCGCGATGTCGCGCTCGATGCGGGACGCAACCGCCATCAATGGTCGGCCACGCTGAAGCTGGGACGCTGGGGCGATCTGAACGGTTCTTTCGAGCAAATATCGTCGGCCACCGGCTACGTCAAGCGCCAGTTCGGCCTGACCCAGCAGTTCTGGTACAGCCCCAATCTGCGGGTCTCGCTGAAGGCCGAGCGCGAGCTCATCAGCGGCGACTACGACGTAGGCGTGAACTTCGCCGTTCCGGTGTTCTAGGCGGGCCGGCGGCCAACGGCAGGCGGACGTTCTTTCGAGGGGCTGTCTGCCGCCTGCTCCGGCGCTTTGAAACGTTATAAGGCCCGGCATACCGGTGCCGGCTTGATGCGAACTGGCAAGGGGCTAAAATGGCTCTTTGAATTTTCAGGGTGTGCGCGGGCTTTGCCGTGATGGCCCGCTTATCTACGTTTTTGCTGAATGCCCTCATCCACGACTTCCCCTCTTGATATCCTGCAGCAGGTTTTTGGCTACGACTCGTTTCGAGGCGACCAGCATGCCATCATCGAGCACCTGGTGCAGGGCGGGGATGCCCTGGTGCTGATGCCCACCGGCGGCGGCAAGTCGTTGTGCTACCAGATTCCCGCCCTGGCCCGAAAAGGCTGCGGTGTGGTGGTTTCGCCGCTCATCGCCTTGATGCAGGATCAGGTCGACGCCTTGCTCGAACTTGGCGTGCGCGCCGCCTTTCTCAACTCCACCCTGGATTGGCGCACGGCGCGCGAGGTGGAGCAGGCATTTCTGGCCGGACAACTGGATTTACTGTACGTGGCGCCCGAGCGCCTGCTTACCGATCGCTGCCTGGACATGCTTTCGCAAGGCAATATCGCTTTGTTCGCCATCGACGAGGCGCATTGCGTGTCGCAGTGGGGGCACGATTTCCGGCCGGAATACCTGGAGCTTTCCATACTTTCCGAACGCTGGCCGCAGGTGCCGCGCATTGCGCTGACGGCGACGGCCACCACGGTCACGCGGCGCGAAATCGCGCAGCGCCTGAACCTGACGGATGCTCAGCATTTCGTGGCCAGCTTCGATCGTCCCAATATCTGTTACCGCATCGTCGAAAAAAGCGACGTCAAACGCCAACTGCTGCAATTCATTCAGGCTGAACATACGGGCGATTGCGGCATTGTGTATTGCCTGTCGCGTTCGCGGGTCGAGGACACGGCGGCATTCCTGTGCAGCCACGGCATCGAGGCGCTGCCCTACCATGCGGGGCTCAGTGCTACTGTGCGCGCGGCCAACCAGTCCCGTTTTCTGCGTGAAGACGGCCTGGTCATGGTGGCGACGATTGCTTTCGGCATGGGCATCGACAAGCCCGACGTGCGGTTCGTGGCGCATATCGACCTGCCCAAGTCGGTCGAGGGCTATTACCAGGAAACCGGCCGCGCCGGCCGAGACGGCGAGCCCGCGACGGCCTGGCTGGCCTATGGGCTGCAGGACGTTGTCCAGCAGCGGCGCATGATCGACGAGTCTCCAGGCGACGATGTGTTCCGTCGTCGCCTGGGCGCGCAATTGGATGCCATGCTGGGCCTGTGCGAAACCGTGAATTGCCGGCGCCAGCGGCTGCTGGCCTATTTCGACCAGAACATCGAACCTTGCGGCAATTGCGATACCTGCCTGGAGCCGCCCGAAGCCTGGGACGGCACGGTGGCCGCGCAGAAGATTCTTTCCGCCGTGTATCGCTTGTGGCGCGAACGCGGACAGCGCTATGGCGCGGGCCATCTCATCGACATCCTGCGTGGCAAGCTCACCGATCGCGTCAAGCAGTACGGTCACGAAAGCCTTACCGTCTTTGGCGTTGGGGCCGACCTTTCCGAGCAGGCCTGGCGGGGCGTATTGCGGCAATTGCTGGCGCAAAGCCTGTTGGCGGTGGATCACGAAGGCTACGGCACCCTGGCTCTTACCGATGGCAGCCGCGCGGTGCTGCGGGGTGAAACCACCCTGATGTTCCGCCGCGAGCCGGAAAAGAAAGCGCGCGCGGCCCGCGGGACGCCGCGCGGCAAGGCCGCCGACATCGTGCTGTCGCCCGAAGCCCAACTGCGTTTCGAGGCCTTGCGTGCCTGGCGGGCCGAGGTGGCGCGGGGTCATGGCGTTCCCGCCTACGTCATTTTCCATGATGCCACGCTGCGCGACGTCGCCGAGCGTTGTCCGCAATCCATCGAGGATCTGGGCATGATCAGCGGGGTGGGGGCGCGCAAGCTGGAAGCCTACGGCGAAGACCTGTTGCGCTGCGTGCGCATGGCGCAGGCGGGTTAGGCAGGCCCCAGGGCGTTATTCGAAAAGCTCGCCTGTGCCGCTGGCCTTGGGGGCGGCAAGGCCCAGATGGCGCCAGGTGGTTTGCGTGGCCATGCGTCCGCGCGGGGTGCGCTGCAAATAGCCGTGCTGGATGAGATAGGGCTCGATGACGTCTTCGATGGTGTCGCGCTCTTCGCCGATGGCGGCGGCCAGGCTATCGACGCCCACGGGGCCGCCATCGAATTTGTGGATGATGGCTTCGAGCAGTTTGCGATCCATGAGATCCAGGCCCTGAGGATCCACTTCCAGCATGGACAGGGCGGCGTTTGCGGTGTCGACGTTGATGACGCCGCCGTTCTTGACATCGGCGTAATCGCGCACGCGGCGCAGCAGGCGGTTGGCGATACGCGGCGTGCCGCGCGCCCGGCGCGCGATCTCGACGGCGCCATCGTGCGTGATGTCGACATTGAGCAAATGGGCGCTGCGCGCGACGATGCGGGTAAGGTCGTCGGTGTTGTAGAACTCCAGCCGCGACACAATGCCGAAGCGGTCGCGCAGCGGGTTGGTAAGCATGCCGGCGCGCGTGGTGGCGCCCACCAGGGTAAAGGGCTGCAGGTCGATCTTGACGCTGCGCGCGGCGGGGCCTTCGCCGATGAGGATGTCTATCTGGAAGTCTTCCAGCGCCGGGTACAGGATTTCCTCGACCACGGGCGACAGCCGATGGATCTCATCGATGAACAGGACGTCGTTTTTTTCCAGATTGGTCAGCAGCGCGGCCAGATCGCCCGGACGTTCCAGGACGGGGCCCGAGGTCTGGCGCAATTGCACGCCCATTTCGTGCGCCACGATATGGGCCAGCGTGGTCTTGCCGAGGCCCGGCGGGCCGAACAATAAAACGTGATCCAGCGATTCCTGGCGCATTTTCGCCGCGGCGATGAAGATTTCCAGTTGCTCGCGCACCCGGTTCTGGCCGACGTAGTCGTCGAGCATGCGTGGACGCAGGGCGCGCTCCACCGAGTCCTCGTTGGGCGAAATGCTTTGCGGGGCGACAAGGCGGGAAGCGCCGGCGGCGACGCTGGACAGGGGATCGGAGTGTATGGCCATGGCTATCGGCTGCGGCTGGAAGCGAGAGTTAAATCGTACACTATCAGCCTCGCGACAGGGACTTCAGCGCCAGGCGTATGCCTTCCGATACCTCGACGCCCTCCGGCAGGCCCTTCAGGGCTGCCTGCGATTCGCTTTGCGAATAGCCCAGCGACAGCAGGGCGTTCAGGATGTCGTCGCGCCCCGAAGGAAGGCCGCCGCTTGTCGTGCCGAGATCGGCGCCGAGCTTGCCGCGTAATTCCAGCAAGAGCCGTTCGGCCGTTTTCTTGCCGATGCCGGGCACGCGGGTAAGGCGGCCGGTTTCCTGCTGGGTGACCGCACTGGCCAGCTCGTCGGTCGTCATGCCCGACAGCACGGCCAGCGCGGTGCGCGCGCCGATGCCGGTCACCTTGATCAGGGCGCGGAAGGTGGCGCGTTCCTGGGCGGTGGAGAAACCGTACAGGATATGGGCGTCTTCGCGCACCGCAAGGTGGGTGAACAGGGTGGCCTTGGCGCCGGCTTCGGGCAGGTTGTACAGCGTGCTCATGGGCACGTCGATTTCGTAGCCCACGCCGCCGACGTCGATGCATACGGTCGGGGGAGTCTTTTCCAGCAGGGTGCCGGTAATGCGTCCTATCATCGAGACATCCTTGCAATAGTGATTAGCGGGTTAGGCGTCCGCCGCGCAGGCGCACGCTTTTCGTGCCCGGCAATTGGCCGCGTTGAGCCAGGCGGTCGACCATGGGGCCCACATGCGCGTGGCATATGGCGCAGGCCAGCGCGTCGGCCGAGTCGGCGGCGGGCAGGCCGTCCAGGCCCAGCAGATGCTGCACCATGCGCTGCACCTGCTCCTTGGCCGCATGGCCGTTGCCGACTACCGATTTCTTGATTTGCAGCGCCGTGTATTCATGAACCTGCAGCTGGCTGTCGGCCAGCGCGCACATGGCGGCGCCGCGCGCCTGGCCCAGCAGCAGGGTGGAGCTGGGGTTGGTATTGACGAAGACTTTTTCCAGCGCGGACACCGTGGGCGAAGTCGTTTGCACGACCTCGCGGATGTTGTCCAGTATGACTTTCAGGCGTTCGGCCAGGGGAAGGTCGGACGGCACGACGATGGTGCCGCTGGTGACATACTGCAGGCGCATGCCCTGGGCGTCCACGACGCCGAAGCCAGTGCGCCGCAAGCCCGGATCTATCCCCAGGATACGCATCGGGGCCTAGTGCCGGAAATGCCGGGCGCCGGTGAAGACCATGGCGATGCCGCGTTCGTTGGCGGCCGCTATGACTTCGTCGTCGCGGATGCTGCCGCCCGGCTGGATGACGCAGGTGGCGCCCGCTTCGGCGACCACGTCCAGGCCGTCGCGGAAGGGGAAGAAGGCGTCGGACGCCACCGCCGACCCGGCCAGGCTCAGCCCGGCGTTCTCCGCCTTGATGGAAGCGATGCGCGCCGAGTCGATGCGGCTCATCTGCCCCGCACCCACGCCGACGGTCATGCCGTTGGCCACGAAGATGATGGCATTGGACTTGACGTACTTGGCGACCTTCCAGGCGAACATGAGGTCGCGCATTTGCGGTTCAGTGGGCGCTTTTTGGGTGACGACCTTGAAGTCGGCCGGCGCAACCTGGTGGTCGTCCGGGTTCTGCACCAGCCATCCGCCGCCAACGCGCTTGATGTCGAAGGCGTTGCGGGCTTCGCCCGGAGGGATTTCGAGCACGCGCACGTTTTTCTTGGCGGTGAAAATGGCCAGGGCTTCGGGCGAATAGGCCGGAGCCAGCAGGACCTCGACGAACTGTTGCGATGTAATGGCCTGGGCGGTTGCGGCATCGACCGGCCGGTTGAAGGCGATGATGCCGCCGAAGGCCGAGGTCGGGTCGGTCTTGAAGGCCTGCTGGTAGGCCAGCAGCGGGGTGTCGCCCACGGCCACGCCGCAGGGGTTGGCGTGCTTGACGATGACGCAGGCGCAGACATCGAAGCTGCGCGCGCATTCCCAGGCGGCATCGGCGTCGGCGATGTTGTTGTAGGACAGTTCCTTGCCCTGCAATTGCCGATAGCTGCCCAACTGGCCGGCGCCCAGGGGTTGGTCGACATAGAAGGCCGCGGCCTGGTGCGGGTTTTCGCCATAGCGCAAAGCCTGGTGCTGCTGCACTTGCACGGTCAGGGTGCGCGGCCAGGGCGAGCGCTCGGGGGCAACGTCCTGTTTGGGTTCGGCCGTGGCCAGGCTGCTGAGGTAGGCGGCAATGGCGCCGTCGTAGGCGGCCGTGTGCGCGTAAACCTTGGTGGCCAGTTCCAGGCGCAGGGCGTACGAGGGCTGGCCCAGGGGACCGTCCATATCGGCCAGCACGCGCGGGTAGTCGGCCGGGTCGATGACGCAGGTGACGCCGCCTTCGGGCGTGCCGTGGTTCTTGGCGGCGGCGCGCAACATGGCCGGCCCGCCGATATCGATGTTTTCGATGGCATCGGCGAATGTGCAACCGGGCTTGGCAACGGTTTCGCGGAACGGGTACAGATTGACCACCAGCAAATCGATGGGTTCGATGGCTTGTTCTTTCAGCGTGGCCAGATGCTCGGCGTTGTCGCGGCGGGCCAGCAGGCCGCCGTGGATGCGCGGGTGCAGGGTCTTGACGCGGCCATCCAGGATTTCGGGCGAACCGGTGTGTTCGGCGACTTCGGTGACGGACAGGCCGGCCTGGGCCAGCAGCTTGGCTGTGCCTCCGGTGGACAACAGGCGTACGCCGCGCTGGGCGAGTGCCTGGGCAAATTCGACAATACCGGTTTTATCCGAAACCGAAAGCAAAGCGGTGTGGGTTTTCATGTTGTGGTGCGAAGATAGGGAGGGAATTAGGGTTGGATGTTGTGGGCCTGGAGCTTCTTGCGCAGGGTGCTGCGGGTGATGCCCAGCATTTCTGCGGCCTTGGACTGGTTGCCCTTGGCTTTTTCCAGGGCGACTTCCAGCACGGGGCGCTCGACGCAGTGGACGACCATGGACAGGATGTCGTGCGGCTGCGAGTCGCCCAGGTCGTTGAAATAGCGCTCAAGGTTGTCGCGTACGGACTGTTCCAGAAGGTTGGTATTGCTCATAGTGATTATTTGATGGTTTTTTTTGATGCGCGGATATTCAGGCTGCCAGTGTTTGCGCCGCCGGGGGACAGACCGGCGTCGATGGCGCGTGGCGGTCGAACCACTGCTCGAGGGCATGTGTTTGATCCGCTGTGCTGGTTGTTGTGTTGATGCAGTCCATAAGTGTTTTATTGTCGGGCAGACCACCCAAGTACCAGCCAATGTGCTTGCGCGCGGATCGTACACCGGTAAATTCACCGTAGAAACGATAGTGATCTTCCAGGTGCTCGAGCAGGTGCGCGCGCAACTCGCCATAGGTGGGCGGCGCCATATGCGTACCTGTTTCAAGGAAATGGGCGATCTCGCGGAATATCCAGGGGCGTCCCTGCGCGGCCCGGCCGATCATGACGGCATCGGCCCCCGTGTACTTTAATACGTATTGCGCCTTTGCGGGGCTATCGATATCCCCATTGGCGATCACCGGTATGCCGACGGCCCGCTTGACCTCTTTGATCGTATTGTATTCGGCTTTGCCCTGGTACAGGTCGGCGCGGGTGCGCCCGTGCAGGGTCAGGGCGGCGATGCCGAGGCTTTCAGCCAAGGTGGCGATGCGGACGGCGTTGCGCGATTGCGCGTCCCAGCCCGTGCGGGTCTTGAGGGTGACGGGAACGTCATAGGGGCGGCACGCCTGCACCACGCTTGCCAGGATTTTTACGATCTTGTCCTCGTCGCGCAGCAGTGCCGAGCCCGATGCGACATTGCACACTTTTTTTACCGGGCAGCCCATATTGATGTCGATGATGCGGGCGCCCTTTTTGATGTTGAAGACGGCGGCCTCGGCCATCATGTCCGGGTCGGCGCCGGCGATCTGCACGGCGATGGGGTCGATTTCGCCCGAATGGTCGAGCCGGCGCGAGGTCTTGACGCTATTCCATAGCTGGGGGTTGCTGGCGGCCATTTCCGAGACCGCGTAGCCCGCGCCCAGGCGCCTGCATAACTGCCGGTACGGGCGGTCGGTCACCCCGGCCATGGGGGCGACGAAGACGGGATTGGGGAGTAGCCAGGAACCGATGCGCATCAAACGATTTTAACCGCCTGGGAAAAGTTGTGTCGTCCCCGCCGCGCAGCGGCGTGGCGTGGGGGCCATTTTTGCCGCCGGGCCGTCCCAAGGCAAAAAGCGCCCCCTCGGGGGGCAGCAAGCCGCGCTAGCGGCGCAGCGTGGGGGCTCCCCTACACGCGTAGTCCTTGCAAAAGGTGGCGGGCCAAAGGCTTGCGTAGCGCCGGCAGCAGATCCAGGGCCAGCAGGCTGGCTCCGCTGGCATGCTCGACCAGCGGGTTGCGGGTGGAAAAAATGCGAGGAAGGAAGTCGGTGACGCCGGCGGTCAGCCAGCGGTCTTGCCGGCGGCGCCGGGCGAAGCCTTCCAGCACCGGCCGGGGATCTTGCCGGGGCTGGCATAGCCACGGAGCCAGGGCCTGGGACAATTGAACGGCGTCGCGCAGCCCGAGGTTCAGCCCTTGTCCGGCAACGGGATGCAGGGTTTGCGCGGCATTGCCGATGGCGATGGTGCAGGCGTTGACCAGCAGCGGCCCCGCATGCAGCGAGAGCGGAAAGATATGACGCAGGCCCAGGCAGGCAAGGGCGCCCAGCCGATCGCCGAACGTGGCGGTGAGCGCCGCGCTGAATCCAGCATCGTCCAGGCGGCGCAAGGCCTCGGCATGCTCCGGCGCGCTGCACCAGACCACGCCGTACAGATCGCCGCCCTGCGGGTGCGGCAGCAGGGCCAGCGGCCCTTGGTCGGTGAAGCGCTCGTAGGCCCAGCGCGCCCTGGGCTGGCTGGCGCGTACCGTGGCAAGGACGGCATGCTGGTTGTATTCCCGCCGCAGTCCGTCGGGCTGATGGCCGTCGGCCTGCACCGCCAGCGCGCTGACAATGTCCCGTCCCGCGGCGTTCAGATGGGCTTGCCTGGCGGCAAGGGTTCGCACATACGGCGCTTCGATCATCGTGATGCCGCTGGCGGCGAGCGCGTTATGCAATACGGCCACAAGGTCGGGGTAAGCGACAACGCTGCCCAGGCGGGGCACGCCCATCTCGTCGTGGCGGATGAGCGTGCGGCCAAGGCGGCCGCGCTGCGAGACGTGCACGGTTTCGATGCTGGCCGCTTTTTGCGGCCAGGCGTTCAACTGCTCCAGCAGCACGCGGCTGCCGTGGTTCAGCGCCAGGGAACGTGGGTCGGGCGCGTTGCTGGGCAGCGGGAGGTCGCCGGCTTCGGCGGCGTCGTGGAAGCGCTTGCCGACAAGCGCGATTCGCCGGGGGTCGGGGGCATGGCGCGCCAGCAGCAGGGCCAGGGTGCTGCCCACAGGGCCGGCCCCGGTTATGGCGATATCGAATTCTGGATTATCCATGGATTGTCCCGCTCAACTACAATGCTTGCAATTGTAGGTTTTTTGGCGCGGCGCGACAGGCGCGGACGGCCTTGCCGTCGCTCCGCTGCCCGGTTTTTCACGATTGCGGCATTTCTTCATAGAAGCATTCCTCATGAACTCTACCGATATTTCGTCGAGCGCGGCCCTGGGCGCCGCGGTAGCCACGCAGACCGGACCAGAGCCGCTGACCGGCGAGCCGGCCCCGCACCGGAGCAAGTTTGCCGTGGCCGTACTGGCGGCGCTGCTGGGCGTGGTGGGCGGCCATTGGTGGTATCTGGGACGCCGCTGGGCCTGGCTGGTCACGGCGGTGTCCTGCGTGCTCATTGTCCTGGCGGCGCGTGCGCCGGTGTGGTGGGACAGCCCGCCGTTTCTGCTGCTTTTCATTCCCCTCACCGAGGGCTTCGTCGAGTCGCTGATTTTTTCCCTCAAGCCGGACGAGAAGTTCGACGCCCGCTACAACCCCGGATCGGGGCGGCGCACGGCAACGCGCTGGGGGCCTGTTGTGGTCGCCATCCTGGTAACGCTGGTGGGCTCGGCCATCGTCATCTTCGGTATTTCCCTGACGATCATGCATGTATACATAGCCATGGGCTGGCTGGACGGCCTTAATCTATAGGTTTCCGCGGCCCTTTCACCGGGACGAAGGCCTTTTGGGCGCCCGGATCCGGTGCGTAGGCGGCGATGCTCAGGCTATTGCTTTAAACTAGCGGCAATCTGCTTTTTCTGGATTCGTATCAATGGATTTGATCGGCTGGCTAACACCCTGGGAGTTTTCTCCATCCTTGGTGTTGATGTTTGTCGTGGCCGCCGCGCTGTTCGTGCGTGGCACCCGGGTGCATCGCGTCGGCGTCGCGCGCCAAGCGCTGTTCTGGACGGGATTCGTGTTTTTATACCTGTCCCTGCATACCCGCGTCGACTATTACGCCGAGCGCCTTTTCTTCGCCCACCGCATCCAGCACCTGGTTCTGCATCATCTGGGGCCGTTGCTTGTCATGGGCGCTTACTCGGGGCAGGTGCTGCGCGCCGGGCTGCCGGTTGCGGCAAGGCGCTGGCTGCATCGTTTTTGCGGCAGCCCCGCCGGCCGCCTGGTGGTCGGCGTGCTTACCAACAAGCTGCTGGTGCCTTTCCTGTTCGTGTTTCTGGTGCTGGTGTGGCTCATTCCCAGCGTGCAGTTCTATTCCATGCTCGACTGGCGTCTGTACCGCTTGATGAACTGGTCGGTGGTGATCAGCGGGTTCATGTACTGGAACCTCATCCTCGACCGCCGTCCCAGTCCCCCCGCCGTCATGTCGCCGGGGGCGCGGATCATCTCGCCGGTCATCACCATGGTGCCGCAAATGGTGGTGGGGGCCATCATCACGTTCACCGAGCACGACCTCTACCCAGTCTTCGATCTGTGCGGCCGGGCCATACCCGGCATGGCGGCGGTCACCGACCAGTCCATAGGCGGCCTGACCATGTGGGTGCTGGCCGGCTTCATCGAAGTATTCGGCCTGCTGTTCGCGCTAGCGACACTGATGCGCTTGTCCAGCAAGGGGCGCCTGCCCCAGAAAACCCTGCGCGCCCAGGCCAAGGGCCAGGCCGCCGCGGCGGGAGCCTAGCTGTGGCCCCCCGCGTCGAGCGTCGAATCGCGTGGATGCCGGTAGCCGCGCTGCGCGCTACGCTGGCGGCGATGGCGTTCGGGCTGGGTGCGGCCCATGCTCAGCCCATGGGCATTCCCAGCATGGGAGCGGCATCCGGGGCCGAGCTTTCTCCGTCGCTCGAGCACACACTGGGCGAAGCCATCATGGAGCAGGGCAGGCGCGACCCCACCTACATCAGCGACCCTGACGTCAATCAATACCTTACCGCGCTGGGCCGCAAGCTGGCGGCGGCCGCGCCCGCGCCGGGGCCGTCGCAGCCCATTACCGTCTTTGCCGTGCGCGATCCGCAAATCAACGCCTTCGCCATGCCGGGCGGGTATATCGGCGTCAACAGCGGCCTGGTGGTGTCGTCCAAGGACGAATCCGAACTGGCTTCGGTGGTGGCGCACGAAATCGGGCATATCCTGCAGCGCCATATTGCGCGCGGCATGACGCAGCAGTCGCAAACGGGCCACATCATGATCGCCTCGGTGGCGGCGGCCTTGCTGGCCGCGCTGGCCGGCAGCGGCGATCTGGCCATGGGGGTGGCGGCGTTCGGCCAGGCGGCCGCCGTCGACCGGCAATTGGGTTTTTCCAGGCAGGCCGAGCAGGAAGCCGACCGTGTCGGGTTCGACATGCTGCGCAAGGCGGGCTTCGATCCCAACGGCATGGCCGAAATGTTCAGCCAGTTGATGAATGCTTCGCGGCTCAATGAAGGGGCGGGCGGCGGTTCTTTCGCCAGCACCCATCCCTTGTCCATACAGCGCCTGTCGGATATCCAGAATCGAATCCGGGAACTTCCCCCGATCCATCATCACGACAGCGATTCCTATTGGTATGTGCGCGCCAAGCTGCGCGCGCTGCAGGCGCGCGACCCGGGCCTGCAGCGCAGCATGGCCGGTTTCTTCAAGCAGGAGATCCGCGATGGCTCGGCGGTCGCCCGATCGGCCGCCTGGTATGGCCAGGCCTATGCCGCCTGGGCCGACAAGGATTGGGCGACGGCCCAATCGGCCCTGGACAATGCTCGCAAGGACGGCATCAATTCTCCCGAAATTTCCAGCCTCGATGTTTTGCTGCAGATCGACCGGGGCCAGGCGGGTTCGGCTTACGACGAGGCCCGCAAGGCCTGGGCGCGCTGGCCCGGAAACCAGGGCGTGGCGCTTGCCATGGTCGAGGCCATGCACAAGACCGGCCACGACAAAGAGGCCGTGCCGTTCATCAAGGCGCGCGCCGCGCAATGGCCCGACCAGCCGCGCTTCAATCAGTTGCTGGCGCAAAGCTATGAAAAGCTGGGCCAGCAGGTCGAGGCGCGCCGCGCCATGGCCGATTATTACGTGCAGGTCGGCGCCCTGCCCACCGCCGTCGAACTGCTGACGCAAGCCAGATCGATGAGCAAAGACTTCTACACGCAGTCCGAACTGGATGTGCAGATTCGCACACTCAAGCAAAAACTGAAGTCCAACCGCGAGTTGCTTGAACGATTCAAGTAAATGGGCAATGCGACGCATGAACATTGTTGGACACCCACAGCCCGCAAGCATAGGTCTCTTATGAACGCAACTCCGATGTATTTGGCTATCGCCCGCCTACGGCCTCACCGGAGCGAATTGGCGAGAACCGATGAATAAGACACAAGCCAATGCCGAGCGAATAGGTCTGGGCACCAATCTGCATCTGTCGCGATATCGCGTCATTGAAGCCGTGCTGCGCGAACAGATCGTGTCAGGAGAGTACGGAGCTGGTGACAAGCTGCCGACAGAGGCGCAATTGTGCAGGATATTCGGTGCCAGTCGACCAACTGTACGTCAGGCGCTCGGAGCCTTGGAAGCGGATGAGCTTATTTCGAGGGAACACGGGCGCGGAACATTCGTCAAGCCAGTGCGGCG
Source organism: uncultured Burkholderiaceae bacterium (assembly GCA_937871985.1). The sequence continues at coordinate 25,645 of CALMPB010000250.1, forward strand.
GCGCTCGCCCCCGTCCCGTTTTGAAATATCGTTCGAAGGACTGTTCGAACCCCCCCAACCGTTGACGATTTCGATTGTCCGCGTGGGATTGCTCCATGGATACGGTATTGTCCATCAAATGATGAACCTTCCTCAAGGTTCTGAACTTTTTTACTTCGTGCGCATGTACATGCTCGGGAAAACTGCGATTGGCGGATGTAAAGTCCATGTTCCCAGCACCATCCGCGATAAGCTCAGCGAAGAAGATTTGACGACACGCCACATACCCGAACTCATGGCCGAACGCGCGGGCAAGACGTTGGCTTCTTGCGAATTTTCAGTGGATTCGACCCTGGCAGAACCCCGCAACGCGGAGATAACCGGCGCTCGCACCGGCTCTCCGCTCACCAGCATACGTCGATCGAGTTTCGCAACCGACGGTACCACTATCGAGCACGCTCACCTTTTGTTCCGCCCCGACGTTTGTCGACTTGTGGGCCATAAGACTTTCATGCCAGAAAAGCGAGCTTGACGCTCACAGTCGATTGGCTGATGCCGACTCGGGATTGTGCAGGTTTTGGGATGAGGCCTGCCGGTGCTGAGTTGGTTTCATCAAGTGCCAGCTTCGGATCGCCCAGTCGTATGCATCATCTTGTGCTCCAGGTAGGTCGGAAGCCTGTCTTTTGACTCCTCTCGTTTCAATGCAACGTTTCTTTGCACAAGCAGGGCATGCCTGAATAGTGCCGTGTGGAATCGTTGCTCGCCGCGCACCGGTATTGCGCCTTGGTCAGTGCCCGATCCGTCGTAATTCATTACTCGACCCTAGTGAGTCTTGTTGATCAGGGACCAGTGCCGGGCTGCCCATCATAAGTCATGCCAATCAATACGATATTTGCGCAGCCTTTCCGCCATTAGGCTCATGAAAGCATCGTGTATCTCATGTTGAGCCATGACGCGCAAATGCGAGCGAGACATTCTTGACTTGTTGTAAATAGGTAAATATCATATTACCAATTAGCGCGTCAAACACTGTAGCCGTGTACGAGAAACGAACGGGAGTGACAATGTCTGGAACACTGGTCTTGACGAACGAGGATGCTCATGGTCTGGTCTCTATGGCGGAGGCGATCGAGCTCATTGAGGAGACCTATCGGGATATCGGCAATGGTGTGGGGTCTGTTTTGCCACGCCGCCGTCTTCACACGCTGCTAGACAATTATGACGAGCCGCAGTGGTCGCTCTTCAATGTGATTGGTGGCACAGCGCCTTGCCATGGCGTTATCGCCCTTCGAATCGACGTTGCCCATGTTGCAATGCCGAAGCGTGATGGGCGGGAGCGAATGGAGTTTCGCGGTGATTTTTCGGGTTTCATCCTGGTATGGGATATCCGAACAAATGAGTTGATCGGCGTCGTGCACGACCACGCCATGTCTGCGCTGCGTGTTGGGGCAACCTCGGCTATCGTTGCAAAGCATGTGGCTCGCGAGGACAGTGAGGTGATCGGAATCCTTGGGGCGGGCAAGCAGGCGGCTGCCCAAGTGGAGGGTCTTGTAACCGTGCGGCCCAGCATCCGTCGCGTGAAGGTTTACTCACCATCGTCACGGAGTCGCGAGTCGTTTGCGCAGCAGATGAGCCAGAAGCTGTCGATCGAGGTGGTGCCGGTCGATACGGCCGAAGCTGCGATCCGCGGTGCGGATATCGCGGTTGCCTCCACAAACAGTTCCGAGAACATTCTGTTTGGCAAATGGCTTTCTCCCGGGGCGCATGTGATAGGAATGAAGTCGTCTACGCGGTTCTTCCCTCAGCGCGAGCTTGATGATGAATGCGCACGCGTGGCGGATTTCGTCATCGTCAATCTGAAAGAGCAGATCGAGATAGATAATCAGGCTGAATTGATGGATCCGCTGCGCAAAGGTTACATCACGAAGGACGATATCAGCGAGATCGGAGATCTGTGCGTCGGTCGCGGGCCCCGCAGGATCAACCCGAGTCAAATTACATATCACAACAATAATGGCGGGATGGGAAATCAGTTTGCTGCGGTATGCAAGCGAGCCCTCGAAGTAGCTCGCGAGCGTGGTATCGGCATAGAACTACCGCTCGACCTGTTCATGACCCGTCGAGGCAACGAGGTTTCATCACCTTGAGTCAGTAATAAAGAAGATTTCTTGAAAGCAGAATAATCGATAATTAGGAGACTATCATGAAACTCCCGTTCAGCATGACCTCAGCGCTAGTCGGTTGCGTGGCCTGCTTGGCAATGTCTACCACCCTGCTTGCGAAGCCGGTTACCATCCATCTGGGGCGAGGGGCCGCGGCCGAAGAGCAGGTCTGGCTGATGGTGGCGATGCCCAAATTGGCGCCTAACGAGGGGAAAGTTTACAAGATTGACATGACTTTCTCGCCTAATAGCGATAAGCGCTTTGCGGCCCTCCAGGCAGGTGGGCTCGACATAGTCACCAGTAATGCGCATTCTGCACTCAATGCCGCTGCCGCAGGTTTGCCGATCAAGCTGATCGCGTCGATCAGCCAGGAAAGCAGCAAGGGTGCCCACACACGCTACGTTGTCATGAGCGACAGTGGCATCAACACGATGCAAGACCTCAAGGGCCGCACGATCGGTGTCGTTGGCCTGAAGGACGCCACTCAATTCTGGGCCTCAGTTGCGTTGACCAAAGCTGGACTGGATCCGAAGAAGGATGTGACGTTCGCTCAGGTGCCGTTTCCGCTGCAAGGTGAAGCGCTGCGAACTGGCATTATCAATGTAGCTACGCTTGTTCAACCGTTTTTCAGCATGGAGCAGAGCAAGGGTGGAATCAAGACCCTGTTCACGTCGAAAGATGCGGTTCCGTTTGACGAAGAACTCATGGTTCTAGTCGCTCGTGATGGCTTCCTTGAGAAGCACGGGGACGTCGCGCGTGCCTTCCTGGCTGATCTCAAGAAGGTTACTGCCTATTATCTGGCGCATCGAGAAGAAGCTCGTCAAGCCCTTCTCGACGCGCATTTCATACGCGTACCCGCTAAGATATATCTTAATATGGAAGACTATTACCGAACACCCGACCTGAAAATTAACGTAGATCTGCTTAAGAAGATGCAGGAGATGGACATGAAGCTGGGTATGCAGGAAAAGCGCGCTGACATCGATTCCCTCGTCGATTTACGATATCTCCCCGATGCCAATTAACAGCGAAGCAGCAATTGCACGGCCCTTGCTCGTTGCGCAGGGCGTGGAAAAGCGCTTCAAGCGAGGAGTGGTTGATGTCCAGGCGATTCAATCCTTCTCGCTGGAGGTTTTTTCGGGCGAGTTTGTTAGCATCGTCGGGCCATCTGGTTGTGGGAAGACCACGTTGTTACACATGGTGGGCGGGTTCGAGTCTCCGAGTGCCGGGCGTATCGAGCTTAACGGCAAGGAGATTACCGGACCTGGAGCGGACCGCGGAGTCCTGTTCCAGGAATCCACTCTTTTTGACTGGCTCACTGTGGAACAAAACATCGCTTGGCCGATGCGTATACAAGGCAAGCCGGCTGGTGAAATCAAGGATAAAGTGAGTGAGCTGCTTGAGCTCGTCCATCTGTCCGGCTTTCGTCGCCACTATCCCTCCGAGATCAGCGGTGGCATGAAGCAGCGCGTGGGGCTTGCACGCCTGCTGGCTCAGGATCCGGCCATCATGTTGATGGACGAACCGTTCGGCGCGCTTGATGCGCAGACTCGCGAGATCATGCAGGAACTGCTGGCCGAGATTTGGCGTCGCAATCGTAAGACAGTCCTCTTTGTGACGCATGATATCGACGAGGCGGTTTACCTCGGTACACGCGTGATCATCTTCACCGCGCGTCCAGGTAACCTCAAGAAGAACATTGCCATCGATCTTGAGCCGGGCAGAGGCATCGAGATCAAAAAGTCGATGATCTATCGCGCATATCGTGATGAGGTCTGGGATCTGCTGCGTGAGGAGGTGCTCAGAACACAAGCCCTAACACAGCAGATGGAAGCAAAATGAACCAAATGACACGAGTTGCGTTGGCATTTGTCGTTCCTGCCGCACTCCTGATTGGTTGGGAGGCTGCCGGCATGATGCAGGCGCTGCCGAATTACCTGCCACCGCCAACCCAGATCGGCTTGGCTTTCGTCGAAATCAGCCGCAGCGGCGAATTGTGGCAGCAGTCGTCTACCAGCTTGATGCGTGCAGCGGTTGGGCTCGCACTCGGTGCGGTTACAGGCATAGTGCTGGGTTTGCTGACCGGCAGTTTTCGGCCCCTGCGTGACCTTGTCGAACCGTTGATCATCGCTCTCAACCCGATTCCGAAAATCGCGTTACTGCCAATCTTCGTTATCGCCTTTGGCCTGGGGAACGGCTCGAAATTTGCCATCATCGGTGCTGCCTCATTTTTCCCGGTCTACATCGCAGTCGTGGATGGCATGACGTCAATCCCCATTCGGCTGATCTGGGTGTCGAGGAGTATGGGCGCTGGTACTTTGCGCCTGCTGTTCCAAGTGTGCCTGCCAGCCATTCTTCCTGCCATTTTCTCGGGCTTGCGTATCGCAGCCGCCCTTTCTTTCATTGTACTGTTCGCCGCTGAACTCATCGGCAGCAAGGATGGCTTAGGTTATTTGATTTCCACCGCTGAATCCGGCCTTCGTTTCGACTTGGTCTTCGTGGCAATCATCGCTATCGGTGCTTTAGGCTTTGTGTCCGATCGTCTGTTACTGATCTTGCGGCACTTCGTACTGCGCGGGCAAGCTTCTTCTAAGAGGAGCGATCTGTGAGCTCTGTTGCCATTCCAGGCCTCCGCTGGTGCTCCATTCCCGTTTGGTTGCTCATTTGGTTCCTCGTCGCCCGCAGCGGTGTCGTCGCACCGACGATCCTCCCGGATCTGGTAGACGTTGGGCGATTGCTGTTCAACGAACTTGCCAATGGGCTTCTGCTCCGGCAAGGCTTGGTCACGGCGGGCAGGGCATTGGCAGGTTTTGCTCTGGCCATCCCCTTCGGCGTCGTGCTCGGAGCGCTAATAGCGCGCGTTCGTTGGGTGGATACGCTCTTGGAGCCCATCACCTTCATTACTTATCCAATCCCAAAGATCGCGTTGTTCCCGATTTTAATATTCGTGTTCGGCCTCGGGACGCCTTCAAAGATCGCTTTCGCCTTTCTCGAGAGTTTTTACCCGATCGTGGCAGCAACAATATTCGCGTTCCGTACGATCCCGGTGAAGCTCATCTGGACAGCGCAGAGCATGGGGGCGTCGAAGGTATGCATCCTCCAACAGATTCTCTTGCCGTCGGCGTTGCCAGGCATCTTCACCGGAATGCGGGTCGCCTTGCCAGTGTCCCTGCTCGTCGTCATCGTTGCCGAAATGATAGGGGATAGCCGTGGGTTGGGTTACTACATCGCTGAAGCCAGCCTCATGTTCCAGACCGACAGAGTCTATGTTGGTATCATCGCGGTAGGTGTTCTCGGCTCCTTGTTTGACCGTGCTCTTTTGATTTTGAGAAATACGGTCGTTCGTGGTTCTTGATCGGTGCGGTCTAGCTGAAGAGAAGGTGAATCCATGGACACAACGACCAAAGACATGATGAGCAAAACTGGTTCAGTCGATTTTTATTATTCGGGGTATTCGATCAACAGCGAAAAGGTCCTGATGTGTTTTTTCGAAAAAGGCTTCGAGTTCGACGGCCATTATATTGATCTGTTCAAGTTCGAGCAGACGAAGCCAGAGTATTTGCGTATCAATCCGCTGGGATTAGTGCCGACCCTTGTCATCGATGGTACTCCGATCCCCGAGTCGACCGTCATCAATGAGTATGTCGATGACCTCATCTCCTCGAACCCATTACGGCCCGAGGATCCGCTGCTACGCGCGAAGATGAGAGAGCTTGTTCAACGTTTTCAGGAGAGTTTCTACCCTTCGATGGCTCTCCTCAGCCAGTTTCATTTCGTGGCCGGCGAGCTCAAACGTCGATGGACGAATTCCCAGCTTGAAGAAATGATTCGACGCAAACCCCTGCGGGAGCGTAGAGAGCCCCAGGAGCGGGCTTTGCAAAAAGGATTGAGCGAGGCCGACATTATGAATGCCGAACGCAACGCCATCGCAATGCTAGATAGGATGGACGCACATTTGTCCAACGGGGCTGGCTGGCTTCTCGGAGAGTTTTCGCTTGCTGACATAGCCGCCGTTCCTAATGTGCATCGATTCTTTCAACTCGGCCTGGGGGATGCCGTCGAGACGCGATTCCATGTCATGGCTTGGTATCGCAGGATCAAGGAGAGGCCGAGTTTCGTGCGCACCTACGAGTATGCGGTGCAAGATTTCAGCTAGTCACCGAGCCGTTGAGCTTTGGGTGCCTGGGTCGACACCATTTACAGGCCAATTTCGAGGGCGGAGACCTCAGCCCTGGCGGGGGGCGGCAAGATCCGTGTCCGCCCGGGCCGTCAAAGCCGCGTTTCGAAATAACGGGCCAGGCGCGCGGGCAGCCAGCCCAGATAGCCTGGGAACGATCCGGTCACGAAGCCCGCATGCCCGCCTTCGGCGGGCTGGTGCAGCAGTACATGATCGGAGCAGTCGGCGGTGCCGGGCAGCGAGGGCTCGGGCACGAAAGGGTCGTTGCGGGCGTTGAGCACCAGGGCGGGAACCATCAGCTCTTTGAGCCAGGGCTTGCTGGAGGCGCGCGTCCAGTAGTCCAGCGCGTTCTTGTAGCCGTGCATGGGCGCGGTGTACATATCGTCGAAGTCGCGCAGCGTGCGGACGTGGCCCAGCTTGTAGATGTCCACGGTGCCCGGAAAGCGCCTGGCCTTTTCGTACACCTTGTGCTTCATGCTTTTCAGAAAGTAGCGGGTATAAAAATAGCGGCCGGCGAAGGTGTCGGACAGGCTGCTGCCCGAGGCCGCCAGATCCAGCGGCACCGATATGGCGGCGCATGCGGCCAGGGAGCCGGCCATCTCGGGATGCTCGCCCAGGTACTTGAGCATGGCGTTGCCGCCCATGGAAACTCCCGCCGCATGCCATTTGGCATGCGGGACGCGCGCCATGACCGTGCTGAACATGAAGCCGATGTCTTCCGAGTCGCCCGAGTAGTAGGCCCGCGCCATCCGGTTCATGAAGCCCGAGCAACTGCGGAAGTGCGCCACGACCACGATCCAGCCGCGCGCCCGGAAATACTGGGCGATGGCTTGCGCATAATGGCTTTTGCTGCTGCCTTCGAGCCCATGGAACAGGACGAGGGCAGGGGTGTTCGGCGTGTCTGGAATGCTGGCCCAGTCGGCATCCTGCATCCAGCGCCGCGCCGCCGTGGGGGCGAGGCCGGGATCGGGGCTCGCGGGCGTGTTGCCCGCCGTCTTGTCGGAAAACAGCCCGGGCCCGGCCCAGTCGAAGTCGATGAAGTCGCCATCGGAGGTGTTGACGCGTTCGCGAACGAAAGAGATCCGGTGGTAGCGTGCCGCCAAGGCGCCGTAGATGGTTTGCATATGGCGTCCGGGCAGCCAGAATGGCTGGGGGCAGGCTGAAGAGTCTATCTGGGCGGTCACAGGCCGTTGGCGAAGTTATGGAAGAGGCGGCGAAAGAGGGCGGGCATTTTATGGCTTGCCCGCCCGGGGGGCGGTCAGGATCCGTTGCGCGTCGGCAAGCGGGGGCCGGGCTTAGTGGCCATGCACGTGCTCGCCATCCTTGAGCTGATAGGTGGCGCTGCAATAGGGGCACGAAGCGCGGCCGGTCTTGACGACTTCGATGTAGACCCGGGGGTGCATGGACCAGAGCGGCGCCTTGGGGCCCGGGCAATAGACGGGCAGGTCGGCGGCTTCGACGTAGATGACGTCGTCGTGGGGGGAGTGAGTGTGTTCTGCACTGCTCATGGCGGTTCCTGCTGGTAAAGAGATGTTGTGGCCGGGGCTCAGACCTTGGTCAGCCAGTGATGGTATTTGGCATTGCGGCCATTGACCACGTCGAAAAATGCTTTCTGCAGTTTTTCGGTAACGGGGCCGCGGCTGCCCTGGCCGATGACGCGCCGGTCGATTTCTCGGATGGGGGTGACCTCGGCGGCGGTGCCGGTGAAGAAGGCCTCGTCGGCAATGTACAGGTCGTCGCGGGTCAGGCGCCGGGTAACGACCTTGATGCCCAGATCGGCGGCGATGGCGTGCAGCGAGCTGCGCGTGATGCCGGTCAGCGCGGAGGCGATCTCGGGTTCGTGCAGCACGCCGTCTTTGACGATGAAGATGTTTTCGCCCGACCCTTCGGCAACGAAGCCGTCGGTGTCCAGCAAGATGGCTTCGTCGTAGCCGTGATCGAGCGCCTCGGCATTGGCCAGGATGGAGTTGGCATAGGTGCTGGCCACTTTGGCGCGCGGCATAGTGACATTCACATGCTGGCGCGCATAAGAGGCAATTTTCACCCGGATGCCCTGTTTCAGGGCTTCTTCGCCCAGGTAGGCGCCCCACGACCAGGCGGCGATGGCCACATGCACCTTGGCGCCTTTCGGGGATACCCCCATTTTTTCCGAGCCGTAGAAAACCAGGGGACGTATGTAGCAGGACTCCAGGCCGTTTTTCCGCACGGCCTCGCACTGCGCCTGCATGATGGTTTCGCGGTCGAACGGGATTTGCATTTGGTAGATGTGGGCCGAATTGAAGAGCCGGTTGGTGTGGTCTTCGAGGCGGAATATGGCAGTGCCCAGGTCGGTGTTGTAGGCGCGCACCCCTTCGAAAACGGCCAGGCCGTAGTGCAAGGAGTGGGTAAGAACGTGGGTCGTGGCATTGCGCCAGGGAACCAGTTCACCGTCGTACCAGATAAAACCATCCCGATCGGACATCGACATAATGCTCTCCCAAAAAGAAGCCGTCATTGTAGCAAGCAGCGGGCTTATACAATAGCCGATCGCGCCGCGGCGGGTTTTGCCCGCGGCATCGTATAGTATGCCTTTGCCAGCCGCGATCTGATGCGCTGGATTCCATTTTCAATTCGTGGGGTGTTTCGTTGCCGGCGCGGTTCGTCTCTTTCTTGCTGCCGCCTGGCGCCAAAGCCAGGCAAAGCTTCATGACCGGCCTGCGCGAGGTGACGCCGGCGCTCATTGCGACGAGCATCTGGGCTTTCGTTACCGGCATCGCCATGGTCAAGGCCGGCATGACCGAAGGCATGGCCTCCTTGATGACCTTGCTGGTGTATGCCGGCTCGGCCCAGCTTACGGCACTGCCCCTGATGGTGGCCGGCGCACCCTTGTGGCTGATTTTCGCCGCCGGCGCGGTGGTGAACATCCGCTTCGTCATCTTCGGCGCCGCGCTGCAGCCTTATTTCCGCCACTATTCCTGGGGCAAGCGCCTGGCGCTGGGGTTCTGGTGCAGCGATATTTCGTTCGTGCTGTTCATGACGCGCTACGGCGACGATACCCACAAGAAGGGGACGTCCGAGCAGCTCTGGTATTACCTGGGCGTCATCGTTCCGGGCTGGTTCTCGTGGCAGGCGCTGTCGCTGCTGGGCATCTACGTGGGCGGGATCGTGCCCGATACCTGGGGGCTGGATTTCGCCGCCACGCTGGCGCTCATGATCATTACACTGCCTCTGGTGACGTCCCGGCCCATGGCCGTATGCGTGCTGGTCGCCGGCGCCGTCGCGTGGCTGGGCCAGCCGCTGCCGCTGCGCCTGGGGCTGGCCGCGGCGGTCGTGAGCGGCATTGTCGCGGGTGTAGCGGCCGAATACTTTCAATCGAAGAAGGCGGCCCGATGAGCAGCGGCATGGACTCCTACTGGTACGTTCTGGCGGCTACCGGCCTGTTGCTGCTGGTCAGCGTTCTGACGCGGGCCGGCTATTTCGTGTTCGGCGACCACCTGCCTTTGCCCGACGCCGTGCGGCGCGCCCTTCGCTATGCGCCGGCAGCGGCCCTGACCGGCATCGTGGTGCCCGAACTGCTGCCCTGGGAGGATGGGCTGGCCGCGTTCTTCGGCGTGCCTGTATTGGCTGCCCTGGCGGCCGTCGCGCTGTTCTGGCGTACCCGCAACAGCATTCTCGTCATTGTCGGCGGCATGATTGCTTACTGGATCTTGAACGCGGCGGCATGGCTGCTGGGCTGAACGGACGGGCAAAGAATGCCCCCACGCTGCGCCGCTGATGCGGCTTGCTGCCCCCAAGGGGGCGCTTTTTGCCTTGGGGCGGCCCGACGGCAAAAGAATGCCTCGCCGTGGAAAATTAACGACACTAGGGGCTTGTCCGAATGGCCGATTATCAAACTTGGGTGCCGCTGCGCTAAAATAGCCGAGTTATCAAAGCCTGGCCGGGGTTTCCTGGCCTTAGGCGCCATCCATTTTCAATGACAGAACCTACTACAACTTCCGACACACCCGCTGCCACCTTTTCCGACTTTGGCTTGCATCCCGGTCTTTTGCAGGCCGTTGCCGCCACCGGCTATACCACCCCCACACCTATTCAGGCTCAAGCCATCCCGGTCGTCATCCAGGGGCGTGATGTCATGGGGGCCGCGCAAACCGGAACCGGCAAAACCGCTGCCTTCACGCTGCCCATCCTGCATCGCCTCATGCGGCATGCCAATACCAGTGCTTCGCCTGCGCGCCATCCGGTGCGCGTCCTGATCCTGACCCCCACGCGCGAGCTGGCCGACCAGGTATCCGACAGTGTGATCCAGTACAGCCAGTTCGTGCCGCTGCGTTCCGCCGTGGTGTTCGGCGGGGTCGACATCGGCCCGCAGCGCGACGCGCTGCGGCGCGGCTGCGAAGTGCTCATCGCCACGCCGGGCCGTTTGCTGGATCATATCGAGCAAAAAAACGTCAGCCTGAGCCAAGTGGACGTGCTGGTGCTGGACGAAGCCGACCGCATGCTCGACATGGGTTTCCTGCCCGACCTCGAGCGCATCGTGCGCTTGCTGCCGGCCAGCCGCCAGACCTTGCTGTTCTCCGCCACCTTCAGCAACGAGATCCGCAAGCTGGGGCGCAGCCTCCTCAAGCTCCCGGTCGAAATCGAAGTGGCGGCGCGCAACGCCACGGCCGATACGGTCACCCAGATCGCCTACCAGTTGTCCGGCGCCGACAAGCGCGCGGCGGTGGTGCATCTGGTCAAGTCGCGCGGGCTGAATCAAGTCATCGTTTTTTCCAACACCAAAATCGGCACCAGCCGCCTGGCCCGTCAATTGGTGCAGGACGGCGTCAAGGCCGAGTCGATTCATGGCGATAAAAGCCAGCAAGACCGCATGAAGGCGCTGGAAGCCTTCAAGGCGGGCGAGCTCGAGGTCCTGGTCGCCACCGACGTCGCGGCGCGGGGCCTGGATGTGGCGGGCGTGCCCTGCGTCATCAATTACGATCTTCCCTACAACGCCGAAGACTACGTGCACCGCATCGGCCGCACCGGCCGGGCCGGTGCCAGCGGCGAAGCCATTGCCTTGTTCACGCTGGAAGAAGAGCGCTTCCTGCTCGACATCGAAAAGCTCATCAAGGCCAAGATCCCGCGCGGCACGTTGTCGCTGCCGGCCCGCGCCAACGTGCATTCCCACGTGGGCCATGGTCACGGCCGCGAGCGCGGCGAGCGTAGCACGCGCGGCAGCGCGTATTCCCGCGACAACGGCTCCAGCCGCAAGCCCATCGACGATTTCTTCCTGAAGCCGTACGTGCCGTCGCCTTCGTCCTCGGCGCCGGCGGTTCAGCCGTCCAGCCGCAAGCCGGCCGGGCAGGCCAGCCGCAAATCGGTGGGTATTCTGCTGGGCGGCAGCCGCTGACTTACGGCAGCCAGCGGGCTGCCGTTCATTCCTGAATCTCTTCCAGCAATGGCCGCAGCAGTGGCGGCCCGCCGGCTACCGCCGGCGAATCTTCGCCCAGGCGGGTCAGCAGCTTTTCCAGATGGCCGGGATAGGGCAGCATGGGCCCGTAGAACAGATTCGCGCCTGCGCTTTGGACGAGCAGCGTCGGAAAGTTCTCGACGTCGTCGTCGCCCAGGAGCTCGGGATTTTCCTCGATATCCACCCAGATGAATGTGTGGCCCGGAAACTGGCCGGCCAGCGCGTCGAAGCCCGGCCGGTATTCTCTGCAGGTGTCGCACCATTCGGCGCAATAGCAGACGACCAGCAGGCCCTCGTGCCGGGCAAGCCGCGAACGCAGCGCCGGAAGATCAAGCAATGGATTGAATGTAGGCATCGAAGCAAAGTAGGCGAGGTTTGATTATCATAGTTGCATGTGTGTTTTCAGGCATGAGCTATGAGCGATTTCGACATTGCGGTGCGTCCGGCGGGGCCCGCTCCGGTCACCGGCCTGGCGGCCGTGGGGCTGGCGTTCAGGCGGGCCCTGGTTTCGCAGTGCCATCCCAAAATGCTGCTGCTTGTGTTCATGCCTTTTCTCATTGCGCTGGTGGGAGCCATTATATTGCTGTGGGCCTTCTGGTCGCCGCTCACGCACTGGCTCAATACGCAGGCCATGGACTGGGGCATCGTCAACAGCGTCGATCAATGGATGCTGGGCATCGGCCTGTTTTCCATCAAGCTGTATCTCATTCCCTTGTTGGCGGCGGGCATATTGCTGCCGTTGTCGGGCATACTGGGGCTGCTCATCGCGGCCATATTCGTCATGCCCCTGGTCTTGCGCCATCTCGACGCCCGCGAATACCAGGGCGTGGCGCGCCGGGGCGAGCACGCCACGGTGGTGGGGGGCTGGAATGCGCTGTGGGTAACGTGCGTTTTCGTGGCCGGCTGGCTTGTTACCATGCCTCTGTGGCTGATTCCGCCTCTGCCTGTCGTTCTGCCGGTTTTCTGGTGGGCCTTCGCGTTCTCGCGCATGCTGCGGGTGGATGCGCTGGTCGAGCACGCCACCGGCCAGGAACGCCGATACCTTTGGCGCCGCCATAACCGCAAGTACTGGGTCATGGGCTTCATTCTCTCGCTTATCAATCTGTTCCCACCGGCGTGGCTGATCCTGCCGGTGTTTTCGGCGCTGGTCTTTGCGCATTTCAGCCTTGAGGCGCTGCGTCAGCTGCGCCAGGACACCCCATAGAAAAAACAGGATTCCATGACTTTACTTGCCCCTCCCCGCGTACGCTTGCTCATCATCGGCGACGAAATTCTTTCCGGAAGGCGCCAGGACAAGCATTTTGCCAAGATGGTCGAACTGCTTTCCCAGCGCGGCATGCAACTGGGCGGAGCCGAGTTCGTTTCCGACGACCAGGACGACATCGCGGCGGTTCTGTCGCGCAGCTTCGCCAGCAACGATATTGTGTTCAGTTGCGGCGGCATCGGCGCCACGCCCGACGACCGCACCCGGCAAGCGGCGGCGCAGGCTCTGGGGGTGGGGCTGGAGCTTCACCCCGAGGCCGAGCGCCTCATCGCCGAGCGCTGTGCGGATAACGCCCGCCGGGGGCAGGGCAGCGCCGACATGTCCCTGCCCGAAAACCAGCAGCGGCTGAACATGGGGGTCTTTCCCGCGGGGGCCGAGATCGTGCCCAACCCCTATAACAAGATCCCGGGCTTTTACATCCGCAATCATACGTTCATGCCCGGATTCCCCGTCATGGCCTGGCCCATGATGGAGTGGACGCTGGATACCCGCTACAAGCAGTGGCACCATCGCACCAAGCGGGTCGAGCACTCGTTCCTGGTGTTCAGCCTGCCCGAGTCGCGCATCACCCCGGCCATGGAAGAGCTCGAGCGCAAGTGGCCCGGCGTCAAGGCATTCAGCCTGCCCAGCATGGGCGACGTGCCCATTCCCCATATCGACCTGGGCGTCAAGGGCGAGCCCGAGGCGGCGGCCCAGGCCTTGGCGTATTTGCGCAGCGAGGTCGAAAGAATGGGGGGAATGCTTACGCCGCCGCAAAAATAACACTTGCCGGCAGTGGTGTTTTTTCATATTATGGGATTGTTGCATCGCGCCATTTTTTGCCATGTCCCGAACTACCGCCTTCCAGCCGGCGCTGCCGGCCACGACACCGTTCAATGGCTCCGCCATTACCATCCAAGTGCTCGAACGCGCCATGTTGCTGCTCGACGTCCTGGCCCGGCAAAGCGAGCCCGTCGCCCTGAAGAATCTGGCGGCGGCCACCGGCCTGCATACGTCCACCACCCACCGCATTCTCAACGATCTCGTCGTGGGGCGCTATGTCGAGCGCGTTGACAGCGGCCTGTATCAGTTGGGCATGCGCCTGCTGGAACTGGGCTCGCTGGTGAAAGGGCGCTTGAATGTCCGCGAAGCCGCGCAGGACTATATGCGCGAACTGCATAAAATCACGGGCCAGACCATCAACCTGGCCATCCAGCAGGGCGACGAAATCGTGTATGTGGAACGCTCGTGGAGCGAGCGGTCGGGCATGCAAGTGGTGCGCGCCATCGGCGGCCGCGCCCCCTTGCATCTGACTTCCACCGGCAAGCTCTTCTTGTCGGTCAGCGATCCGCGCCAGGTCAAGGCCTACATCATGCGCACCGGCCTGGCCGGCACCACGCGCAACAGCATTACCCAGGCCGACCAGCTCGAGCGCGACCTGGCCCTTGTACGCCGCCACGGCTATTCGCGCGACAACGAAGAACTGGAGCTGGGCGTGCGCTGCATTGCGGCGGGCGTGTACGACGACACCGGCAAATTGCAGGCCGGCCTGTCCATTTCGGCGCCGGCCGAACGCATGCGCGACGAATGGATTTCCCTGCTGCAGGATACCGCCGCCAAGATTTCCGAAACCCTGGGCTACGAAGGCAAGGCCTGATCGCCTGCGCCGTTTTTCCACCGCTTTTCGATTTGAACCAGCCCTTGACGCGTTTTCGGGAGGCTGTCGGCGTCCTTCAACCGCCATGCGTGCCACGCCTGGCCAATGCATGGAAACCCGCAGCATTTGCGCTTACCGCAACCCGCTGCCCGGTTGTTTTCAAGAATTTAATGTTTTGTTTTAACTGAGTTTTCTCTTTGACACATATTTTTGTTGCATTGCAACAAAAATATGTTGACATCGGTTTTGGTTCAGGTACAATTTCAATTGTTGCGATGCAGCAATGAAGGTTTCCATGCAATGGCTGTGATTTGCTTGACCTTCTGTCGATATTTTTTGAACCCGATTCGGTTCGACTTTTCAGCCGGCCACAAGCCAGCCCAACATGAAGGAAATGAAATGAGCGCTATCCCCCAACAAGTACTTGCCAGCCAAAAAGCATCGCTGGACAAACTCCTCGCCGTTCAAGGCACTTTTTTCGGCGGCTTTGAAAAGCTGGTCGACCTGAACCTGAAGGTACTCAAGGCCACTTTCGACGAAGTTGCCCAGAAGTCCCAGGAAGCCATCGAAGTCAAGGATCCTCAGGAAGCCCTGGCTTTCGCGTCGGCCCTGACCCAGCCCAACGCCGAAAAGGCCGTGGCTTACAGCAAGCATGTCTACGACATCGTTTCGGGCGTGCAAGCCGATCTGTCCAAACTGGCTGAAGAGCAAATCGTCAACGGTCAACAGCAAGTTTCGGAAGCCATCGAACAGTTCGCCAAGAGCGCGCCCACCGGCTCGGAAAGCGCCGTGGCCCTGCTGAAGTCTTCGCTGGCTACCGCCACCAGCGCCTACGAATCGGTTGCCAAGGCTTCCAAGCAAGCCAAGGAAGCTGCCGAGTCGAACATCGCTGCCGCCACGAACGCTACGTTCAAGGCTGCTTCCGATGTCGCTGAAGCCTCGAGCAAGGCCGCCACGCGCACGACCCGCCGCGCTTCGTAAGCAAGGCTTGCCTGCGGCACAGAGTCCGCCTCACGAGCGTCACGAGGCGGGCAAACAGGCCGGCATGGGTTGCCACCCGTCAAGATGAAAAAATCCCCGAAGGAATCCTCCTTCGGGGATTTTTTTATGCGCATTGAGCCGGCGTTTGCCCGGCCCTGACGCGAACAGGCGTTCGAGTCGGCGGGTGTCGGACTGAAAAAGCCTCAGCGGTTTTGGGCGATGGCCTGGACGCATTCGCCGATGAGCGCGGGGCCGCGGTAGATGAGCCCGGTGTAAAGCTGCACGGCGTTGGCGCCGGCGGCGATTTTTTCCTGGGCCTGGCGGCCGTTCGAAATGCCGCCGACGCCGATGATGGCGTAGTCGGGCCCCAGTTGATGGCGCAGCCGTTCGATGACGGCCAGCGACAGTTCGTGCACCGGCGGCCCCGAAAGCCCGCCCGCCTCCGACGCGTGGGGCAGGCCCTGGACACGTTCGCGCGACAAGGTGGTGTTGGTGGCGATGACGCCGTCGATTTCGAAATGATGCAGGGCGCTGGCGATGATGTCGATCTGGTCGTGGGTGAGATCGGGGGCGATCTTCACTGCCATGGGCACATGCCGGCCATGCTGGCCGGCCAGGGCCTGGCGCCGTTCCTGCAGCGGCCCCAGCAGGCTGGCAAGCTCTTGATTGCGCTGCAGGGTGCGAAGGTTTTGCGTATTGGGCGATGAAATATTGATGGTGATGTAGTCGGCGTGCGGGTATACGCCGTCCAGACAGGCCAGGTAGTCGTCCACCGCGCGCTCGATGGGCGTGGCGGCGTTCTTGCCGATGTTCAGCCCCAGCGTGCCGCCATGCTTGCGCCATTCGCTGGCCTGCACATTCCGCACGAAAGCATCCAGCCCGGTATTGTTGAACCCCATGCGGTTGATCAGCGCGTCGGCGCGAGGCAGACGGAACAGGCGCGGCTTGGGATTGCCGTCCTGGGGCTTGGGCGTTACGGTTCCCGCTTCGATGAAGCCGAAGCCCAGTTGGCCCAAGGCGTCGACGTGGGCGCCGTTCTTGTCCAGCCCGGCCGCAAGCCCCACCGGGTTGCGCAGCGTCAGCCCCATCAGGGTAGTGGGCAGAGCCGGGCTGGCGGACAACAGCTTGCGGGTAAGGCGGCAGTCGTAGGCCTTCTGCAATGAGGACAGCGTGATTTCGTGAGCGGTTTCGGCGTCCAGGGAAAATAGAGCCGAACGCGCCAGCGAATAGGAATGGAATAACAGGGACATTATTTTAAGAAGAGATCCACTGGCCGTTCAGCAGGATTTGATGCGGCTCGAATTGCGATTTATACGCCATTTTACGGCTTTCCTGGATCCAGTACCCTAAATACAGCCAGGGCAGGCTCATGGCCTTGCATCGGTCTATCTGCCACAGGATTCCGTAAGTGCCCAGGCTGCCCGCGATGTCCGGGTCGAAGAAGGTATATACCGCCGACAGGCCCGAATCGAGGATGTCGATCAGCGACACCATCTGCAACTGGCCTTCGGGAGTGCGGAATTCGATGAGCGTGGAATTGACGCGGCTGGAAAGCAGGAATTGCGTGTACTGGTTCTGGCAGTCGTCGTCCATGCCGGCGCCCGGATGGCGCGCCGTGACGTAGCGGCTATATAGGTTGAAGTGCTCGGGGTTGAAGATGAGCGGCCGGTTTTGCGCCGTAAGGCTTTTGTGCCGGTTCCACGCCTTGCGCTGGCTGCGCGTGGGGACGAAGGCGTCGACGTCGACCCGGATGGGCTTGCAGGCCTGGCAGGTGTCGCAATGGGGGCGGTAGGTGAACAGCCCGCTGCGCCGGAAGCCCTGTTCGACAAGCTGGGAATAGGTGTGCGTATCGATAAGATGCGAAGGCGCGGCGACTTGCGAGCGGGCTTCGTGGTTTTCCAGGTAGCTGCAGGGGTAAGACGCCGTGGAATAAAACTGCAGGGTCTTGAATTTGAGGTCGGTTGGGTGGCTCATGGTCTTGCCCGCTTGTGCATCGCGATTCAATTATGACGGTTTTGTATTCGCCGGCGCAAGTTCGCCCGATTGCAACAGTTGGCCCCGTCCCCAGGGCGGCGCGGCGTGGCGCAGCGCCTGCTCCAGCAGGGTCAGGAACTGGGCGCGGGGCAAGGGGGCGGCGCCCAGGCTGGCCAGATGCCGGGTTTGCTGCTGGCAGTCGACGTGCGCAACGCCATGCCTGGTCAAATAAGCCACCAGGTAGGCCAACGCCAGCTTCGAGGCGTCGCTGGCCCGGCTGAACATGGATTCGCCGAAAAAGAATCGTCCCAGGCTTACGCCATACAGGCCTCCGGCCAATTCGCCGTCGATCCAGGTTTCAATGCTGTGGACGCGCCCGGCCTTGTGCCACTGGAAATAGGCTTCCTGGATTTCGGGGGATATCCAGGTGCCGTTTTGATGTAGCCGGGGTTCGGCGCAGGCCTGCATGACTTGCTGGAAGGCAGTGTTCAGGCGGATCTGGATGCGGGCGCCGGCCTCTTGTTCATGGCGGGCCAGCTGGCGCAGTTTTTTTTGCAGGGAATGCGAGACCTTGAAGTCGGCGCAGCGCAGCACCATGCGCGGATGCGGGCTCCACCAGAGCACGGGGTCCCCCTCGTTGTACCAGGGGAAAATGCCTTTGGAATAGGCCTCGGCCAGGCGCGCCAGCGTCAGTTCGCCGCCCGCGGCCAGCAGGCCGCCGTCGAAGGCCTGATCGGGGGATGGAAGCGGGGTGTCGCCTTCGAGCCAGGCCAGGGTCTTCACGCTGTCGCTCCTATCAGGGCCCGTCGACAGCTAGTGGGCGACCGGCCAGGGAATGTCGTAGTAGCGAACGGGAAACCGGCCGCTGGGCTGGTCTTGGAAATAATGCTCGAGCGTGGTGCTGACGGTGCGGAAGGCCAGATCGTCCCAGGGGATTTCCGACTTTGAAAAAAAGCCGGCTTCCAGGCTTTCCGGGCCGGGGTTCAGCTCGGTGCTGAGCACTTTGGCCAGGAAGAAGAAGTGCACCTGGTTGGCGTAGGGGACGTCGATGACGGTGTACAGCGGCCCCAGTTCGATTTGTGCGCCGGCCTCTTCCTGGGTTTCCCGTTCGGCGCCCTGGGCGGTGGTTTCACCCAGTTCCATGAAGCCGGCCGGCAGCGTCCATTTGTCGTAGCGCGGGTGGATGGCTCGCCGGCATAGAAGCACTTTGTCGCCCAAGACCGGCAGCACGCCCACGACGTTGCGGGGATTCTGGTAGTGGATGGCGCCGCAGTTGTCGCATACGTCGCGTAGGCGGCTGTCGTCGGCCGGAATGCGCTGGATCAATGACGAGCCGCACTGACTGCAGAATTTTTGCGTTCGAGGTGCCGGGAAATAGAAGGAGGGGGCTGGCATGGTCATGGCGTTATTCTATAGGCAAATTGATGCGTTTTATTCTCTTTCGGCGATCGGGAAGCGTGAAAAGGCCAGGGCGCGGGGGATTTCCCGCGTGGGGCGGAACGCCAGGGGCGCCGGCTCGGCGGCGCGGCCCGATCCCGCCCGGTAGGGGGCGATCATGGTCGGGCCGGCGGGCTCGCCTTGCTCCAGCAATTCCAGCACCGCCTGGCCGTCCGTGGTGCGCAGCGCGTCGAAAACCGTCATGGCATCGCGCCCCGCTATCAGGCCGGGCCCATGCTCCGTGCCGGCGTATAGCCTGCCTTCGTCATCCACCCACCAGGAATGCACGTGCTCGACCGCCAATCCCGTATGGGTTTGCAGGATCAGGCCGGGGCCGGCCAAGTTCAGGACGTAGGGCGCGGCGTCCAGCCGCACGAACACGCGTTGCGGTCCGTTCTGGAAATACCAGCGGCCTTGCGTGTCGCTGGTGTAATTGCGATTGATGAATGCGAGGATCCGCGAACTGGTAATGGCTTCGCCCGGCGGAAGACGGGTGTTTACGCCGGGCAGCGGCGCGCCTTCGCACGTCACCGCCCAGCCGTCGCCTTGCGGATGCAGACGCCATTGTCCTTGCTGGTTCAGTGATAGCCAGCCGTAGGCGCTGGGCACGTCCGGCCAGCGCGACATGGCCGCTGCGACTTGATCGTCCATGAGCGTAGAGTGAAAGTTGCCAACTCATGCATCTTAACCCCGCTGGGTGTTCTGCGTTGCGCGCTGCAGGCCTTGCGCAACTCGGGCTCGGCCCCAAGCCCGGAAGCGACGGTACGTGAACCGGGGTGTAACCATTGAAAATCAGAATTGGTTACATAATGCACGATTTAGCGCGAAGATGGCGTCAAAATTGGATTTTTTGTCGACAATGCGCTACCCTGGAAGGCGAACAGGGGGCGCCGTGCCAGCCTGCAATGCTTTAAGGAGAACGCATGTCTTTGTCGAAAAAGCCGACTCAAAAGAAAACGCCGTTTGTCGTCGAGCCCTTGAATTGGGTGGCCCCCGACAGGCGGAACCAAGAAGCGCCGCGCCGTGAAGCTGCAAAAAAGGAAGACGACAAGGATTCAAGCGAATCCTGACGATTGCCGCAAATGCCTGAACGGCTCGCGATGCATCCACCATGATCGCCGCATGCCTGGCTGGCACAGCTAAAAAATGCACGCTTTGGCGTGCATTTTCGCTGGTGAGGGCACGATGCACGCAGGGCCTTCAAGGGCGAGCTTTTGCTGGATCCTTGACGGCGTCGAATTTATCGAACTCGACGGCAGTGACTCGGCCTCCTACTTTTTCGATTTTCCGTAAATATACGGTGTTGATGACGTCTCGCGTTTCGGGATCGATGCTCATGGGGCCGCGCGGACTCTCCAGCGTCAGCCCTTTCATCGCCTCCACTAATTGGCTTCGGTCGGCAGGGAGGCCCACTTTTTTTATTGCCGCCGCGATGACCGCCATGCCGTCATAAGCCCCGACTGCTAAATAGTTGGGCTCCAATTTTCCGCCGGATACCGTTTGGTATGTAAGGCGGAAGTCTTTGTTTTTCTGGCTGTCGTGCGAGAGCGTATAAAACCCCGTGGAAATTGCGCCCAGTGCGGCATCGCCGGAAGCGTCGAGGACGTCCTGATCCACCCAGCCCTCGGGGGAAATCAGCTTTATACCGGCTTCGGCCAGGCCGCGTTCTTTGTAGGATTTATAGAAAAGAATGACCGGCTCACCGACCGGGAAGAAGGCAAAAATGGCATCGGGCTTTTCATCTTTGACCTTTTGCAAATAGGGGGCGAAATCCACATTGGTCAAAGGTACCGACACTTCGCCATTTACTTTGCCCCCCGCCCGTTCGAATGATTTCCTGAACCATGTCGCGGCTTCCTTGGCGGGCGCGAAGTCGGCCAATACCATGTAGACGGTCTTTATGCCTTGCTTGGCGGCCCATTCGCCCAAAGGATAGGCTGTCTGCGCCGGCGTGAAGGACGTGCGCACGATATAGGGCGATTTTGTGGGAATGATCGAGGTCGCCGCGTTCATCAGCACCATGGGGATTTTCGCCTGGGTGGCGAGGGGGGCTACCGCCATGGCCCCTGGAGTGAAATCGAAGCCGGTCAAGATGTCCACCTTGTCCCGTGTGATGAGTTCTTGAGCGACGCGTTTGGCGACTTCGGGGTTGGCTCCGGCGGTGTCCCGATAAATTACCTGCACGTCATGGCCGGCCAGCTTGCCCCCATTCTGCGCGAGGTAGGTGTTGATGCCGTTTTGCAATTGTCTGCCGCCGACCTCGTACATTCCCGACATGGAGGCGATTACCCCGATCTTGACGGTTTGGTTGGTGCCTTGCGCCAGCAGCGCGGTGCTGAACAATATCGCGCACATGGCGGTCAATATCTTGATCCTGCTCATATTGTCTCCTTTATATATTGGGAATATCTCCCTTGTGTCAGGCAGTCAATTTAAAGCGGGGGGGCGGCTGTATCAATGCGATGCCGACAATAATGGGAATTGTTCGAGCCAATAATGATATTGGCCGGGGCATGGAGAGCGCCGCCATTGTGCTCGGCATTATTACTATCGTTAATGGCTGCTATTGATTCAGCCGTATTGTGACCGCGCACGGGCCAGACTAGTATCTGGAAGAGGTGCAACAACTAAAAAAGGGCGTGCCGGGCGGAGCGCGCGCAATTTGTCCGCGTGGCTATAGCGGCCCCGTCGTCGCGTCCAATTCAAAAGGGGTAGGAATGCTGGAACTTTATCATCACGGGTCTTCCGTCTGCGCCGCCAAAGTACGGTTCGTTCTGGAGGAAAAGGGGATCGAGTGGCAAGGGCATTACGTAGACGTGCTCAAGGGGGAACAGTTTGCGCCCGATTACCTGAAAATCAATCCGAAGGCGCTAGTGCCCGCTCTCGTGCACGACGGGAATATCGTCGTTGAGTCCACGTTGATCTGCGAGTATCTTGACGAGGTTTTTGCCGATAAGCCGCTAAAGCCGGCCAGTGCGCTCGAGAAAGTGAAGATGCGCATGTGGACGAAGGCAGTGGATGAAGTTGTGCATCCGATATGCGGCGAGATTACATTTGCCGCCTGCCACCGGCATATCGTTCGTCGGCTGCCTGCGGCCGAGTTGAAGAAGTTTCTGGAGAGCACGCCGGCCCAGTCCGTGACGGAGCATTGGCACGAGCGCAAGAAGGAGCTGGTCACCCTGGGGTTCGACGCCGTTGGAATCGATTCGAAGTTTCGTATTTACGATAGCTATCTCCAGAAAATGGAGGACGCTCTCGCGACGCAGAAATGGCTGGCGGGCGATTCATTCTCGTTGGCTGACGTCGGAATGGCGCCGTATGTGAATCGGCTTGCCATGTTGAGCATGTCGGGGATGTGGACGGAGTCCAGGCCGCACGTTGCAAGGTGGTTCGACGCAATACAGAGACGGCCGTCTTTTCATTCGGCATTCGTCAAATGGTGCCCCGCCGATTTGACCGACGATCTGAGAAATTTCGGTGCGCAGAGCTGGCCCGAGGTCAAGCGCATGCTGCGTGGGTAAGGCCGGCGAGAAATTTTCGGCAGCCAGGAAAAGGAGACAATATGTGGCTTAAAAATGTTTGGTACGTTGCGGCGTTCGAGCACGAGTTCGATCAGCCTTTTGTAGAGCGGCGGTTTCTCGATGTGCCGGTCGTCATGTTTCGGACGTCGACGGGCGCCTATGCGGCGCTCGACGATGTCTGTCCCCATCGGCTTATGCCGTTGTCATGCGGGAAGCGGATCGATGATCAAATTCAGTGCGGCTATCACGGCATGCGTTTTTCGGCCGATGGCCGTTGCGTGGACGTTCCGGGGCAGAGTCAGATACCGGCGGCCGCGAACGTCAAGAAATACCCCCTGGCTGCGCGCCATGGCCTGGTTTGGATATGGCTGGGCAATGCCGAGCTTGCGGATACCGCGTTGATTCCCGATCTGCATTGGCATGACGACCCGAAATGGGTGTCGTCGCGTGGCTATCATAATGTGCAGGCTGATTTCAGGCTGATGAACGACAATTTGCTCGATCTCAGCCACGAAACGTATGTGCATCATCAGACCATAGGCAATGGGGAAGAAGAGACGATTGCCAGTTTTCCCGTCGTCGTAAGCACGGAAAATGAGTGCGTGGTGCGGGCGCACCGAGAAATGCCCGGTATTGCGGCCCCGCCGTTCTTCTCCATGGTTCTGGATTACAGCGGGCTTATCGATCGTTGGCAGACTGCGATCAATTTCGTATCGGGAATCAATATCACTGTTGCGGCGGTGTGTCCTGTCGGCATCGACAGGGCCAAGGCATCCATCAGCCATGTCCTGCACCTGCTAACGCCCGAGACCGAGTCGTCGACCCATTATTTCTGGGCGAACGTCCGGAATTATCGGCTTGACGACAAAGCGCTTACCGAGACAATCCGGGAGGCGGTCGTGGCCACTTTCGATGAAGACAAAGCCGTGCTCGAGCAGCAGCAAAAGCAGATCGAGGCATTGAAAAGCCGAGTTCCGCACGTGGCGATCAAGCTGGACGAGGCGCCGATCCGGGCGAGGCGTCTACTGGAGAGTTGCGTGAAGAATGAGGCGGCGGATCCGATGCGGTTGGTTCGTCCCGTTGCTTTTGTTTCCCCCCAGGTTTAAGCGCCTGGCTGATATAGGCTCCGTCCCGCGCCTTTGACGTTCGAAGGCTAAAGAGAGAAGCACACCTTGCGTGCAAGATGTGCTTCTCCATTTCAGCGGCTGTATTCGCGGCAATTAGTTCAGGCTTTGCGCGAACTCCTTTTCGTCGTAAAGCCAGGCGTTGCCTTCGCAGAATTGCTCCGCCGTGCGGCTGCGCAGGAAAGCGTTGCGCAGATCGCGCGTGGCCCCGGCGGCATGATAGACGTTGCCGTACAGTCGCGCCGTGAGCTGCGCGCGCGCGGTGCGCAGGTAGCGCGCCTCTTGATAGGCCAGGAACGCGGCAGCCAGGTCTCCATCCGAATTCTGTACCTTGCTGGCCAGGCAGAATGCATCTTCCATGGCCATGCAGGCGCCCTGGGCCAGGTATTGCAGCATGGGATGGGCCGCATCGCCCAACAGCGTAACCCGCCCCTTGCTCCAGTCCTTGATGGGTTCGCGGTCGCACAGCACCCACATGCGCCATGATTCGATCTTGTCCAGCATCTGCTTGACCTCGGGCACGACGCCCTGGAACCGCAGCATGAGCTCTTCGGTATCGCCGTACGAATCCCAGCCTTCCTCATAGCGGTCGCTATGGAAGACGGCGACCAGATTGAACAGCTTGCCGCCGCGCAGCGGGTAGTGCACCAGGTGGTTTTTGGGGCCGGCCCATAGTGTCATGGCATTGCGCTGGTTGGCTTTGGGCACTTCCTCGATGGGCAGGACGGCGCGGTAGGCGATATGCCCCGAAACGCGGGGTTTGCCGTCGCCCACGATTTTTGCGCGCACGGCCGACCACAAGCCGTCGGCGCCGATCAGGGCGTCGCCGGTATAGGTCTCGCCCGCTTCCGTGTGCACGACGACGCGGTCGCCCAGGTCCTCGAAGTCCGTCATCTTGCAGCCGGAGTGCGTGGATATCTGCGGGAAGTGCTTGCATTCGTCCAGCAGCACGGCATGCAGGTCGGCGCGGTGGATCAGTCCGTAGGGGTGGCCGAAGCGCTTGCGGATGAGCGTCGCGGCGGGAATGACCGTGACCTCGTCGCCCGAGATGCTGTCCATGACGACCAGATCTTCGGGGAATGCCGCCAGGGCGCTGATGCGTTCGGTCAGGCCCAGTCGATCGAACAGATAGAAGGCGTTGGGGCCAAGCTGGATGCCGGCGCCGATTTCCTTGAATTCGCTGGCCTGTTCGAACAAATGTATGCGATGTCCTTGTTTTGCCAGCGCCAGGGCCGCGGCGACGCCGCCTATGCCTCCGCCGATGATCAATATGGTGTGTTCTTTCTTGCTCATGATTGCTGCTGTCCTTTGATGATTTCCAGGTTGAGGAACGCCGGTGGCCGGATCGTGTCCATCGGCATGAACGTGCAGAGGCAACGAGTCTGTCGGCGTATGTAGGGTGATTGGTATTGCATGAGAGCAATGGTAGGTTTCAGGCCTTATTGTGACAATGCAGCCCGGTTAATAAAGAGAATTGTGCTGAACAATAAGGCCGTGGAGGCGGCCTGGCGATCGAGACCGGCCGGTAGGTGCTAAAGGCTGGAATCATTGGATGAACAGAGTGGCCAGGGTGCTGCGCAACCATTGATTGGCCGGATCGCGGTGGTATCGCTCATGCCAGTATTGCTTGACCGGGTAGGTCGGGAGTTTGATTGGCATGGTGAGCAGTTTTGTTTGCCCTTCGCCCGCCAGAATACTGCCAAGATGCGCCGGGACGATGGCGATGAGGTCGGAATGCGCGACGATGCCGGCGACGCCGAGAAACGACGGAACGCGGATGACGACATTGCGGGCAATGCCTTGCTCTTCCAGGGTCTTGTTCAAAATCCAGTGGCCAGTGCCGCGCGGCATCACTACCTCTACATGCCGCTCATGCAGAAAGTCCTTTAGACGCATCTGCTTCCCCAATCGAGGGTGATGCTGGCTGGCCATGCAAATAAAGCCTTCTTCGAAAAGCCTCTGTTGATAGAACGGAGCGGGGATGTCCAGGGTGAACCCCATCGCGATATCGATCTCCCCCGACTCCAGCAGGCGCGCGGCGTTCTCGTCCAGATTTATGGTTTCAATCCGCACGCCGGGCGCTGTCTTTCTCAAGCATGCGAGAAGCCTGGGAAGAATGACGGTTTGCCCTACATCGGTCATGCATATCCGGAATACATGGCTGGCGTTGGAAGGGTCGAAAGGTCGCGGCATTCCGGCATCGCCGGCGCACAATGCCAACGCATCCCGAATGGCGGGGATCATGGCCTCGAGGCGGGGAGTGGGCTGCATGCCATTGGAGGTGCGCACGAACAGCGGATCGTTGAAATGCTCGCGCAGCTTTCCCAAGCGGATGCTGATCGAAGGCTGTCCAAGGCCGATTTTTTCCACGGCGATCGATACGCTTTTTGTCCGATAGATTTCATCGAGGATCTGGAAGTCCTTTGCATCTATATCAATCATTTCGGGTCTCCTGATTGCCGCCGCCGGCCGCCGTCCATGCCGGACTTCAGGTGTGGCTCGAAGTCCGGCTGATTCTTCTTGTGGATGGAATACGGCGCGGTTGGCTAGTCGCGGCTTTCCCGCCACAGGCCCAGCGCCTTTTGGGCGGGGCGGTCGGAAAAGCTGAACAGCACCGAGTCTTCGGCCGGTTCGTGCTGAACCTTGCACCACGACGGCGCGACGAAGACATCGTGCGGCCCCCATGGAATGGTCTGGTCGCCGATGCGGCTGCTGCCGCGGCCTTCCACGACGCAGTAGACAGTGCCGTCCGTGGACCGGTAGGGTTCGCTCTTGAAGCCCGAAGGCAGGAATTGCGTGTAGGCGGCGATGGTCGGCATGGGCGAGCCCCCGGTGGCGGGGTTCGTGTATTGCAGCTTGATGCCGTGGTGGGCATCGAGCGGGCCGTTGCGGTACAGGCGATCCAGGGTTTCCCGGCTGCGGCTGTAGGGGTAGACGAACAGCGGCGAGGAAAGGCTGGACGGCGTGTATTCCAGCGGCAGCAGGGCGGCGCCGTAACGCGCCGCCGCATCGCCTTCGGGTCGGTCGATGGCCTGTGTTTCCTGGGGGTAGCTTTCGAAGAAACTGGTCGTGAACATGTTCACGATGGGCACGTCCAGTCCGTCGAGCCAGATGACGGGCTCGTCGCCGGGATTGCCGTGGTCGTGGAACGTCCACGACGGCGTGATGATGAAATCGCCCGGATGCATGGTAATGCGTTCCCCGTCGACGGCGGTGTAGGCGCCGCGGCCCTCGATGACGAGGCGCAGCGCCGCGGCCGCGTGGCGGTGGCTGGGGGCGATTTCCCCCGGCATGATGAGCTGCAGGCCGGCGTACAGGCTTTGCGTGATCTGCGAAATGCCCCGCAGGTTGGGATTTTCCAGGACCAGGACGCGGCGCTCGGCCTCGCGCGCCGTGATCAGGCCGCCGGCCTCCATGAGCAAGGCGCGCATCCGGGCGTAGTCCCAGCTGGCCGGAACATACTCCGGGCGCGGCTCGGCGGTGACCAGCCTGGCCATGGCGGCCCAGAGAGGCGCGACATCGTGGCGATCCAGCCGCTCGTAAAACTCGCGCCGGGCTGCGTCCAGTTCTTGCGTTTCGGGGGATGTGGCGTGATTCATGGCGCTCTCCGCGTATTGGTTGCTGGGGCTCAGGCGGCGGCGCGAACCTTGACGGTCAACGAACCGAGGCGTTCTATCGAGGCATGCATGACGTCGCCCGGAACCAGCGGGCCCACCCCTTCCGGCGTGCCGGTGATGATGACGTCGCCGGGCTGCAGGGTATAGAAGGACGATGCGAATTCAATGAGTTCGGGCACGCCCAGGATCAGGTCGGCGGTATTGGATTTTTGGCGCTGCTCGTCGTTGACTTTCAGGGAAAGCGCCAGGTTCGAGGCGTCGGGCAGTTCGTCGGCCGTGACCAGCCACGGGCCAAGCACCGTGTAGCTGTCGGGCGATTTGCGCAGGCTGCGCTCTTCGGGGCCGCGGATGGTGATGTCCAGGCCTATGCAGTAGCCGGCCACGTGTTTCAGCGCGTCTTCGCGGCGAATGTTGTTGCCTTGCTTGCCGATGACCACGGCCAGTTCGACTTCGTGGTCATTGCGCCGGTCCAGCTTGCGCAGGGCCACGCCGGCATGCTCGCCCACCAGCGAGCTTGGGGCCTTGAGGAACAGGCCGGCGCGCTGGATGTGGTTGATCTGGTTGTCGTGGTGCAGGTTGCGGTCGTCCAGGACTTCCTGCAAGTGCTTGACGTAGTTGACCGGCGCCGCGATGATCTTGCCGGGATTGGCGACGGGCGACAGCAACTGGGCTTGATCCAGCGGCAGCGTGGGGGCCTGATCCTTGATGGCCTCGATGCGTGCGCGAACCTTGTCCAGGTCGGCGATAAGAGGATCGTGGCCGGGCAGGGGATAGCGGTGAGCCGGCAGCACGTCCAGGGCGCCGCTGACGTCCCGGATGTGGGAACCTTCGACGAGGCCGAGTTGATTGTTGCCGAATCTGCAGATTTTCATGGTGGAGCTCCGAATGCGGGGCCGCGGTCTTGGGCGGCGATTTTGGGGTAATGGATTGGATGCGCGCCGGCCAAGCCTCCTGACGCCGTCAGGCCTTGATTCGGGCTTGGGTGAAGCGCGGGCGATGAAGCAAGTATAGGAAGGGCTCAACTATCAGTCTAGACATCATGTATGATAATTATTATCAATAATTTTGATTTTTATCGTATGAGTGGGGCATGGACAACATCGACCTGAAGCTGCTGGCCGTTTTCGACGGCATCTACAAGACGGGCAATATTTCGCTGGCCGCCGAATCGCTGGGCATAGGCCAGCCCGCGGTCAGCATGAGCCTGCGCAGGCTGCGCGAGCACTTCAACGATCCGCTGTTCGTGCGCACTTCCGGCGGCATGGCGCCCACCTCGCTGGCCGAGGACCTGAAGCCGTATGTGGCGCAAACATTGGCCCTGCTGCATACCACGCTGGACTACCGGGCGCGGTTCGACCCGGCCACTTCCGAGCGCACGTTCCGCGTCTGCATGAGCGATATCGGCCAGGTGACGGCGCTGCCCGCCTTGCTGGAAGTCATCAAGCGCGATGCGCCATCCATCCGGATCGAAATCACGCCGGTTTCCGAACACACGCCCAAATTGCTGGAGTCCGGCGAGGTGGACCTGGCCGTGGGCTTCATGACCAAACTGGATGCCGGCTTCTACCAGCAAAAGTTGTTGGACGAGCGCTTCGTCTGCATTGCGCGCGCGGGGCATGCCCGCATCGGCAGGACGCTCAGCCTGCGCCAGTTCCAGGAAGAGCTGCATATGGTGGTGAGCTCGTCGGGAACCAGCGACGAGCTTATCGACCGGATGCTCCAGACGCACAATATCCAGCGCACCGTGGCCGTGCGCGTGCCGAATTTCGCAGGCGTCACCGCCAATATCGAGAACACGGACTACCTGGTCATCGTGCCGGAGCGCCTGGGGATGTTCCTGCAGAAAGGATGGGACATCAAGGTGCTTCCCCTGCCGTTCGAGGCGGTGAGCTATCAAGTCATGCAGCATTGGCACGAACGCCATGCCCGCGAGCCCGGCAACCGCTGGCTGCGCACCGTCATGGCTGGGATCTTTCAGCAGCCGTCATAAGTGGATGGTTATGTCCCGCCGGTAAAAAGTCATTGGCGGTATTTTTCGGGGTTCTTCAAAATGTGCCGACACAATGCGTGTTGGCATAGGTAAAAAAATTGGCCCTTATCATCGCCGTGCGGCAACGGCGGGCGGCCATGCACAATAAACGGACCCTGGAGTGGACAAGGTGAAATTCGTATTCAGAAAGTACGCGGTAGTGGCCCTGCTGTTTGTATTCATGGTGGTGAACTTCGCCGACAAGGCGGTTCTGGGTATTGTCGGTGTTCCTTTGATGAAGGACGTGGGCATTACTCCGCAGGAGTTCGGCTACATCGCCAGCTCGTTCTTCCTGCTGTACTCGATTTCGGGCATTGCATTCGGCTTCATGGCCAATCGCGTCAAATCGAAATACATTCTGCTGGGCCTGGCCGCCGTCTGGGCGCTGACCCAGTTTCCAGTGGTGTTTTGGCCGACGGTGCCGATTCTCGTCATGTCGCGCATGCTGCTGGGCGCGGCGGAAGGGCCCGCCTACCCCGTCGCGGTGCACGCCGTCTATAAATGGTTCCCCAACGACCGGCGTACGCTGCCGACGGCCGTGCTGTCGCAGGGGGCGCCGGTGGGGGTGATCATCGCGGCGCCTCTGCTGGCTCATCTGATCGCCCGCTATTCCTGGCATGCGGCGTTCATTGCCTGCGGCGTGCTGGGGCTGGCCTGGTGCGTGTTGTGGGCCTTCATCGGCAAAGAAGGCGGGCATGGCGAGCCGGCCGTCCAGCCGGCCGGCTCCGTGGTCGAGGGCTCCGACGAGGATGGCCCGCGTGTCCCGTATTCGCGCTTGCTTCTGGATCCGTCCCTGATCGGAACCGTGCTTGCGACTTTCGCCGCGTTCTGGATATTGACCGTGGGCCTGACCTGGCTGCCGCCCTATCTGGAGCAAGGGCTGGGCTATGTCACGGTGGACATGGGATGGCTGATCGCCGTGATCGTGGGCGCCAACATTCCCTTCCAGCTCGGCGGCTCGTGGCTCTCGCAGCATCTGCTCGTCAAGAAGGGCGTGCCGTCCCGCTTGTCCCGCGCCGTGCTCATGAGCGGCCTGATTGCGCTGGGCGGCGTCAGCCTTTTCGCGGCCATGCTGCTGGAGCTCGGGCCGGTCGCAAAAATCGTGTTCCTTGCCATAGGCTGCGCTTTGCCCAACATCGTGTTTTGCATCGGGCCGGCCATTATCGGCGAGTTCGCGCCGCTTCGGCAGCGCGCCGGCCTGCTGGCCATCAACAGCTCCGTGGGCACGACGGCGGGGTTGATCGCGCCTACGGTGACGGGGTGGTTTGTCGGCGCAGCGGGCAAGGCGAATATTGCCGCAGGCTACGCAAACAGCTATATGTTCGCCGGTGCGCTTCTCGTTGTGTTCGGTTTGCTGGGCTGCCTGATCATTCACCCGGCGCGAAGCGCGGCAAGGATTCGCCGCTTGTCCCAAGGCGGGCAGGGCGGCCCGATCGGAGCGCGCCCAACCTTGCCACGCGTCACGATGTAGGCGCGTGGGCGGAAGAAGCCGTCCTGGCGCCCGGCGGGCCAGCAGCCCGCCAGAGCCGCTCGATTCCGACTTCAGCCCGAGTTGCGCAGCCCGGCGGCGATGCCGTTGATCGTCATGTGTATGGCCCGCTGGATCTGGCTTTCCTTGTCGTCGCGGCGCGGCGCTTTTTCTCCTGCCTGCCGATGGCGCTTCAATAGCTCGACCTGCAGGTGGTTGAGCGGGTCGATGTAGGCGAAGCGTTCGCTCAAGGCATTGGCCAGCAGGGGGTCTTCGGCCAGCAGTTCGCGCTGGGCGACCCGCGTGAACATTTCCCTGGTCAGCATGAATTCGGCTTCGATGCGCCCGAACACATGGTTGCGCAGGGCGGCGTCGGGCACCAGGCCGGCGTATTGTCGGGCGATGCCCAGGTCGGTCTTGGCCAGCACCTGCTCCATGTTCGACAGCAGCGTCCTGAAGAAGGGCCAGTCGCGCGCCATTTTCCTCAGCAGGGCCAGGCGTGCTCCGGTTGTCGCCGGCCCGTTCTCGTGGCCGTGTTCGACGTAGTGGTACAAAGCGGTTCCCATGCCGTACCAGCCGGTCAGCAACAGGCGGCACTGCGCCCATGAAAACCCCCATGGAATGGCGCGCAGGTCCTCGATTTTCTGGCTGGCTTTGCGCGACGAGGGCCGCGAGCCGATGTTCAGCCCGGCGATTTCGAGAATGGGCGTGGAGGCGAAGAAGTAATCGTTGAAGCCCGGCGTGGCGTAGACCAGATCGCGATAGGCTTGCTGGGCCGTGGCCGACATGAAGTCCAGGGCCGAGCCGAACCGGGCCATGTTCTCGTCTTCGGTTTGCGCCGCCGCGAGCTTGGGCGCCAGGCTGGCCTCGAGCGTCGCCGCGACGAACATTTCCAGGTGATAGCGCCCGACCTCGGCGTTCTTGTATTTGGCCTGTATGACTTCGCCTTGTTCGGTCAGCCGTATCTGGCCGTTGACGGTGCCTGGCGGCTGGGCAAGAATGGCGTCGAAGCTCGATCCGCCGCCGCGGCCCACCGATCCGCCGCGGCCATGGAACAGCCGCAGGCGAGTCTTGCGTTTCAGGAATACCTGGACCAATTGGCGTTCGGCCTGGTAAAGCGACCAGTTCGAAGTCAGATAGCCGCCGTCCTTGTTGCTGTCGGAATACCCCAGCATGACTTCCTGCACGCCGTCTTGCGCGTGGCGCACGCGGGCCTTGACTTCGGGCAGATCCAGCCACTGCGCCATGATGCCGGCGCTGCGCTCCAGGTCGGGTATGGTTTCGAACAGGGGAACCACCATCAGCCCGCCTTCGCCGCTGTCCGAGGCCTGGTTCCAGGCCGGCGCGATGAGCCCCGTTTCCTGCTGCAGCACCAGCACCTCGAGCAGGTCGCTGAGCGTCTCGGTATGCGATACGATGGCCTGCTTGATGGCCATGTCGCCGTATTTTTTGCGGCACGCCGCCGCCATGCGCAAGATGGCCAGCTCTTTTTCGGTTTCGGCCGAATAGGACATCCATGGCGACACCAGGGGCCTGGCCTGGCGGATTTCGCTGCGCAGCAGGCTGATGCGTTCCTCTTCGGACAGGGCGGCGTAGTCGACGACCTTGTTGTTGCGCATGACGCCGGCCGCTTTGAACAGCTCGGTCAGCACGCGTTCGTGGACGTCCGAGCTCTGGCGCAGATCGACCGTGGCCAGATGGAAGCCGAATACGCTGGCCGCCTGGCGCAGGCTGGCAAGCCGCAGCGGCGCGATGAGCGAGCCATGATGCTTGTCGAGCGAGTCGAGCACGATTTGCAGGTCGTGCTCGAACTCCTGGGGATCCGCGTAGGGGGAGGCGTCGTAGGTCGGCCAAAGCGCCTGCGAGTGGCCGGTCAGCGCGACGGACGTGGCGGCCAGCCGGGCATAGATATGAATGAAGGCGCGGCGGTACGGCTCGTCCAGACGGTGAGGGGAGGGATCCTGGCTTTCCTGGGCAAGCTCCCGCAGCGCGGGGCTTACCGAACTGAGCGACTGGGAGATGGACACCTCGGTTCCCAGTTGCTTGGTTTCGTGCAGGTAGTGGCGCAGCACCAGGGTGGACTGGCGCAGCAGCGCTTGTTCCAGAGTCGCCGCATTGACGTTGGGATTGCCGTCCCGATCGCCGCCTATCCAGTTTCCCATGCGCAGGAATGGCGGCAGCGGTTCGTCGTCCTCGTCGAAAATGCTGCGGGCCGGGCCTTGCAGTTGATTCGACAGCTCCTGGTAGAGCCGTGGAATGGCGGTCAGGAAGGTGCTGGTGTAGTAGGTAAGCGCATTGTCGATTTCGTCGATGACCGTCAGCCTTTGCTGGCGCAGCATGCGCGTTTGCCACAGCATGGCGACCAGGCCCGTCAGCCGCTTCTGCAGCGCGTGCCTTTCCGAAGGCGTCAGGGTGTCCTGTTCGTGAGCCAGCAGGGCGGCGATTTCGCGGTGCAGATCCAGGGTGCTTTTGCGCTGGACTTCGGTAGGGTGCGCGGTCAGCACCGGCACGATGCAGGCGCTTTCCAGATAGCGCCGGATCTTGTGTCCGCCGATGCCCTGCGCCTTCAGAAACGTCAGGGCATGCTGCAGGCTGCCGTGCGAGGGCTCGCCGCTGGTCAGCTCGTGCTTTCGCTGGCGCCGGTTCTGGTCGCGGTCTTCGGCGATATTGGACAATTGCAGGAAATAGCTGAACGCCCGGGCAACCGAGTTGGCCTTGTGGCTGGCCAGCCGCACGATTTGCCGCTCCAGGATTTTTCCCGATGCCGCATCCCCCTCGCGGCGAAACTTCACCGCCGCCTGCCGAAGCTTTTCGATGATCTCGTAGACGGCCTTGCCGTCGCATTCCTTGATGACTTCGCCCAAGGTTTTGCCAAGCAGGCGGATATCGTTGCGCAGGGAAGAGGGCGCCGCGGCGCCGGGTGCTGGGTGATCCACGAAGTCTCCTG